>JAKQQT010000324.1 GCA_029564025.1 Armatimonadota bacterium | reverse complement strand
CGGACGACGCCAGCAGTGTTGCCTGGGCCACGCGCTTTTCCGTGATGCGGTCCAGCAACACCCCGGCGGCTTCCGGATGGCCCAGCATATCCTCGAATAATCCTTCCATCGACCGCATATACCAGGCAATCTCGAAAATCGTGCATTCCATACCCACCGTCGCCGCGTATCCGGCCTCTTGACAGGCGCGGACCCGAGCCGGAAGGTTTTCGTAGCGGTAGGGCGCGTCGATATCCGGTAGAGGATACTCGCTGAGTTCGCAGACCGTTCGCCGGCCGGCCAGGGGATACAGGAATCCGCTGAGGTGCGAATGCTCGGGGGCGTCGCTTTCTGTGGGAAGGTTGCCGATGCCCCATTCGTCCACGCGTGCGCGTGCCGGAAGGTCGGGGTGCCATTTTGAGAAGTCTGTCCGAACGCGGGTGCCGTCGGCCGATATCGCCCGCACATCGGCGCCGAACCATTTTGCCGCGTCTGTTTCGCCGGTGCGTTCCTCGAAGTTTCTCTGCTGGCCGGGCGTCAAGCCGACGCCCATGTCGTGCGGCGTGCGGTCCGGTTCTTTCCGGCGCATGGCGGTCAAAACGCGTTCGCGGCTGGTCACGGAGCGACCTTTTCGCAAGTCATGACGTGATCGTCGTATCTCGCGACGATGCGGTAGCCGGGCTGAACGACCAGAAAATCATCGTCGTTCCAATCTCCGTTTACCAGCCGGGTTATCAATCCGATGTCGCCCGTTTCCTTGCGAAACGCCCAACCGCGTTCGTCGGCCAGGCGCCGGCTGTGCTGTTCGAATCGGTCGTCCGGCTCGATACCCATCTCGATGTAGGTGAACTGTTTGTAGTGCCGGTCGTTGTCGCACAGCATTTCGTACAGGTACTTCGCGTTGTCCTCGCCGTATTTGGCGACGAGGTCCTCGTAGGCGCTGTCCATGCCCGTCTGGTGCTGGATGGAAAGTTCCGCCAGGTCGCCTGTCGCTGTTCCGCGCTCAATCCAGCCGCTGGTGAGAAAAAAAGTTCCCGGGTTGGCGTGGAAGTACGTCATATAACGTTCCTTGCTTCCGAAGAACACGGTGATGCAGTCGTGAGCGCGGGGAATCACGATCGGAATGGAACGTGCCGTCAGCCCCTGCAGGCCGTTGTTGCACAACCCGTAGCCGAGGATGATTGCGTCGTACCGCGACTCGTCCACCTTTTCCACGGCTTCGCGCATGCGCGCCTGCATGCCCTCCGCGCCGAGGTCGTGCAGACCCTTTGGAAGGAACTCGATGTCGACCAGATGCGGCGATCGGGCGACGGCGGAGCACAGTTCCCGGTACATCACCTCGCAGGCAATCAGTTTCAGCGTCATCGGGTGGTTTCGCTTACCCGTACACGCATTCCCGCGCGGCTTCGGCGTAGATCAGCATATTCTCCAGCGGAACGTGGAAGAAGTGGTCGCTTGGGCTCATCACGTAACCACCGTTCTTTCCGTACGTTTCGAACAATTCGCGAACGTGCGCGAAGATCTGCTCCCGCGTGCCGACCTCCAGCACGTTGCTCTGGTCCACGCCTCCGATGAGGCTCACCTTGTCGCCGATGCGTTCCTTAAGTTCCTGCGGTCTCGCGTCGCCGCCCATCGAGGGAGGCGTCAGCGTTTCGGCGGCGTCGCAGTGGTTTTCGACAATCATTTCCAGTATTGGCATCATTCCGCCGCAGGTGTGGTACACCACCCGGAAGCCCATTTCGTGCAGAAGGTCGTGCATCTTGACGTCGTACGGCGTGCAGAACTTCCTGAAGTAGCGGGGCGAGATAACCGTGGAAGAAGCTGCGCCGCCGCCCGTCTCCACCAGATCCACCGGCAGGCCCGGCAGATTTTCCTTCATCCACTTCTCTTTTTTATTCCACAGGATGTCCAGGAACGCGAATACCCAGTCCGGGTCGTCCGCCGCGGCCATAATCATCTCGGTGGTTCCGTGAAGAGACACGGCGTCCTGCCACGGCCCTCCCTGCTCGCCCCACACGCATGTCCGCACGATGCCGTCGTCGCCCATTTCGTCAGCGCGGCGCTTGTACTCGGCGGCATCCAGGGGCGGAGTGGGCATGTATTTGTCGATCAGGTAGATATCTTCCTTGCGCTTCACCGGGTGCGTGGTCATAAAGCCGGTGATTTCATTGCTTGAAATCGTATACTCCAACTGGCCCTCGGGCGTGGTGATGATGCGCTGGACATTCGTTTCCCCTTCCGGCGCGGGCAGGTTCACCACCTCCACCTTCCAATTGGGATCTTCCACGGGCTTTGCCGCGAAAACGCCGAGTGAAGCGTCGAGGCCGCAGTAGCGGAAGGCTTCCAGTTCGCTCAATCCGTTCATATACTTCTTCAAGTGATAGGGTTGCCACTGGTGGACGGAAGCGGGGACGCGGTCCGGCACGCCGAGGTCGATCGCGGTCAGAAGGCGTTCGCGCGGTGTCATTGATTTCATGGACGGAAACTCTCCTGTGTCAAGGGCAGTCATTCGAAAGCGGCCCGGTTCTTGCCGATATCATTATACGGTGTAACACAGATTATCCGGTGTTTATCCGGTTATCACGCCTTCTGAGGAACGGAAACGATGAATATGCACAATGTTGCGCTGGCCGAGTACACGGAAGTTCAACGCTTCGAGCAGTTGTGGATACGCCTGCTGATCATCATACTGCCCATTGTCGTCGTTGTGCCGCAGGCGTGGGGCGTGTACCGGCAACTGGTGATGGGCATACCTTACGGCGGCAACGTGACGCCGGATGCCGTTCTGGTGCTCATCTTTCTGGTGTCCTCCGCGGTGGTGCTGGGAATTGCGTGGTTGATTATGAAAGCGGAACTCACCGTCAGAGTGATGCCGAACGAGCTCAGCATCAACTTCGCCCCGATCACCCGGCGCACGATTCCCTGGAGCAAGATACGGTCCGCCGAATCCGTCACGTATAAACCGCTTCTGGAATACGGCGGGTGGGGACTGCGCTACGGCAAAAAAGGGATGGCTTATAACGTCAGCGGCAACCGCGGCGTTCTGCTGGAAGTGGAAGGTTCCGGCAACATCCTCATCGGCTCCCAGAGGCCCGACGAGCTGGCGGCCGCCATACAGCGCAAGATAACCGCCGGCTGATTGACGTTTTTCGTCACAGCGGCGTCAGGCGGGAAACCTCAGCGGCACGCGCGGCGTCAATCTATTTGCGATTTTCGTGGTTGCGATTGACAGCAAGGTATCACGCCGGCCTTCATTTGCCCTATAATGATGAGGTGGATGACGCGATCGCGAAATCGCGATCACTATTGCGACCCTAAGACACAAGGAGCTCCAAAATGAGTCGCAGACTAACGTTCCTGTTCCTTCTGTGCGCGGTTTGTGTTCCGGCCGTGATGGCTGACATCGTGTACGAGAACATCAACTCGCCCTTCTTCAACAGCGCCATCCAGCCCCGCAGGGCTCTGGACGACGGATTCTTCTATCAGAATCCCGGCGATTTCTCGTTGCCGATCCTGGTGGATCAGGCGGCCTTCGGCTTCCAGGTCACCGGAACCGATGTTGCCTCACTGGATGTGAAACTGACTTTCTACGGCGGCATGAATCCCGCCGCCGATCCCGTCAATTCCAATCCGCTGGGTTCCTTCGTCGTACCTTTTACGAACATTTCTCCCGGCGCGGTCATGACTTCATTGATGCCTCTTCCGAGCGCCATTCTTTTCCCCGGCAACTCCTGGGGCGTGGAATTCGAGTTTCTGGAGCCCGGCACCAACACGCTGAGCACGCGAGGCACCGTTCTTTTCGCCGGCAGTGATCCGAATGGACCTACCGTCGGATGGAGTGAGGACACGTACTGGCGCGATGCCAACCTGGACGCGTTGTACAGCCCCGTTGAAGCGCGCTGGTTCGGGGACGGCTCCAACCGCGCCAACTTCTATCTGCAGTTGAACGGCCGCATGGTCGATCCGATTCCGGAACCTGCCACACTTGCCCTGTTGGGCTTCGGTGTTCTTCCGATGCTCCGCCGCCGCAAGTAAACCGTTTGAAATGCATTCGATATCGAAGGGAGGGGAACCGATACCCCTCCCTTCTTTTTTATTTGTCAACGAACGCGGACGCTATATGGATGGTCCGTTTTTTGCATGCTTTACGAAGTACGGCGCCATCCAGCCGGCTCAGGCGCCTTATATCAATCCATCTCTCTAAGAAAGGAGCGCTCCACAACATGCTTAGGAGACTTGCTCTTGTTGCTTTGGTTGCGATTGCCTTCGTTGGTTATGCCAACGCACAGGATCCAATCGTGTACCAGAACACCGGCGGACCGTATTACTACTGGTCCGACGGCGGCACAGGCAACTGGCCGACCATCGTCACCATCGACGACGGCCACTTCACGACCGGCACGGACGTGTACAAACTGACCGAACTGCGCTACGCGGTGGCGGTTCCAGACCAGGATCCGGGCAATACCGACCCGACCCTGCCCGTGGATTTCCGCATGGTCATCAACATGTACAACGGTCTTCCGTCGGGTTCGGACTACAGCACCGCGGTCACCCCGGCCAACTGGCTGGGAGGATTCTCGCAGGACTGGATTGGAACCGACTCCAAGGGCACCAAGCTGTACGCGGCGACTGTGGCCCTACCGACCCCTATCTATGTTCCGGGACAGAACTTCATCGTTGAGTTCGCTTGTATCGACCCGGTAACCGGCGAACTGAGCAATCTGGCTTCGCCGGTGTTGTCCGTCGGCGGCCCGACGGTCGGCACCAGCGACGACCTGCTGTTCATCGACGATGACCTGAACGGTGTGTACGAGATGCCGGACGAAGCCTATGTATGGCAACCGGATCCGAGCAACCCGAACTACCAGTTCAGCTACTACCTGCGACTGCGCGGCACGAAGACCGCCATTCCCGAGCCCGGCACACTTGCCCTGCTCGGCCTTGGCGTTCTTCCGCTGATCCGCCGCCGCAAGTAGTCTTTTTCGGCTCATATCGAAGGAGGGAGGGGAACCGATTCCCCTCCCTTCTCGTCTTTTTTGGCTTTTGAGCATCGATTCCTTGACTAGGGACCACTTTATGGCACATTTTTGAATATCGGCGTCAGCCGGCTTAGACGCCGTGTATCTCAAATCTCCCTAAGAAAGGAGCGCTCCAAATTATGCTTAGGAGACTTGCTCTCATCGCGGTAGTGGCTATCGGCCTCGTTGGTATTGCCAACGCTCAGGACCCGGTCATCTATCAGAACACCGGCGGACCGTATTACTACTGGTCCGACGGCGGCACGGGCAACTGGCCGACCATCGTCACCATCGACGACGGCCACTTCAACACAGCGACCGATGTGTACGAGATCACTCAACTTTCGTACGCCGTTGCTGTTCCGGATCAGGATCCGGATAATCCGGAGCCCGTACTTCCCGTGGACTTCCGCATGGTGGTCAGCCTGTACAACGGACTTCCGTCCGGCTCTGACTACAGCGGCGCCACCACAGCGGCCAATTACCTGGGAGGATTCTCGCAGGACTGGATTGGTGTTGACTCCAAGGGCACCAAGTTGTACGCCTCAACAGTCAACCTGCCGTCTCCGGTTTACGTTCCGGGCCAGAACTTCATCGTTGAGTTCGCCTGCATCGACCCGGTTACCGGTGAGTTGAGCTCGCTGGCTTCGCCCGTGCTTTCCGTCGGCGGCCCGACAGTCGGCACCAGCGACGACCTGTTGTTCATCGACGACGACCTGAACGGTGTGTACGAAATGCCGGACGAAGCCTATGTATGGCAACCGGATCCGAGCAACCCGAACTACCAGTTCAGCTACTACCTGCGACTGCGCGGCAAAGCGACCGCCATTCCCGAGCCCGCCACCCTGGCCCTGCTCGGCTTTGGCGTTCTTCCGCTGATCCGCCGCCGCAAAGCGTAACCTGCCCATCAGGCAGGTGAAACAAGGTTGAGGGAGCCCATCCGGGCTCCCTCTTCTTTTAGGCTTGGCTTTCGCCCTATCATCCATATGGTCGGCGATGCACCTGCCGCGCTTACGCGCCCGGCAATCACACCAGGCTGTCCGCCCGATCGCATTTGAACATGGAGGAGAGAATGAAGTTTTTCACCCGCGGCCTCGCCGCCACCGCCATTTTGGCCACTGTGTGCGTGTCTTCGTTTGCCCAGAAGCCCATCCTGCCCGAACGCGTGATGCTCAAGGCTGGCGTATTGTTGCCCAGCGGTGACGAGGCGAAAGACCTCGGCCGCAACTGGCTGGGCGGCGGGCTTGATTACCAGCTGAACAAGATGGACCAGCGCATCGCCTACAGCGTCGAAGCTTTGTACACCGAGAAAAAGGGAGGCATCGAGGAGAAAATGTCATCCCTGACGCTGACCTTCAACCGCAAAATGCGCATGGGCGACGTTGCTTCGGCCCGGGAGAACCTTCCCTTCCTGAGCATCGGCCTTGGCGCCCAGATGGCTTCCGTGAAGACCACGGAAGTTGACAAGGACAAAACGGTCGGCGTCGCCACCGTGTCCATCGGCACCGAAACCGCCGCCAATATGCAGGTCGAAGCCAAGTACATCTACCCATTAGAGAAAGTGGAAGGCCGCAAGATGGACGGCATCTTCCTGTTGCTTGGTTTCAGATTCTGAGACAGATAACCGTCCCGACCGGACGGCGTAGATTCGGGCGCGGGGAACCAGGCAGTATCCTCGCGCCCCGCTTTCATGGGGAACGCCGCGCGGGCACGAGGAGTTCTACCGCATGTTCGCGGACGTTGATTCCCTTAATGACCCGCGCCCAATCAATCCATGCAACAGATTCTATTAACCGATCCCGGATACGGTGAAGTCAAACTCGCCAAGGCCCGCGCGAAAGGCGGGTACGAAGCCTTCGCGGCCGCGCTGAAGCGCAATCCCGAGGAATGGCTGGAAACCGTGCGCACCTCCGGCCTGCGCGGGCGCGGCATCGGCTGGCTCGTGCATAACAAATGGAGCACGGTGCGCTCCGGGGCCACTGAAACCAAGTACCTCATCATCAACGCCCACGAAGGCGAACCGGGCAGTTTCAAGGACCGGGCTCTGCTCGAACGCTTTCCGCACAAGGTTCTGGAAGGCGCCCTGCTGGCCGCCTGGGGCGCGGGATGCACACGGGGAATTTACTACACCGACGTGGCCCACGACGACGCCCTGGAAGCGTTCCAGCGCGCCATGGACGAAGCCCGCGAAGCCAACCTGCTGGGCGACAACATCCTCGGCTCCGGCTGGGACTTTGACATAAAGACTTCGGTTTTTCCCGGCGACAAGTACCCGAATTACGTGTACATCAGCGGCGAAGAAACGGCCATCATCGAGTTTATCGAGGGCCGCCGACCGTTGCCGCGCAACAAGCCGCCGTTCCCCGCGGAGGCCGGTCTGTACGGCAAGCCGACCCTGGTGCACAACGTGGAAACGCTGGCGCACCTTCCCGGAATCGCCGCCAACGGGGCGCCGTGGTTCCGCGCGATGGGCACGGCCGAAACGCCCGGCACACTGCTGATGTCCGTGATGGGCCCGGTCAACAACCCCGGCGTGTTTGAGGTGGAAGCGGGAACATCGCTGAGAACGTTGCTGGAAGACATAGCCGGCGGCGTGATTGACGGCGGCAAGGTGAAAGCCGTGGCACCCGGCGGTCCCGGCACCGCATTCATCAAGGGCGACGCCATCGACGTTCCAATCGATTACTCCACCATCGCGTCCGCCGGTTCTCAACTCAGCGTCGGCGCCACGTGGGTCATACCGGAGGGTATGTGCCTGGTGGAGGAGTGTATCAAAATCCAGCGCTGGTACGAGCGGATGTGCTGTCGCCAGTGCGCCGGTTGCGGAATGGGCACCTCGGTCATTTACAGCAACCTCACCGACCTGCGGCGCGGCGTGGTCGGCACGGAATACCTGGATTACATCATGGACGTGGCGGAATGGATACCCGGCCAGGGAATCTGCGACTTCGTGGAGCGGTGTTCGCAACCCGTGAAAAGCGCCCTCACCCTCTTCTCCGAGGATTTCCTCCAGCACATCAACGAAGGCCGTTGCGCCGACGGTTCCTACTCCCTCGTCAACCGAAAATTCTTCGATCCCACCGCCCAGGACCACGGCGAGCAGGACATGCCGTACCGGCCGTAAGGGCGGAAGAATGGATTTCCCTAACCCCCATCCCCTTCCCCAGTGGGGAAGGGGTGCCCGGCCATACGGCCGCCCGTATAGGCGAAGGGCGGGGTTAGGGGTGTTTTCCGACCTGAATCCCGAATCCTGACCCCCGAATCCTCATTCAGACCTTCTTGTGCCGCCACGCGACTCGCCGCCACACAAACGCCATCATCAGGCCCTGAACCATCGTGGAGCCGGACATGGCCCACCACGCGCCGTCCGCGCCGTAACCGAGCCGAAGGCCGAGGTACCACGTGGCCGGCAGGCGCACGCCCCACATCGTGAGAATCATCACGAACATCGGCTTGATCGTTTCGCCCGCGCCCTGCAACGCTCCGCCCAGCGTCATTGCCACCGCCAGCAGGGGCTCGCAGAAGGCGTTGATGCGCAGATACGACGCGGCATACGGGGCGGCATCCTTAGCCGCAAGCTTGGCGGCCAGGGGATCGGCGAACACGTAGAACAGGGCGCCCATGATCGACATGATGATCATCGATTGGCGCACGGCGGTCCACGCCGCCCGCTTGGCGCGTTCCGGATCGCCCATGCCGAGGCTCTGTCCAAC
>JAKQQT010000312.1 GCA_029564025.1 Armatimonadota bacterium | reverse complement strand
TGGACGATTAGCGCGTTGGAGTACGTCAAGACACGGACGGGACGTTATCCGATGATTTACTCACGGGCAACGTGGGTGAACCCGTATCTGGACGTTGCAAGGCTTCCGGCTGGGATTGAGTGGTGGTTAGCGGATTACGCGTCAATACCCGCCGGAGCGGCTTACGCGCCGGAGCAGACACCGCCCCCGCGCCTACCCGCAGGCGTAACGAATTGGCTCATCCACCAGACGGGTGGGTACACGCCGCCCCTGTTCAACGTCGCAAGCCGGACGCTTGACTATGACCGCTGGAACGGGGATGATACGGCGGTGCTGACGTACTTCGGGTATGACGGTCCAATAGAACCACCGCCCCCACCCGAACCGCCCGACCCTGACGAGCCGCTGTTCGAGGGGATTGTTACCGCTGACCCGTACCTGAATATCCGCGCCCTGCCCACCACGCAGTCAGCAGACTTGGGCGATTTGTTTCCTGATAGACGGCTGAACGTTTATGAGATTGTCCCGAACTGGTACAGGATGCGGACAGTAGACGAACCGTATCAAGCGGGCTGGGTTGCATCGGCGTATGTCGCACGCGATTGGGGCGGCGGGCTGATTGAGACCCCGCTGTTCTCGCAGAAAGACCCGCTCTGGCGGTACAAGAAGCTGGGCACGTCCGCTTCCACGATTGGCGGGTACGGATGCTTGCTGACTTCGGCAACGATGGTATGCGCTCATTACGGCAAGAACACGAACCCCGACCTGCTCAATCAAGCGATGATACGCGTGAACGGGTACGCCAACGGCAACCTGTGGAAGTTCTGGAGCTTGTCGGCGGTTTATCCCGACATCACCATCCGCGATTACGTGGATTGCGAAAGCACGCCCGCCCCGCTCACACTGATTGACACGCGGCTGGCAAGTGGGATACCCGTTATTGTCAAGGTGGATTACTACCCAGGCGGCGCGGTTCAGCAGCATTGGATTTTACTGTGCGGGAAGCAGGGCGATGACTATATCGCCGCTGACCCGATTAGCGGG
>JAKQQT010000273.1 GCA_029564025.1 Armatimonadota bacterium | reverse complement strand
ATGCTCCAGCGGCCGATCAGTTTGGGGTCGCGCGCATCGAGCGGGCGCCGGAATTCTGCGCTGACCTGCTCGGCCGAGAGTGCCGTGCCGAACACGCGGAACTCATCGATCTGCCCCCAAACAGGACGCTTCGCGCCTGACTTGCCCTGATTCATAAAAGGCACGGCAGACTGGGCGACTTCAATCGAACCGGAAGCGACAAGATTCGTCTTGGCGTGCACCAGCACGCCGTTACGATAATAGTTCCACTGGCAGATCGCGTTCCCCGTGGCTGCGTCCTTCGCGCCTGTATCTTCAAGCGTGAAAGCATGGTGGCTTCACCACGTCCTGAAAGAGCCTGTAAACACAAAGGGCGCCAACCCCGTCTGGCCCACGCTTTGCCTGAAACTCTCCGACGTGCCTTCAAACATGAGGCTCATGCCGGACAACCCGTTGAAGACATAGGGATACTTGTTTTCCGCGCTCGTTATTGATGCGTCATTGTCCGCCGGATTACGGTATAGCCAAAACGACACCGTGCGGCTCGTGAGGGCCGGGCATGGGAACGTGCCCCACGTGTTCGTTGTCCCGTCGGAAGCAAGCGCCTTGCCCGAGACGCGGCTCTCCACCAAGGACAGGCCGGGGCCGAGCGTCAGATCGTTTCCATTCCCGCTTGCGTCGACGATTTTTCCGGCAGCCGCTTCATCCATCGTCCACCAGATCACAGGATCCGGCAACGTGACGGCTTCAACCGACATGAGCGCGCCGCAGGCGACGCTTAGCAACAGTTGTTTCATTGTGCACTCCTTGTCCTGTTTGTGTTTTGAACCCTGGGTCACACCGTCACCGTGTTACTCGCCATCTTGTGGCCATGAGAACGGGCTTCTCCTTGGGCGCGCGTTTCTGGTAGTCGACGGTGAGGAGGTCGCCGCCCGGCAGCAGACAGGATGCCGGATACCCGAGGTCGTCGTTGGAGGAAGGCTGGAGCATGATCTCGTTTGCGGCATCCCAGGTCTTGCCGCCGTCATCCGAGATGCAGGCGAATTCCCCGTAGCCGAATTGCGCGATCCTGCGTCCGTAGACGTTCACGAGTTTCCCGTCCGGCAACGCGATCAAATGCGGCGGCAGGCCGACCATCGGCGTCTTCTCCATCGTCGTCCACGTTTTGCCGCCATCTACGGACCGCGTCGCGCGCATGCAATGGTCGTCGCCATGATACCGCACGAGCCCGGCCAGCGTGCCGTCAGCCAGCTCGACGGCGTGCGGCTCATGGAACATGCTTGACGCGTCATTCTCACCGGGCGCGGCCGGGATTTCCGGGCAGAGGACCTCCCAGGTGCGCCCGGCGTCTCTTGACCTGGACACCCTGATGATCGTCTTGGCGAAGCGTCCGTTCGCGTTGCCTTCCGCAACGGAAGACGTGCGGCCGATCTGCAGCAGGGCGCCGTCCTTGAGGAGGATGGGCCCGTGCGGGGTCTGGGCGTAGTTCGACAGTTTCTCGGGTTTGCTCCATGTGCGCCCGTCATCGCGCGAGCGGATGAGAAAGTCGCCGGTCCATTGCTTCACCGTTTCCGGCGCGAGTTTGGCAAGGTGTCGCGGCCAGTCGGGGTGTTTTTTCATGTGCTTCGCCCAAACCATGGAGGTGAACCAGGTCACGATGAG
>JAKQQT010000270.1 GCA_029564025.1 Armatimonadota bacterium | reverse complement strand
GATGGACCCGGAGCGGAGCGAGTGGGACAGCCTGAATCGCGTGACGTTTACGTGCGTGGACGAGTGGGAAGACCTGGCCGGGACGATATTGCCTTGCACGGAAAACATGGACGGCTACCTCGTGAGCGACGCTATCAAGGCCGTGCTTGAGTATTGCGGTGTGTCGTCATCGCGGTACTACGTGACAACGACGGCGGCGAGGACGGCCAGCAGGGGCAGTAATCAGACAGGCGATACAGGCGGCTTCCTGCAAGCCGACGGTATGACACCCGCCGCCGATTTCCTGCGGACGTTGCAGTCTACGTATTTGAACTGGCACATGGACTTTGCTCCGGTGAGCGGCGTGGTGAAGTTCCGGTTTTTCCCGCCGTGGGCGGGTAGCGTGGCGGCGACGCTGTACTTGACGCACAAGGCGGCTGTGGCGGCTGGTGCAACGATCAAGAGCGTCGTCCAGAAGTGGAGCCAACGGGTACTGAAACCCGAGTGCAACGACCTGCTCGTTGTTGGACAAGCACCCGGCGGGAATCCGCTCTATGCGTGGTACAGGGACGAGGTAAGCATGGACCCGCGCATCACAGAGGCGAACCGCCCGTCGAATTGGCTGGGGCGGCGCAGGTTGATGATTATCGCGGATTCCAGTCTCTGCACACAGGCGCAGGTTAACGCGGTGTGCGGCTGGATGGCGTGGCTCACGAAGGCGAGGCTCGTTGTGACGTGCGACTGCGAATGGCAACCGCCTGTCAGGTTTGGCGACTTCATGGTCGTCAACGGCGCGGTCTACTACGTGGACGGATTCTCAATGACGATTGAACAGGATTCGGTAACCTACGGAATCCGGCGGCCTGCGACGTACAGCCTTTGGAGGTACTTATGAACTTCGATGCGGTGAACCGCTTTGTGTCACGGATGCGGATTGGCGGAAATGCGATTGTGGAGATTCGCGGCGCGACACGTGGGCATCAGGAGAAGAGCAGGCAGTTGGGCATGAAGTCCATCGGCCTGCAACCGGGCGCGACGGCGAGCGTGCTCTCTTCGACCACGTATGACGAGGCCGGGGTTCCGACGGCAACCT
>JAKQQT010000269.1 GCA_029564025.1 Armatimonadota bacterium | reverse complement strand
TTCAGCATTCAGCCTTTCAGCCTTCAGCCTTCAGAACCACCGACCTGAGATCATCTCGGGCTACCCCGAGTGTCCTTAGAAAGGAGGTGATCCAGCCGCAGGTTCCCCTACGGCTACCTTGTTACGACTTCGTCCCCCTTACCGGCCACACCTTCACACCCTCCCCCCTTGCGGTTGGGCCAGGCGCTTCGGGTGCAACAGACTCAGGTGACGTGACGGGCGGTGTGTACAAGGCCCGGGAACGTATTCACCGCAGTATCGCTGACCTGCGGTTACTAGCGATTCCGACTTCACGGAGTCGAGTTGCAGACTCCGATCCGAACTGGGACGCGCTTTTTGGGATTGGCTCCACCTCGCGGTATCGCTGCCCTCTGTACGCGCCATTGTAGCATGTTTGTAGCCCAGGTCGTAAGGGCCATGCTGACTTGACGTCATCCCCACCTTCCTCCCGCTTGCACGGGCAGTTTCCTGAGAGTGCCCGGCTTGACCCGGTAGCAACACAGGATGAGGGTTGCGCTCGTTGCGGGACTTAACCCAACATCTCACGACACGAGCTGACGACAGCCATGCAACACCTGTCTTTCGGCTCCCCGAAGGGCACCCCGGCCTTTCAGCCGGGTTCCGAAGATGTCAAGACCTGGTAAGGTTCTACGGTTAGTGACGTATTAAACAACATGCTCCACCGCTTGTGCGGGCCCCCGTCAATTCCTTTGAGTTTCAACCTTGCGGCCGTACTCCCCAGGCGGGATGCTTACCGGGTTACCTTAGGCGCCGAGGGGGTCGATACCCCCGACACCGAGCATCCATCGTTTACAGCGTGGACTACCAGGGTATCTAATCCTGTTCGCTCCCCACGCTTTCGCGTCTCAGCGTCAGGACAGGCCCAGAGAGCCGCCTTCGCCACGGGTGTTCTTCCTGATCTCTACGCATTCCACCGCTACACCAGGAATTCCGCTCTCCTCTGCCTGCCTCCAGGCGACCAGTCCCCACGGCACTCTTGGGGTTGAGCCCCAACCTTTCACCACAGGCTTGATCACCCGCCTACACGCGCTTTACGCCCAATAAATTCGGACAACGCTCGCCCCCTCCGTATTACCGCGGCTGCTGGCACGGAGTTAGCCGGGGCTTATTCTTCTGGTACCGTCCATTCTCGTTCCAGATAAAAGAAGTTTACAACCCGAAGGCCGTCGTCCTTCACGCGACGTCGCTGCGTCAGGGTTCCCCCCATTGCGCAAGATTCCTGATTGCTGCCCCCCGTAGGAGTCTGGGCCGTGTCTCAGTCCCAGTCCGGCTGACCATCCTCTCAGACCAGCTACCCGTCGTCGCCTTGGTAGGCCGTTACCCCACCAACCAGCTGATAGGCCGCAATCCCCTCCTCAAGCAGACCAGCTTTTACTCCCATTGCGATGCCGCTACAGGAGACCATCCGGTATTACTCCCCGTTTCCAAGGGCTATCCCAGACTTGAGGGCAGGTTGATTACGTGTTACTCGACCGTTCGCCGCTATCCTGAAGGCTGAACGCCAAAGGCTGAAGGCTGAATTCCATCTTCAGCCCTCAGTCTTCACCGTTCAGCCCTCAGAACCGCTCGACTTGCATTTCTCAGGCACGTCGCAAGCGTTCGTCCGGAGCCAGGATCAAACTCTCCATAGAAGTTTCTATTCAACAACAAACGCTTTACGCGCTCGTTGACTGACTTTCACTCGCTATGCAAGTCCGATCTGCTCGTTTACTTGCATGTTGCCCGCGCTTGCTCTCTGATGCGCCGTCGCTACAACGACACTAAGCAATCACGGGTCTTCCTTACTCACCAGATACGCTGCTCGATTGTCAAGGTGCTTGCCACCAATGCGCGAATTGCGCAGGGGCGACAAAAAATCCCCGCTACCTGGCATCTATCGCCGGGTGGCGGAGAGGTTCTGAAATTCACGTTAACCGCTTTGGGCGGTATATGTCAAGAATTTCCGAATTTGCTCTCGCTTGTCTCCCAGATTCCAGTGTCGAGATCGACACCGCCACTTGGGTCGCCGGTGTTTCCACCGGCAAATTCAAGTATACGTCTTTACGCAAGCCGCGTCAAGCGCCTGCGCGAAATATCTTTAGTTCACCCTGACATCCGTGGCGCCGGCCTCCTGACAGCGTTGCTTCGAGCGTCACAACCGCCGGAATGGCCCGCCTCACTGACTGGATTACACGCAACGCGCAACTGGCATCGGGTATCCCGCCCTTGGGTCCCGACGAGCACATCGCCCTCGTGAACACCATCACGTTCCACGGAAAACGGAAAGATCAGTTCAAGCGCACGGACACCCGCCTGGGGGAGTTCCATCATGAGGATGGGACGACCAAGACACTGCCCATGATGTCCCGCTCCGGCACCATCCTGGAAATTGGCGGAAGGTTACTGCTCAAAGAGATAGACTACACCGTCGCCAACCTGCTCTACGGCGACGGCTCGATGAGTATTTTCACAGAGCAAGCCCATGCAATAACACACATTGTGTGAAACGGGTGGCCGTATAGCAAGAACGAACGTACGTTCTGCTATGATTATCACATCCCATCCATCGAATATCAACCCGCTTGAGCCTTCAGCCTTCTGGTTCGCCGAAACCTTGGTGGTGGTGTTCAACCTTTAGTAACGTCCCGCTTCCACCGGTGCAACAGTGTCAGCGCTTCGATGGGGGACATGGTGTCGGTGTCCAGGGCGCGCAGTTCCTGTATCACTGGCGGTTCCTCGGCCTCGAACAGTGATAGTTGGATATGTTGGGTTTTCGCGACCTGGGGCGCGGGCTTTGCGTTGGTTTCCAACTGGCCCAGAACCTCGCGGGCGCGGGCAATCACCGTGTCGGGAAGGCCGGCCAGACGCGCCACCTGAATGCCGTAACTCTTGTCCGTTCCCCCGCGCACGATTTTGCGCAACCACAGGATGTGGTGCCCGTCCTCGCGCACGGCAATGCGGTAGTTGCGGACACCCTCGCACGTTTTCTCCAGGTCGTTCAGGTGGTGGTAATGCGTCGCGAAAAGGGTTTTGCACCCGACTTCCGCCAGGCGCTCCGCCACCGCCCAGGCGATGCTGAGGCCGTCGTAGGTGCTGGTGCCGCGCCCGATTTCGTCCAATACCACCAGGCTCCGGTCCGTGGCGTTGGCGATGATGTTCGCCGTTTCGGTCATCTCCACCATAAACGTGGATTGCCCTGCAGACAGGTCGTCCTGAGCGCCGATACGGGTGAAGATGCGGTCCACCACACCGATGACCGCCGCGTCTGCCGGGACGAAACCGCCCATCTGCGCCATCAGCACGATGAGCGCCACCTGACGCAGATACGTGGATTTGCCGGCCATATTCGGGCCGGTGAGCACGATGAGCCGCTCTTCGTCGTTCAACAACGTATCGTTGGGGATAAACGCCTCGTCCTGCGAGCGTTCGACCACGGGGTGGCGGCCGGCCGTGATGCGGATTTCGGTTCCGGAGTTGACCTCCGGCCGGACATAACGCCCCTCTGAAGCCGTTTTCGCGAGGCTCAACAAAGTATCCACCTGGGCGACCGCCGCTGAAAGCGCCAGCAGGCGCGGGGATTGCGCGGCCACCGTGTCTCGGATTTCATCGAAAAGTTGGGATTCCAGCGCGGAGATATGCTCGTCGGCGCCGAGCACCTCCCCTTCCAGCCGCTTCAGTTCCGGGGTGATGTAGCGCTCGCCGTTGGCGGTGGTCTGCTTGCGAATCCACGATTCGGGCGCCATCCCGACGTTCGACTTTGTGACCTCCAGGTAGTAGCCGAACACGCTGTTGAAGCCGACGCGCAGGTTCTTGATGCCCGTTTTCTCGCGTTCCTCGGCTTCCAGGTTGGCGATATACTGGCGGCCGTTGGCGGCCATATCGCGCATGTGGTCCAGTTCCGGGCGGAAACCTGGTCGGATGACCCCCCCTTCGTTCATCTTCAGCGGAGGATCGTCGATCAGGCCGGACTCCAGCAGTTGGCGAACATCGGCGCACGGGTCCAATCCGTCACGCAGAACCTGCAGAAGAGACGACCGGCAGTCATTCAGCGCGTCGGTCAGTTCCGGTATCTGTTCCAGCGAGCGGCGCAGGGCAACCAGGTCACGGGGCGAGGCGATTCCGGTGGAGGCGCGGGAGACGAGACGCGGCAGGTCGGCGATGCCTTTCAGTGCGGTTCCGGTATCGTGCCTCAGGATGGTGGAACCGGCGAATTCCTCGACGGCGTCCTGCCGGGCGTTGATGGCGGCCAGGTCCAACAGCGGGTGTTCCACCCACTGGCGAAGAAGGCGGGCGCCGGCAGGAGTCACCGTGCGGTCGAGAACCTGAAGAAGGCTTGTTCCCTTCGTGCCCCACTGCGTGGCGGTGAGTTCGAGGTTGCGTCGGGCGATTGCGTCGAGGAACAGGTAGTTCGCGGTGGAGTATGTGGCCAGGCCGGCCAGGCTTTCCTTCGGAGAGAGGTGGTTCCCCTCCAGGTAGTCCAGCACGGCGACGGCGGCGTCCTGGGCCAGGGGCATTTCCTCGCACCCGAATCCGCGCAGAGAGGCCGTTTCAAAGTGCTCGCACAAGCGCTGATACGGCGAACGGTGGTCGGTGCGCGGCGGCACGGATTCCACGCGGCCGTTGATCAGTTCGCGTATCTCGTCTTCCAGCAGGAAGTCGTGGACCAGCAGGACCTCGGCGGGATTCAGCCGCTGGAGTTCGTCGATAAGCGCCTTCCGGGGATTGGAACCGCGCAGCTCGGTGACCAGGAATTCTGCTGTGGATACATCGGCCACGGCCAGTCCGAAGGCGTCCCCGCCTTGAGCGACGGCAACAAGGAAGTTGTTGGCGTGTCCCGGAAGGAGTCCCTCTTCCACCACCGTTCCGGGCGTGACGACGCGGGTGACCTGCCGGCGGACAAGGCCCTTTGCCTTGCGCGGGTCTTCCATCTGGTCCGCGATAGCGACGCGAAATCCGGCTGAAATGAGTTTGGCGATGTAGCGGTCCGCCGCGTGATAGGGAACACCGCACAGAGCGATACGCTGGCCTTTGGCTATGGGGCGGGACGTGAGGGCGATTTCCAGCACGGGGGCGGCGCGCTCGGCGTCTTCGCCCATCATCTCGTAGAAGTCTCCCAACCGGACCATCACCAACGCATCAGGGTACTGCTGTTTGATTGCCGTGAACTGCGTCATCAACGGCGTGATGCGTTGTTTGTCGGAAGACATAACAGGATCCAGGATTCGGGATTCAGGATTCGGAAGGCCAAAAACGAGGATTCAGACAACGTTTGCCTGAATCCTGAATCCTGAGCCCTGAATCCAAGTCTACGCTTGTTTTTCGATAACGACACCGGTCAGGGTTTCGCCTTCCATTTCGGCGCTGAGGCGGAACCGGTACGATATATCCACGCCGGAGTCGCGGGTAACAACGATACAGAAGTCCTTGACGGCCGCGCGCGCGGACAGAGGTGTGGTGCCGGTGCCGTTGAGGGCGTCCGCGTTGCAGGCGACCGTTCCGTCTGGTATGGGACCCGGATGGAACTTGACCGACGAGAGCGTCCAGGCGATGACGGAATCGGAAACGGAGACTTCCAGTGTTCCGGAAAGTGTGCCTACGGCTGTTCCGTCCGTGACGACGGCAAGAACGAAGGGACGGGAGGACGCGGCGAAACAGGGGGTTGCCGCCAGAAAGGCGGCAATCAGCAGAGTCGTCAATGCCAGCGTTGTTCGCATCATTGGAAGCGTCATCATTCCCAAGGCCGGCGCTCCGTATCCGCGGGGCGCTAGCCGGGCCTGTCCACCTGCACGCGCCTCAGGGCGCCTTCGGTGATCGGTCCTCGTGAGCAGAAGTCCGCAATCTTGCCGTCCACAACAATCGTAGGTACAGAGGTGACGCCGTATTCCACGCACTTGCGCATACCCAGGTCGTCTTCCTCAAGATTCAGAATGTTGTATTCTACGATACGGACGCTTGGAAATGCAACGGCACGCACCTTGCGCATCGCATCCTTGCAGAGCCAGGTACCCGCCGTGAAAACTTCAACCTTTTTTGCCATCTGCTCTATCCTCTCCAATTTTACCGCAGGCCGCGTGTCTCCGCAAGGGCGGACGTTCATTTACGCGGCGAAACGGTGTGTAAAAGTGTTACCAATACGCTTCCCTGATAGAAACACAGCAGGGTAAACCCGCATTCCGTCCTGTGAGGAGGCATCCATCTTCGGCGTGAATTTTGACCTGACGCTTTCAGGTTAGTATACTGGAATTCTGGTCACTCAGCATTCTGGGCTGGGCGCCCTGTGTCGCGCCGGCGCGTAGTCGGTTGCTCACGCGTACAACAAGATTTCGGAGACCAATTGATATGGAAGTGATTCTGACTCAAAGCATTCAGGGCGTCGGCAAGGCCGGTGAGGCGCACAAGGTCGCCGATGGATACGCTCGCAACTACCTTATTCCCCGCCGTATGGCCGTAGCCGCTACCAAGGGCAACATGCGCAATCTGGACAAGATTCGCACCGAAGCCGAAAAGCGCGAAGCCGAACACAGGAGTGCCGCAGAGAAAGTGCTCGCCGCGATCGACGGCTTGCGCCTGCTGATCCCCGCCCGCGTCAGCCCGGACGGAGCCAAGCTTTACGGTGCGGTGACCCCGCAAGATATTGCCGACGTCATCAAGACCGAGTCCGGCCAGGAAGTCGACAAGCGCGGCATTCTGACGCAGGCCATCAAGCAAATCGGCACGTTCCCGATTCCGGTTCGCGTGTATGCCGGCTTGAGCGGCAACGTGACCGTGGTGGTGTATCCTGAAGGCCAGCAACCGCCCGCCGAAGTTGTGGTGGAAGCCACCGAAGCCGTCCAGCCGGAACCGGTTGTTGAAGCGGCGCCTGTTGTGGTGGAGGAAGTGGTGGCCGAAGCCGAACCGGTTGTCGCGGAGACCGACGAAACAGCCGCCGAGTAGCGTTTTTAGGATTTTGGTTTTTTATCAGGCGCCGGAGGTTTCTTCCGGCGCCTGACCCCGTTTTGGGAGTCTATCATTTGGGATGTAACATGGCGTTCCGGTAGGGGCGGCCCTCCGTGGCCGCCCTTGCGAATTGGGCGGCCACAGAGGGCCGCCCCTACACGAAATCCTTCTGGTGAAAGCAATTGGTAGACCGACTTCCAACCCGTGATATCCTTCCACCGCAGAATCTGGAGGCCGAACAGAGTGTTCTCGGCGCCATGATCATCGACCGAACCGCGCTGGAGCGCGCCCGGGAGATACTCCGCCCGG
>JAKQQT010000260.1 GCA_029564025.1 Armatimonadota bacterium | reverse complement strand
CCACGTTCACGTAGTAGCGCCCCTTTTCATCCGTTGTCGTGGAGGCGCCGGAGCCGCTTCCCAACGGGGTGAGCGTAAGGGTTGCCGCGGGAATACCGCCTCCGGTGGCCGAATCGGTCACCATACCGGTCAGCGCCCCGTACCCGGCGGGCGGAGGCATGGCTTGCTCGGCGCCGTACAGGTAGCCGGCTTCTTCGGCCAGGCCGTTGGCGGCGACGTAAGCCCAGTCAAGCTGGTGCCAGTCGCCCCAACCGGTGATACCGAGTTTGCCCTGGTCCCATCGCCGGTCGGAGCGGTCGTCGAAGGACATATCGGCGCGCACCAGCCATGATGCGGGTTCCGACTCGCCGTCGTGGAACATGCGTCCGCGCAACTTGATGTCGGCGCCGGCGCCCGTGACCTTCATCACCTGGTAGTTCCACTGGCCGACGATGCAGGAATAGGGAAGCAGGCCGCTGTCGGACGGACGATGTTGTTCGAAGATGGAGTAGTCATTCGCCACCCCGGGTCCGGTTCGGCTTATGAAGCCGCCGGCACTGCCGAATCCGTCCAGTATGAAGCCGTAGCCGTTTCCGTCACCGCACCTGGCCATGATGCCGGTTTCCAGGCCGTACACGTGGGCGGGATCCGGCCGTATCTTGGCGTAAACCACCTGGTCGCCGATATCGGCCATGGTCGCCGCGTAGGCCATCGGGTGACCGCCGCTGACGCTTGGGGATACCGTCAGGATTCCGCCTGATGCGGTGACGGTACCCACCTGCATGCCGGTCGCGCCCACCCATCCTTCGGTGCCGGAATCGAACTGGTATTCAATGAGTTTGGAGCCTGGCGGGGTGTTCGGCCGGTAGCCGGTATCCGCCGGATTGCCGTAGTACACCCAGTACCCCGTGCCTTGACCCGGAACGGGGAACGTTTGCGTGTACAGAATATCCGGCTGGTTCGACATATCGAGGGAATACGGTTCCGTCAGCAGGCTGAGCGCTTCGGAACCGAGCCCAAGTCCGTACTTCGGAAGTGAATAACCGAGCCCGGAATCCTGCACCATATCGCTGTACACAAAACGGATGGTTCCATCCGGCTTCAGAATCAATGCGAATTTTGCCAGAACGGGGCCTTCCGCCGAGGCCTGAACCTCCCAGCGGACAACGACCTGGGCGGGGTTGGAAGTGTCCGCCCATACCCCCATCGTGGACGAATCCGAGATGGCCCAGTCGGAAACCCACGGTCCGATGAAGGTGCCCAATCGGGCCTGTTCGATACCGTCGATGTCGTAGCGCAGGTAGTTGTCGGTGGATTGGCCTCCGGGTACCACATAGCCGTCAATCGCGACCAGAAGCTGGTCGGTCTTCCCGTTCTTGAACGGAAACTCGAACGGCAGAGTGATCACCGCGTGGGCGTCGTCCACGGAGGCAAACACCAGTCTTGTGCCGGTGGGCAGGCTTGCATAGCCCGTGTAGCCGGCATTCAGGTTTTCGGTGGCTCCGTAGGCGGGGCCGGCGGGCGGAACGGCATTCTGCAATGTGAACAGAACCTTGCCTGCCGACGAGCCCATGGGAAGCACGGTTTGCGGCACATCCACATTGGCGGAGCCGTTGTGGTAGAAAATCCTGACGTCCTTGCCGTCCGTGCGGGTCTTGTCGTCGAACGCCCCGTAATTGGGGATATAGGAAAGCGCGACAACTTCGCCGGCTGGCAGGGAGGAATCAGAAAGCGAGTTGGTAACCGTCAGGGGGCGGCGGTACCGGTAGCTGGGGTCGGCCCAGTCCTGAGCGTTCGCGGGAGCGTAAATCCCGGTCACCGCCAGGCCGACGGCAAGAGAGAGGATCGCTTTCAGCGATCGGGCTAGCAGGTTCATAAGGCGATCTCCTTCCGGCAGTGCGGAACAGAACGTTATGGAATGGCGCGGGCTCCGCCGGGGTGGAAAGCGCGGACCCGTGCCCGGGAACTCATCTGCTACGTTGCTATTATAGTACCAGAGAGGCTTGGCGTGCCGCCAGGCCCGCCATCCCCGCCCGGAGGACACCGATGAACCTGTCGGAAGCGATCGAGAAAGCCCGATTATGTGAAGGCAATCCGCCGCCCAACGAATCGTGCACGTGTGACTGGGTGATCGTGCCGATTCTGCACGCGCTGGGATACGACCACTTCGACATCGTCTCCCGCGGCGCCGACAACCAGAACCAGTTCCCTGATTACACGATTCTGAAGGGTACTTCGTGCGAATGGTTTCTGGAGGCCAAGGCGTGGTCTGTGCACCTTGCCGACAACCACGCGGGCCAGGCGCTGAATTACGCCAACCAGAACGGAAGGCGCTGGGTGGTGCTCTCCAACGGCAAGGAATGGCGCCTCTACGATAACGACATCCGAGGTACCTCTGCTGAGAAACTGGTGGCAATGGCGAGGTTGTCGAATGACGAGGAGATACGGCCATTTCTGGACTCCATTAGCAAGGACAGCGTCACTTCCGGACGGCTCGAGGTGCAGGCACAGGGATTCCGGCTTGCCTCAACGCTTAACGCCCAGATGAAGGATGCCGACAGCGATGTGGTCAAGGCCATCGCCAAGGCATTGCGGAGCAAGGGGCTTATTGTGAAAACCGGAGATGTGGTTGCGTGGTTTGCGGGGCGAAGCAGATCACCGCAAAAGCGCATCATCGAAAAAACGAGTGCCGGAAACAATGACAACGTGCCGTATTCCATAACCGGCGAACGGAAGAGCCTGGCGGAGTGGCGTGAACTCTGTAAAGCCAATTGGGAAGTGGTAAGTGGTGGTCTGATCAAGGAGATATCATTCCCAGACGGGCTCAAGAAAACGGTAACGAAATGGTCTTCGGCGGCGGAAGAGATCATCGTCTGG
>JAKQQT010000246.1 GCA_029564025.1 Armatimonadota bacterium | reverse complement strand
AGCCCAAGGTTACCTGCGTCAGATGCGAGCCCTGGGGCACTGGTGAACCGGGCGACACACCGCTGTTTGCAAAGAAACCGGACAAGGCGCTCAACGCTCTTCTGAACGAGAACTTGGCAAAGGCCCGAAAGGCACATGACGAAGAGGGGCAGACCGCTTATGCGCCACTTGCAAAGGCCATTTGCAGCGATTTTCGGATTCTGCTCGAACGCATGATCGAATGCGAACTGTTGGCGGATGTCGTTCAGCGCTTCCGGCGCGCAGTGAATACCCAGGGCAAGCTGGACAAGCTGGCACGCATTACGGCAGCGGACTGCAAGTTATTCGATGACATGATGACCAAATATTCCCGCTATGAACACTCGCAGCCGAATGAAGCTCCGGTTGCCCCTCCCACGCCCGATGAACTGAAAGCGGACTTGGAGGCATTACGGGATTGGCGAACCGCATTTGTGGGGAGGACGACCTGATGACCACACCGCTCTTCGACAGCCTTGAAATACGCCAGTTCCGGGCGTTCGACTACATCAAGATTGACCAACTCGGCCACATCAATCTGTTCCTGGGCAAGAACAACGTAGGCAAGTCCACGCTGCTCGAAGCATTGTGTCTGCATGCCAACCTCGGTTCGCCTCAGACCATTCAGTGGATTCTGGACGGCCGGGACGAGCCCGGCGAGGTTCGACACGGCAACACCGTTGATCCGACGGTTTGGAGCCTGTTTCATGGCCATCCGGCCCTTGAACGTATCAAGGAATCCATCCAGATCGGCCGTGTCGGCGCTCCGGACAGCGCCCTGTCCCTGTCTATCACTTGGCTTCGCAAGACCAGTGACATGGACGCCTCCGGTGGATTCGGTGACGGCAGCGGTTACGGCGGCGGCGTGCAACCGGGCCAGCAATACGTGGAGGTCGGACCGCCCGAGGCGACGGACGGAGAAGGTCCCATCCCGGCGCTTGTCGTGAAGTATGGCTCGATGCGGAGGATGCTGCGTCTGGATGAGGCCTTTGACGACTTATGCCGCCGCTGGAATCTTCAGACCCGGTCCCATCGTGATCTCGCAACGCCGTGCGTCCATGTCGGTCCGGGCGGCCTCGACGATGCGGGGTTGCGGAGCCTCTGGGAGAAGGTCGTCCTGACTGACGCCAAGATGGAT
>JAKQQT010000267.1 GCA_029564025.1 Armatimonadota bacterium | reverse complement strand
GGACCGCTGCCCTTTACCTTCAACGGCCACAGTACGATCGCACGGCCAGTAAAGACGCTGAAGCAGTCCGGCGGCGACTATTCAAGTCTTACGCAGGCGCTGCAAAGCGCCCCAGACGGCGCAATTGTCAAGGTGGACGCTGGAACGTATCTGGAAGACAGCAACGGTAGCTCAAACAACGTCAATACGCGGCTGATCACGATAGAGCCAGCAGACGGTCTGTCGTTGGGCGATGTGATCTTCAGTCGGACCGTGCGCCGCATGCCCGCTGAATATTACAGCCTCCGGGCCGTGCGCGTGCACTTTCACAACATCCAATGGGACATGTCAAAGGTTGGCTATTTCTACGGCTATCCGAGCGCTAGTTCGGCCTACGTGTGGGAACACTGCAACTTCATCGACCCGAATGGTGCGTCCGGTCCACCGCACGCGTATTACCAACTGGTGATGGGACGCATGGTACGCGATCAGGACCCGATCTACCATTACATGTGCGAGTGCACTGTCGTCAACTTCACCACGTCGGGCTTCCACATGTACCGTAACTCACATGCCACGGTATCGGGTGACTCGCTCGGGTGGTACTCCGCGGCTTGCACGGGAGCCTCCGTCTGGAACTACAACGTTAGCCAACCAAGTGAATACTACTCGCGCCAGCATGAGCCGGAGACTTTGACGGTCGAGAGCGCCACCTACGATTCCGAAACGAATCGCACGACCATTCAATGGAGCGGTTCGCCCACGCTGATCGTCTGGAGCGGTCCCTCGAACAAGCTTCAGGTGCAATTCCTGACGGGAGCCCTCGCCACCCACGAACCTTTTAACATTTATACGCAGAGCAATACGCTCAAGCAGACCGTCGTCACTGGGGATGCGAGCGCGACGGCAGCCGGAGACACAGGCTGGGCTTGGTTTGTCATGCACGCCGACGCGTTCCAGTACGACACGCAGGGAGCGGTCGTGTCGAACATCCTTGTGCAGCGCTATAAGACCGTGGCGCTCACGCAGCAGCCGATCATGTTCCAGTCCTACGCCGCGGGCAACGCCAAGGACATCGGATTCCAGTTGTGCATCTTCGATATGTACGGCAGCGGTGCCTACCAGACGCAGTGGCAACACCATCATCAGAATATCGTCATGCGGCAATGCACGCACCTGGGCGCAGTATTCAACTTCCGCGCGGACAATCCCAATTTCAGCGTCGCGGACTGTGTGATTCAGGACTCCTGCTTCGGCAGTATGGGATCTACCGGTACGTTTCCGGCCACTGGCGTCACGATCGCGAATAACCACTTTCAGGGCGGCACGGCCCGCGGCACGAACGGCACCGGACCTGGCGACCCCAATCTGGATGCAAGTTACAGACCACTGCCTGGTTCGCCGCTTCTGAACCGCTGCAGTCCGGTGATCCCTTTCGATTACAGCGGCGACGCGCTGCCGCCAGCAGGCGCGGCGATCGGAGCCGTGGGAGGTTGAGGTCAGAGGCGCGGGCAGGGACAAAGCCCGCGCGAAAGCAGGCGGTCAGGTGCTTGCGGCGGGGCGTATCTTCGCCTATATGGATCTCTGTGACGGTGCCGCATGCGTGACGCAGAGCGTATACCAGTGGACTGACGATGCCCTCGTTCGAGCACTTCGTGCTGACGCGCTTCAACGTGCGGGAGTCCGCCGACAAAACCGATCTGGTCCTCAACCCGGTCTGGCTGCAGTTCCGGTTCGATCTGTTTGAGCGGTTCTGCTGGCCGTCCGTCCGTGCGCAGACCACCGGGGCGTTTACCTGGCTGGTGTTCTTCGACAAGGATACTCCGGAGCCATTTCGCGCTCGAACTGAGCGCTACGCTGGATTCCCGCCTTTTCGGCCGGTGTTCGTGGAGTTGATGTCGACGGAGGGGGTCCAAGCCGCCATCGAGCGCAATCGGCGTGCGCCGACGTCGCATTTAATTACGACGCGGCTCGACAACGACGATGGACTATGCGTGGATTTCATCCAACGTGTACAGGCGGAGTTCCGTGGCCAGAGGTCCGAAGTGATCAATTTCACCTACGGTTATGTCTGGCGAAACGGCCGAATTTACTGGCACGCTGATCGGAGCAGTCCTTTCGCGAGTCTGATCGAGTGCACGGCAAACATCCGTACGGTCTGGGCGCGCTGGCACACGCGGCTGAGCGAGCTTGCGCCGATCATCCAGGTGGCCGATCAACCGATGTGGCTCCAGGTGGTGCACGGCGCGAACGTGAGAAACCGAACGCGAGGGGTGCGACAGCCTGCGGGAGCTTTGCGGGGTCGATTTGTGTTGGGCTCCGCTGTCGAAGAGGTGCACGATCCTCTGCTGCTATATCTCATTGACCGGCATGTTCTGAGCCCCGCCCGGAACGTGCGCGAATCACTGATCCACGCAGCAAAGCGACTGGGAGTCGTACGCCGATAGTGGGCGCTGTGGCGCAGTGCCGAGCACATCATACGACAGTAATCACCGACGTTTGCTCTTGCCGTTCACGATTGATCTTCTAGGGCAGACAAGCGATGCGTTTGTGTAGTACGGCAACGAACAGTTGTGCGAGTTGCGGCCGAAGAGCTGTTAGGCCGGCATTGACGCGAAGCAGTATACGCCGTCGAGTGGGTTGTTTTTCAAAAGAGTAATTGATGTTGCAGTATTGCACGTCAGCAACATCAAATCTGTGCCGATGCGCAAGTTCCGCCAGGGTTCTTGGCGTGAAGTAACACGTGTGTTCCGGGTTGACCGGTGGGTCATTGGTCAGCGCCGAACAGATGCGCCATATGCGCGAGAAACAGAAAGTGTTCGGTGTCACCACCACGAGGTGGCCGTTATTCACGAGGTTCTTCCAAGCGCAGGCGAGGAACAGGCCGGGATTGCTCAGGTGTTCGATGATGTCACCGGCGAGAACAACATCCACGGGATTTGCGAGCAGGAATGACTCGGCGTCGCCTAGTCGAATGTCGTAGCCGTCGCGTTGCGCCTTCTCAACTTCTGTGGCGAGTATGTCGATTCCGATGAGTGATTGGGCGTACCTACGAAGGATGTCAAAATTCCAGACCTTGTAACTGCTTCGGTTCTCGTAATTGTGGGCAATGCTGCCAACGTCGAGGACGCGCCGGCCTCGTATGATCGGAACTAGTATATCCAGGTAGCTTCGCATTAGATAAGAGGTTGCGCTAAGAGCCTATCCCATAACCGTTCTTGACCGTATGATCCTCGCCGTGGCCAGGGTTGGCCGTTTGAGCGAGGAGGTCCAGGGATGGATGAACAAGGAATCGCGCCGGAATGGCGAGAGGTATGACCGAATTTCGTTGATGGCCGGCTGAAAGAAGGCGGCGTACTCTTCGGGCCATTGGATGGTTCCGAACCGCCTATGTTGGGCAGGAGAGTACGCCGATGCACGAGAATAGCGACGCGCCGACTACGATTCCAGCGCCCGGACGCGATGTTCTGACGGAGTTTCTGCGGGACGGCGCGCAACGCCTGCTGGGCCCGGCAATTGAGACGGAAGTCGATGCTTGGATCGAACAGCACGCCCAGCTCCGGGACGGACTTGGTCATCAGCAGGTGGTCCGCAACGGCCATCATCCGCCCCGGACGCTGGTGACCGGCGTCGGGCCGATCGCCGTAAAGCAGCCGCGGGTATTGGACCGGCGGATCGCCGGTAAGAACGCCGACGGCGACGACGTGGACGCCGCCGGGCAGCCGGTGGCGCGGTTCAGCTCGAAGATCCTGCCGCCGTATCTGCGGAAGACCAAGGCGATCGAGGAGCTGATCCCGTGGCTGTACCTCAAGGGCGTCAGCACGGGCGACTTCGCCGAGGTCTTGCAGACCCTGGTCGGACCGCAGGCCGCCGGGCTGAGCGCCACGACGATCACGCGGCTGATGACCGCCTGGCAGGACGAGCATGCGGTCTGGAGCCACCGTTCGCTGGCGGGCGCCCAGTACGTGTACCTCTGGGCCGACGGCGTGCATTTCAACATCCGGCTCGAGGAAGACCGCCAGTGCATCCTGGTGCTGATGGGCGCTGACCTGCCCCCATTCATGATACCAGTTCCAATGTTAGAGCCTATCCCATAACCGTTCCTGAGGGTATAATCCTCGCCCCGGCAAGGGGTTGCCGGTAGAGCGAGGAGGTCCAGGGATGGACGAGCAAGGAGTCGCACGCGAATGGCGGATGCCGGACGAAATGTGGGAACG
>JAKQQT010000219.1 GCA_029564025.1 Armatimonadota bacterium | reverse complement strand
ACGCATGAATAAGAAAAGCACATCGAAAAAGCGGCCCGTTGTGGCGCGTAAGGTCGAGCCGATTGTTGTGCCAGACGGATTCAATGCAAAGCAGCGCGCCCTTTGGACAGAAATACAACTCGAAAAGCGCGAACCAACTCCTGACCTTAAAAAAATCGCGCGACTGGCGCGGAAGCTGACGGCAGAGGACGCGGTTCACATTGACCAAGGATTCACGCCCGGAGGCGGCAGCCGTAGCCCGTCCTTCGGGTTGTGGGCGCACGACGACGATCCTGCTGATATGAGAGAGGCGGCGCGTCGTGGAATCTTGTAGGCACAACCCGGCGGGTCAACCTCGCACGGCTTCCGTGCGTAGCGTTGGACCCGGTTGTTCGACTCCCAATGGTTCCCATGAAAAAGGTGATTAGAGTGTTTCCGCGCAGGACAATCGCAACGCCGACAGACGAAGGCGCACGGATCGGCGTCGGCCCCGGCCTGTTCGGTGACGATTGCGACGAGGTGCATATCAGCGTGGCGTTCACTTGGGACTTGCCAGCCGCCGAACGCTTGGCGCGGGAGTGGGGCTATGTCGCGCCAGTGACGATGGGCGGTCCTGCGCTGATGTCCCGTGGCGAGGCGTTCGTGCCGGGGATGTTCGTGCGGAAGGGCTACACGATCACCAGCAGGGGGTGCCCGAACAAGTGCTGGTTCTGTTCGGTGTGGAAGCGCGAGGGCGGCGAGATTCGGGAGCTTCCGATTCAGGACGGGTACGACATTCTGGACGACAACCTGCTGGCCTGCTCGGACGACCATGTGCGGGCTGTGTTCGCCATGCTGGCGCGGCAACCGGAACGGCCAAAGTTCACGGGCGGGCTGGAAGCGAAGATCCTCAAGCCGTGGCATTGTTCCGAACTGCGGAAGCTGAAACCGCAACGCCTGTATTTCGCCTATGACACGCCCGACGATCTGGAACCGTTGCGCGAGGCGGGGAAGATGTTGCGCGAGGCTGGTTTCACCACGGCCAGCCATGTTTTGAGCGCCTATGTGCTGTGTGGCTGGCCCAAGGACACGATGGACAACGCGGAGGTGAGAATGAGGCAGACATTGGAGGCGGGATTCACGCCGATGGCGATGCTGTACCGGGATCGGAACGGCGAGCGGGAGCCGTCGTGGATGCGGTGGGCGCGGCAATGGGCAAGGCCAGCGATCGTGCATAGTAAGTCGAACCCAAAGGTGAGGGGCGGCGCACAGTCAAGCGATGTAGCAAAACAGGAGGAACAAGACCATGCCTAGCAAGAAGCCCAAATCGAAGCGGCCCGTTGTGCGCCGTACCTCTCCACCGAGTTGTTCGCCAATCCCTTGCCCGTTTTGCGGAAGAGTATGGGCTAGCGTTTCGCAGACCAAGGAGACAAAAGCATGGTTTGTGTTTTGCAATAGCTGTTTAGCAAATGGCCCAATTTTAGGCGACATAGACGA
>JAKQQT010000207.1 GCA_029564025.1 Armatimonadota bacterium | reverse complement strand
CGACAGGATCCTGCCAAATCCGGCGTGGCTCGCGGTCGGGCTTATCGCGCGCGTGACCGGCTCTGATGTGCTTGTTTCCTACCATGTCGCCCGCACGTTATTCTCGTTTCTGTACCTGTTCGTGCTTTGGCTGCTTCTGCTGAGAATCTTGCCGACGCGAAACGCCGCCAGATTCGCCTGGACCGTGATCGCCCTGGGTGGCGGACTGGGCTGGCTGACGTTGACCGGTCTGGACATTCCCTCCGCGGACTGGATCACCGAGCTTTGGTCCTGGCCGTCGATGCTGCACTACCCGCACTTCGCTCTGTCGTTGCTGCTGCTGGTCACTTTCCTTCTGCTGTGGGTCGACAACCTCGAAAAACCTGGAAGACTCCGCCCGATCCTGGCCGGAGCGACCTTGTCGCTACTGGCCCTGGTCCACCCGTACACCGCGGGCACGCTGATCGGCGCGATTATGGCGCACTTCGGCTTCGTAGTCTGGCGCACGGCACGGGCCAACAGGGACAGTCCACACATCTTCGCCATTTCGATGCGTCAGACACCGGGGCTTTCAACCATGCTGGTTTTCGCCCTTCCCGGACTGGCGATCGTCGTGCTTCAGACGCTGGTGAATCCGATGCTGGCCAACTGGGCCACTCAGAACTAGATGCCATCTCCGCCACCCTGGCAGTATCTTTTCGGTCTGGGCCTTATCGGTGTTCTGGCGGTCATCCGGGTGGTCCGGGCCATCCCGGCACGCGCGCCGGCCCTTGCCGCCGTTGAATCGTTCTTTGCCGTCTGGTTCGTGGTCGCGATGCTGCTTGCGTACGCGGACCCACTGGTGCCCTTCGCGCAACGCTGCGTCGAGGGAATCCACATCGGTCTCGCATGCCTGGCGACGACGATGATCTTCACATCCAACGGACGGACCAAAGCCATTCTGTTCGTTGCGGTTCTCGTCACCGCGATGCCGGCGCCTCTGTATCATCTGAATCGCGAGGTCCGTGCCGAAAACCCGGGCTATGTGGTTCCCGACCACCACCAGATGATCGACGCGGTCAGGACGTATGTGCGAGAAGGTTCCGTGCTGGGCGACGCCAGGACTTCCCTGTTCGTTGCCGCCCAGACGGACGCCAGCGTCTTCGTCGGTCATCACGAGGTGTCACCGGACTTCCTGAACAAGGCGAAGCTGTTGCACGAGTTCATGAACCGGCCGACCTCGTGGCGCGAGCGCCGCGACATGCTCTTATTCACAAGGTGCCAATGGATGCTGGCGAATCCGCGAATGATTTACGGCCTTCTGGATGACCGCGACGGCTCAACCCTGTCGCAGGTTGGCCTCCGAGAATATGCCCGTGGAGACTCGTGGATTCTGATCGGACCGGTATCGGATTGAATCAATAGATTTTCACGACCTCGGAGCCGCTGTAGTAGTGCCCGAGTATCTGCTGGTACGTCCGGCCCGCGTCAGCCATGCCGATTGCTCCGTTCTGACACATTCCGACCCCATGTCCGAACCCGGCGCCGATAAACGTAACCGACCCGTCGCCACGATCCCACACGAAGGTCGAGCTCTTAAGGCTTCCGAGCGCCTGCCTGATTCGTAGCTCGGGCGCGATCTCGACGGCGGCCGCCGTTCCTATGACCTTCAAACGGGTCATGCGTCCGGACACGCCACGCCCCATCACCTCGAATCCCTTGAACCGACCGATATCCGTCCCGGTGATCTTCTTCACGCCCGCCACGATCTCATCGTCCGTCAAGGTTCTGGTCCAGCGGAAGGCCGACTTGCCGAACCGCGATTTTCCACACCAGGAGTCCTTTGGCGGGTTCATTATGAATTCGCGTACCGCCTCTTCGGTGACGCCTCGCGCGAAGGCCTTGACCTGACCGGCCGAGTCCGGTACTCCAACCAGGTATTCGTGGTTACTGCCCTGCCAGACGTTCGCGCCGGACTCGCTATGGCCACCGCAGGACGAACTGTAGACCGAATCAACCAGTTCATCCTTGAAAAACGCCATCATCCCTGCTGTCTCCTCGACTGCCCGCGAGGTGCGTTCGTTCTCGCGTTCCATTCCGCGGTACGCCTGACAGTGAACGTCCGCGCACACCATGTACGGGTCCGCGGTGTGCCGGTTTCCCAGCTTCGCGAACAGCTCGCCGCGCGCCACGACCGCCTGGGCCTTGAGAGCCTCCATCGGCGCGTCGTTGTAGATCTCGGACGAAACCAGGCCCTTCAGCAGCGTCTCGGAGTCCACCGAGTTGACGGCCGCGAGCCTGCCATTGCGATCGGCAGTGAAAATGATTGATCCGCGGTAGGATCTGTCCTCGCGCTTGCCTTCGTTATAAAGCTTATGGAACGCCACGTTCCTGATCCGGATGTACTTTCCGGCCGAAGGGTTCACGACCACCATGCCCGGAAACTCCATTGTCGCTTCGTGTCCCAGACAGCGGACACGCACGCGTCCATCCGGACGCCTGATCACTTCTTCATATAGTTCCGGCGTATCGATGCCATGGGCCGCGGCCAGTTTGTCCAGGTGAGCCTGCGCGGCCGCCCTGTCTTCATAAGAGACGTCTTCCACAACCACCACGCGTCGGTTGTCCAGGATGCGACCATAGAACCCGAAGACGCTGCCCTGCTCAAAGGTTTTGACCGCCAGTCCAGCCTGGGTCCAACGACTGCGAGCCTCTCGAACCGGATCGAGTTCGCGCGCCGGGACCCGTTCGAGCGCCGGCCAGTAACGGATGACCGCCGGCCTGGAATCATCCATGGTCGCGATACACTCGGTCCGTCCCCGCCCCACGCGCACTGACGGCCCGCCCTCGCCTTCCGACATGAATACCAGCGGTCCCTCGGACAGGAACGCTATCTCCTTTTCGTCCTCGACCACCCCGACCGTCACCACCGGGACGTTTTCGGGGGTAAACTGGAACTTCGTTGAGAAAAGAAGCTCGGTCCGATCCTTGCGGGTGAAATCCTCACCCGGTCTGGCGTCCTCGAAACCGCCGGCCGGGACGGCCTGAAAAGAGAACGAAAGCAGCACCGCCAGCACAAGCGTATTCTTCATCATCACAATCCAGTCAGATCGATGCCATCGCCCGCCACCAGGACGGGAATGCCGTTGACCACAGGGTACAGAATCGCACCGTCAGCGCGCACCAGCGCGGCTTCCAGCCGTTCGTTCACCGGTTGAGCGCCGCGATTCATGACGCGTCCGTCCGCGATTGCCTGATTGAC
>JAKQQT010000201.1 GCA_029564025.1 Armatimonadota bacterium | reverse complement strand
GGTAAATGCTTTTCTTCGCACGGATGGCTCCTTGAAACTATGAATACAAAGAGGAACGACATGGGCTTACCACTTCATCATGATACATCTTTCGGAGGACGGAAGTTAGGAGCCGAGAACCTGTCACACGGGGGGCCGGCGTTCCCATACTGAAGTCAGAGCCGGACGTTTTGACCCGGCGGCCAGGGAGGCTTTCTATGGTGCGGGAAATAACACGCTTGACCATGTTGCTGGGAGGTTTGGTGATGATGAACGGCGCTGTCGATGCGGCGGAAAACGCGCAGATTCGATTGCTGGGCCAGCCGTGCCACGCACGGAACGTGGCCGCCGGCCGCGCGGTAGTCGATCCCGTCAGCGGCCGAGAGTGGTTCGTGCTGACGAACGAGAACGACGCGTACGGCGTGGAACTGATTTTCATCGACTTCGAGAACGACACCGGCGAAGTTTACAGCGCGAAAGCCAGCGCCGGCGCCTGGTCGTTGAACGAGGTGCCCGGCGGGCGTCTGGTGGTCGGCACCTACTACGACGGCACATGGCACGTGTTCGACTTGCGGAAGAAGGCGTTCGTCAAGTCCGTGAAGTTCCCGGGCGAGGACTACATCTGGAACTGCGCCATCGGCAAGGACGGCCGGCTTTACGGCGGTTCCTACCCCCGCGGCAAACTGGGCGCGCTGAACCTGGACACGTACGAAGTGGAAGACTGCGGAACGCCGACACCGCACAACATGTACCTCCGCAACACGGCATCGCTTCCAGACGGGCGCATCTTCTGCAACTTCGGTATGAAGGAGGACGTGAACTACGTTTACGATCCCGCCACGAAGAAGTTCGAGAAGGGGCCGGAATCGTTCAGCCGGTTCAAGACAGCGGTTCAATGGAACGGGTATCTGCTGTCCGGAAACCAGGCGTTCGACGGCAAAACACTGGCGCAAGTGACGCCGTTGCCGTTCCCCGCGCCGGAGGGCGAGCCGGCGTGGACGGTGGATACGCGACTGACCACTCCCGACACGCTGTACCTGAACCAGGGCAACATGCTGTTCCGGTACCAGGCCGGTGATGTGGACCTGACGCTGGTTACGGAACTATCCACGCGCGGCGGATCGATTATGGCGGTCAGCAAAAAGGGCTGGCTGTTGGGTATCCGCGGGCAGGACTACTTCGTTATCAAGCCGGGCGACACGAAGGTCAACCTGAAACCGATTCCGGGCAAGTCGGCGCCGCGTCCCACGCTGTTCCTGCGTCTCGACGGCGACAACCTGTGGGGTGGGCCGGGATTCGGCCAGACGCTGTTCCGCATGAACAAGAACACCGGCGAATACGTGAATTACGGCCGCGTGAGCAACCACGGCGGCGAGGTGTACGACGTGGTGTTCATCGGGAAGTCGCTGTTTGGCGTGTCTTACGCGGGCGGCGAGGTGATCCGGTTCGACTGGCAGGACAAATGGGACCAGTTCAGCGGCAAGAATCCCCGTACCATCGCCCGGATGAACGGAAAGTACATCCGCCCCATCGCCGGGGTGAACATCGGCAAGGACGGAATGCTCTACTCCGGCTGGTCCGGCCTGTACGGGAAGTACGACGGAGCGGTCTCAATTACGGATCCGAAGACCGGCAAGAACACGCTGATTGAGAATCCGCTGGCCGAGCAGGCTGTGAGCGGGGCGGTGAACGACGGGAAGTACCTGTACGTCACGTCCTCGCGGGAAGCCTCCGGCCTGGGTCCGAAGCCGGACGAGGAGTGCTGGTTCGGGCTTCTGGATCCGAAGACGCATAAACCGATCCGAAAGTGGCCGGTGCCGACCGCCATCGTCACCGCATCGCTGACCCGGGACGCAAAAAGCGGTCTTGTTGTGTTCCAGTGCGACGACGGACCGAAGCAGTTTGTGTGCGTATTTGATCCGAAGACACCGGAAACCGCGCCGGTTGTCCAGGCGGACTGGCCTGCCCCGACCATCCGCACATTGTTCACCCCGGGCGACGGCAAGGTGTATTACGCTTCCGGCAAGAAGGTATATGCCTGCGATCTGAAGACGAAAGCGGCGGAGATGGTTGCCGATATGCCCGCGGATGTGAACTGCGTGACGGTGGACAAGGACGGCACGCTGTACGTTTCGTGCGGAGTGGACGTGTACCAGGTCAAACGCGCCAGGAAGTGAGGGACTGATGATTTCGATTGGGGTGTGCGCTTTCGCGCAACCGGCGGCGAATGCGCCGACGACAACGGCGTACGCGAACTATATCGATGAAATCATCGAGCGCGACGGACTGTGCGTCCGCCGGGTGGAACCCGTGGAACTGGTGGACGTCCT
>JAKQQT010000159.1 GCA_029564025.1 Armatimonadota bacterium | reverse complement strand
ATGCTGAATGTCGGGGCGCGGACGGCCTCGTCCGCGATGTGAAAGGCTGCACGCAAGCCAGATACGCCCCCGGTAGGGCGGTCTCGCCGAGACCGCCGCGGACGCCTCGGCGAGGCGTCCCTACCAGAAGCGGTTTTGCGTGACCGTCATGACCGCTCAACCTGTTGCACGGCACGTTGTTGCGGGCGGGGACGCCCGCGTTCCCGTCTCGCCATCCTCCCTTTTCACCAGAAACGCATGCTCTTCGCACTCCCCTGCCACTAGCCGATTACGCATCCGCACCTTTTTGCGCTTGTCAGTCTCCTTCGTGAAGCGGTATGCTGACGGTGACCTGTAGGACGGAGGAGTAGCCATGAAAAAAATGTTGTCCACCCTGTTCGCCGCATGTGTGACGGCGGTTTCCATGTCGTTGGCCCAAGGCGATCCGGACACCTATGCCGTGATCGACCTGTCAGAGGGCAGCGCAGCAACCAGTTATCCTGTCAGTTATATGGCGGGCGAGCCGGCCGGCGGCTGGACGAACGACCTCTCTTACGTGACCAACAAGCTCGTCCTGCGCAAGATCGTCGAGACGAACGGCAACCACTACTACATGGGTGTCTTTGAACTGACTCGGGGGCAGTTGAACTGTCTAAAGGGCACTAGCTATGGCGATCCACAACTGCCGGTTTCACATGCGGAACACCAATTCTCCGACGAATCATTTAATGAAGCCCTCAAGAAGAGCGGGAGCGGGTTGCTTTTTGAATACCCCACCGAAGCGAAGTGGGAGTATGCCTGCCGAGCCGGCACGACAAACGATTACCACTTTGGAGGCGAGGGCGGGACAAATGACTCGGCGTCGCTCGGAGATTACGCATGGTATAATGACAACTCGGGCTTCTCCGTCCATCCAGTCGGGCAGAAATTGCCGAATCCGTGGGGCCTCTATGATCTCTACGGTAACATGGCGGAGTATTGTGTCGGTGACGTTGTGCGAGGCGGAACCTATCGGTTGCCGGCCAATTCATGTACCTCTACCTTTAGTCAACCTACTGCCGGCTTTATCATCCCAGAAGATCAGGGCTACCGCGTCTACGCCCGTCGGCCGATCCTGACCGTCAACGGCGGCACCGGCGACGGCAATTTCTTGCAAGGCACGACCAACACGATCACGGCGACGGTGCCCCCACACTACGATTTTTTGTACTGGCAGGTTGATCCGTCGTCCGTGACGAATGCGCAGGGGCTCGGCGAGCTCTTTTCGACCAACAACGCCACGACCGACGTGGTCATGCCGCTTGGCGACGTGACGCTGACGGCCGTCACCACGGAGACCCTCTACCTGCTGACGGTCGAGAACGGCACGGGCAGCGGCAGTTACACCAACGGCCAGGTCGTGACGATCACGGCCAATCCCACCAACACGCTGCTCTATGAGTTTGACGGGTGGATCGGAGACATTTCTGTGCTGGCGGATGCGGCCAGCCCCACCACGACGGTGACCATCGCCGGGGGGCCGGCAACTGTGACCGCCACCTACCGCGACAGACGCTACCCGCTGACGGTCGTGAACGGCACGGGCAGCGGCAGTTACACCAACGGCCAGGTCGTGTCGGTCGAGGCGACGGTGCCCGCGCACCACGCCTTTTCGCATTGGGAGGTTGATCCGCCGTCCGTGACGAATGCGCAGGGGCTGGGCGCGGGCTTCTCAGCCACCAACGCCACGACCGACGTGGTCATGCCGCTGGCCGACGTGACGCTGACCGCCGTCATCGAGCCGATCCTCTATCCGCTGACGGTCGTGAACGGCTCGGGCAGCGGCAGCTACACCAACGGCCAGATCGTGTCGATCACAGCCAACCC
>JAKQQT010000153.1 GCA_029564025.1 Armatimonadota bacterium | reverse complement strand
GAGGAAATCGAGGCCGTCCGCAAGCGGTCCCGCGCATCCGGCAACGGGCCGTGGGCCACGGACTTCAACGAGATGGCGAAGAAGACCGTGTTGCGGCGGTTGAGCAAGCTGGTTCCCCTGCCCTCCGAAGTGGCGCAGGCCGTCAACGATGACGATGACGTGCCGCGTGAGATCAAGCGGGTGCGGACCATTGACGTTCCACCGGAGCTTATCACGGACGGAAGCAACGCGCAGACGGAGCCGGAACACAACGGACTAGCCGAGAACGCCGGAGCCGCCGCACTTGCCGACAGGCTGAAAAAGCAGGCTGTACCAGAGCCGGACAGCGGCCTGACGCAACCGGAGAAGGACGCCATCGAGGCCAAGGAGCGGGATGAGGCGGAGAAGGAACGGGCCAAGCGGGACGGAACGCTACTGTAGGGGGTTCCATGCCAACGCCACGATTGAATGACAACCTGATAACGAAGTTCGCCGCGCCTGGTACGCGGTTCAAGTCGCAGTACGGCATGGTGTCAGAGGAGGCATGGTGCATCCTTGAAATGCAGAGGGCTGCGGCACGTGGGAAGCGTTACGGAATCGTACACGATAAACATGGATGCATCGCGTTGGCAAGGGAAGCACCGGTTAAACAGGATGCGCAGGCGTGATCTTGTGCCCCCATTGCCACGGCGCGTCTGGATCGGTTGACCATGAGTGGTGCCGGACCTGCAAGGGGACTGGTGCGCTTAACCAGCCGTGCGACAGGTGCGGTTATCGCGTCGCGTCCGTGGCGGTGGGGGATGGGGTGTATCTATGCGATGTGTGCGCGGGGTTGACGGAGGAAAGCGAAGGAATGGAGGATGAGTAAGGAATGAACCTTACACTCGCTATAGACCCCGGAGCGTCCGGTGGTGTCGCGTGGAAGGACGGCAACGGCATCTACAGTTGCGAACCCATGCCGCCTACGCCCGGTGATGTGTGCGACCTGTTGCGCGGCATCGTGGCGGTCGGTCGTGTCCGGTGCT
>JAKQQT010000144.1 GCA_029564025.1 Armatimonadota bacterium | reverse complement strand
AGACATCGGCACCCACAGTAATGCCATGCGCACACACATGTGGGACGAGGCCTCCGGAACGTTTCTTTCTGTCAACCGCGACACGCTGGAGAAAATCCCCGTCGCGACAATCGGAAGTTGGATACCCCTGATGGCAGAGGTCCCGACGGACGTGATGGCCAAACGGATGGCAGAAACCATTCAGACCGATCACTGGAACACGCCGTTGCCGGTGCCTACCGTGGATCGCAAAGACAAGAGGTGGAAATCGGACGACTATTGGCGGGGCGACGTTTGGCCGGCCCCGAACTATCAGATCGCCAAGGGATTGGCGCTGTACGGGCACAAGGAAGCCGCCGCCCAAATCGCTGACAAAACCGTTGCAAATGCGATCAGGAACGGTGTCAGCGAGCACTACGACGCGGTGTCGGGAAAACCGCTGGGCGTGCGTTTCCTCGGCATGTCCTGCACGCTGGTGACCTTGATGCTGGATGGGCTCTGCTCAACGCATGCGCTCAAGTTCAAGTCGCCGTGAACGGCGACCACAGAACGGGAGAGGATGAAGAGGTAATCGGTTAGCGACCGGGGGAGTGCGAAGAGCATGCGTTTCTGGTGAAAAGGGGAGCAGGAAATCGGGAGCGCGGGCTCATTTTGGAGTGCGGCGGCTTGCCGCCGCTTTGGAAAGCGGGAGCAAGCTCCCGCACTCCACAAACCGGTCGCAGCCCATCGTCCGTCTCCCTGGTTTCGGGTTTCGGGTTTCTGGTTTCGGGTTGAGTCAGACAGGTCAGACAACTCCTCCCTCCTCCATTTTCTCCTTCCGCAATCGGTTGTTGGCCTGGGCGTGCGGGCTCATTTTGGAGTCCAAGGGCAAGCAGACGCTTGCCCCTCCCGTGTGCCTGATGCCCGTATAGAGTCAAAGAACTTTTCGGCAGCGGTATTACAACGAACCCCGCCGCGGGTAGGTCTGGCGGTCGATCACGCTGCCGTCGAGGCGCTTGAGTTCAGCGGCCATGCGGCCGGCGGCCCGGTCGAAGGTGAGCAGCAGGTAGCTGGAGACGCGCTCGCAGACCACGGCCTTGGCGTCGCGGTAAACGTCGCCGGGCTTGGCCGCGCAGGTGTTGTAGTAGGGGAAGCCGTCGCTCTCCACCGCGCGTTCGGC
>JAKQQT010000132.1 GCA_029564025.1 Armatimonadota bacterium | reverse complement strand
CACGTATCCGCCCGCTTCCATCCAATAATCGCCAGCTCGCTCCTCAGGAGGAAAGGGTGGAGGAGGCGGCTGCGCTGGACCAGGTAGTGGCCAAGGATATGGAGGATAGCCCTGCAATCCTAAGGAGTCATTTGCATTCAGGGGATGCATCCTCACATACCCATACACATTCGGCCCATCCACCATCCCAAGCGGGTCTCGCGTTATCCACCGGGCCAATCCTGCCGCATAGTAGCGATACGGCGCGTAATACAGTTCCGCCGCGTCATCCCAGTCGTGCCCGGTATAGCGGCGGGTGATGTCGCTAACGGAACCGCTGGACGCGTACAGTTCGCCGTAAGGGTCGTGTTCGAACGCGGCATATTGCGTCTTGTCGCTGTTGTACACGCCGCGCGTAGAACCGAGATGATCGTGCACATAGAACCGCCACGTGCCCGTGGAGGGATTCGCGCCGTCGACATGAGCAGCGCTTCGCCCCACATACGTGCGCGTGAGGTTGCCGAGGTTGTCTTCCTCATTCAGCACCGTCCAGCCCACATCCCACCGGTACCTCGTCGTCGCACCGCCAGCGGTCCGCTGCCGCCGCTTTCCGGCACCGTCGTACTGGTAAGTCGCGTTCCCCTCGAACGGGAAGTCGGACGTGACCGAAGCGAGCTTGTTGCCGTAGCGGTAGGCGTAGGTGGCGGAATACGTCCCGTCAGACTTTGACGTCATCCTCCCCCAGGCATCGTAGGCGAAAGACGTGGTCGTCCCGCCGACGGCCTGGCTGACGAGCTCGTTGGCGTCGTTGTACCCGAACGCCGTGGCCGTGGTAACCGACGCCACGGCATCCAGCACCGCCTTGGTCAACAGGTTATCGCCATCGCCGTAGGTGTAGGAATACCGGTGGAGCAGCGTCGTGCCATCGGTATCATACCGCTCCGCCTTGGTCAAGCGGCTGTTGGCATCATGCTCATACGCCCACCTCGACCCGTCCTCAGCGGTTATTGCCGTGATGGCGCCCCCATCCATCCCGTACGTCCATCTGTCCAACACCGTCGCGCCGTCCTCAGTGTTTTGGAGACCTGGCGGTCCAAAGAGTGGCTGGGTCCGGAAACCCTGCCACAGCGGGGAAGCATAATGCTTCTCCATGCTGCTGGGAATGTCGGTTATGATGGTTTGTGTATCAGGCATCTACACAGACCCCTATCTG
>JAKQQT010000107.1 GCA_029564025.1 Armatimonadota bacterium | reverse complement strand
GAGGAACGGGAGATAGCGGAGACGGTGAGGGACGAGGTTCGGCAACGGATCGAGGCGGCCAGGGAGATGATGCTGGCCGATGAGGAGATATAGCGAGTAGTGCCGCGGCGGGTGCTGTCACACCCGCCGCGGCTTGGCCACAAACAACGAAATGGAGGTAGCTTATGGCCGTAGTTGAGAATAGCGTAACGAATGAACCGGCAACAACCCGACTCCTACCCGAGAGCGTGACGTTTCACCCTGTCGCGGACATATTCCCACCGATGTCTGATACTGAGTTCCGCGAACTCGTTGAGGACATCCGCACCCACGGCCAGCGCGAAGCGATCTGGGTGCTGCCTGACGGCCAAGTGATTGACGGCCGTCACCGTGTTCTCGCATGCGCGGAGCTAGGTCGCAGTGTTGATGCGCGCGTGTACCACGGCACGGGCGACGCGATTGTGGACTTCGTAGTGAGCCTGAACTTGAAACGGCGGCACTTGAACGAGAGTCAGCGCGCAATGGTAGGCGCGCGGCTGGCGAATTTGGAACGCGGGGATAACCAGTATACGAAAGAGCATCCGCAAATTTGCGGAACCTCTCATGCCGATGCTGCGAAGCAAATGCAAGTGTCTACTCGCAGCGTCGAGAGCGCCGCGGCGGTGCAGCGCACAGGCGCGCCAGAACTGGTTGCCGCGGTAGACGCCGGCCGCGTATCCGTGTCGGCGGCCGCTGACGTGGCGACGCTACCCGAGGACGAGCAGCGCGAGGTGGTCGCTAAGGGGCCGAAAGAGGTACAGACTAAGGCGCGCGAAATCCGGGAAGCGAAACGTCCGCATGTCGCGAACAACAGCGGAGAGATGGAGTGGTACACGCCGCCAGACATCATCGAGCGCGCGCGGAACGTGATGGGTGGCATCGATTGTGATCCTGCGTCCAGTAAGAAGGCCAATGAGACTATCAAGGCCGAGACGTTCTATACCGTCCATGACAATGGACTGGAGCGCAAATGGCACGGCAACGTGTGGCTGAACCCGCCATACGGACAGCCTGCCATCGCGGACTTCGCTGAAGCGGTGACTGCGAAGTATGAGTGCGGTGAAATTACGCGCGCGTGCGTCCTAGTGAACAACGCTACAGAAACCAACTGGTTTCAGCGAATGCTGCGCAGTTGCACGGCGGTATGTTTCCTGAAGGGCCGTGTCAAATTTCTTGACGTTGAAGGCAACCCCACTGGCGCTCCGTTGCAGGGCCAGGCGGTGCTGTACTTCGGTGAGGACGACGCCTGCGCGTTTCAAGAGCAGTTCGATGAAATCGGGGTGGTGCTTACGTGATGGAGCGCGGAGCGATCCGCGACAGAGGCATCGCGGCACAACTCAGGAATTTCAAGGGATTGAGGTGGGGAAATATTACTCCAACGGACATCGACGGGATTGTGGAATTCCGAGACAAAGCGTACGTGATATTCGAACTGAAATATGGCGTTGCGGAGGTGCCATACGGACAGCGCCTCGCGATAGATCGCATGTGCACGGATTTGGAGAAGGCAAACAAGAAGGTGCTTGGAATGATTGCACGGCACAGTACGCCAGCACCAGGCGACATAGACGCGGCGAGCGCATGTGTCGTGGAGATTTGGGACAGGAAGGTTGATACGCACTGGCGGCCGCCAGTAAAGCCACTGACGGTATTGGAGGCGATCAATACCTTCCTGCAACACAATGGGATTCTTTATGACTAACGCAACACAAGCCACCCTTCCCTTCGCCTCCGCACGCCGTCTTGTCGAGGAGGTGTTCCGCGTGCCGGAGCGGTTGCGGGGGGCGGAGTGGGCGGAAGGTAGGTTGATCCTGAATGAGAAGGACACGCCCGAGCCGGGGCCGTTGAGGCTGAGCCGGACGCCGTACCTGAGAGAGCCGCTGGACTGTTTCTCGGAC
>JAKQQT010000105.1 GCA_029564025.1 Armatimonadota bacterium | reverse complement strand
AATCGGTCGGGTGCACATGCACTTCGATGTCTCCGTGCAGCCAGCGGTCGCCCGGCTGGACCAAGAGCGTGGCGTTGAGAAAATCTGGGCCGGCCTCTAGATTCCACTCGCCCGGATGGAGGATCCGGACGGTTTCGCCGCGGGGCAGAGGAAAGCAGGGCGGGCGGTAGTGCTCGTCATACCAGAGGCACTGCAGGTGGCGCTCGGTCCAGTGGAAGCCGGAACGGTAGGGGACGCCGGACTCGAGAACAGCGGACGGCGGATCGGCCAGCATTCGCGCATAATCATCCGCGAGATGGAAAGGATCTTTCCGCATGATACTCCAGTTCTGATTTAAAAGCTGACGTTCAACCACGAGGTCAGCAACGCGGCGTCCTGTGGACGCTCCAGAAAGGGGCGGACATCCGCCGCGAGCGTTTCGGGATCGAACGATTGTAACCGCGCTTTCGTCAGTTCTTTCCAATCGTTTGCATGGCAGGTTTTTTGGCCCTGCGTCTGATCCAGCGCGTTCTGCAGGAGTGGGAGGTTGGGGGCGGCCGGCGGCCGTTGTGAGAGGTACCACATGAGATCGTACCAGTCACGGCCTTTGGCGTATTTGCGACAGATCAAGGCGTGGAGTTTGCCGGACAGCAGCGACGGCAGGTCGTAATGCTGGATAAGGAAGGTCATGTGGCGGGTGACGACTTGGCGCTCGCAATGCGCTCCCGCTGGAGGCCGCGTGTCGATCTCGACTTTGATCGCGAGCTTTTGGTCGGGCATATCCGAAAGTCCCGCTTCTTTCAGGATGCCGGCCACGCATACCCAGCCGGTGTTTACAGTCTTACGGTCGTTCCATGTCACATCAGGTTCAAACCCGGCCAGCGTCAGATCCCGCTTCACCTTAAGCAGCCAAGCCTTGGCGTCATAGCCATCCGGTGAAACGAGTGAGAAATCCAAATCCTCTGAGAAGCGCGGCAGACCGTGCAGGAACCGCAGGGCGGTTCCGCCGATGAAGGCCAGTGAACGGAAGGCCTCGCATTCGTGGAAGGAGCGCAACACAAACGCCTGAAGGTATTCACGCAGTCGATGGGCCGCCATTCCGGGATCGTTCGCCACGCGTGCCAACGCAAGAGCCTGTTCTTTCATAGTGTCACCGTCCCTTCGTCCGCTATTGCCGCCAAACTCAGCCACCGCCGAACCGTCCGTACGAGACGTGGGCTACGGAAACGTACGGCGTATGTCTGAAGCCGGGCGGCGTCGATCCCGTGCGAGTTCTGGTAACGCATCTCCGCGAGACGATCCGCAGTCCACTCCCCGGCGGTCAGGTGCCAATGATCCAACAGCGCTTTCTCGGGCTCGGCAACCAGCATTTCGGCACCACTCTGCGTTGCAGTTCGGTAGCCGAAGAAGGCCTCCTGCTTGATGTTCTGATAGTCGAACACGCCGAACGGGTTCTCAAATCGGCGCGGCACGCGTGGCGTCACGCTGGTCAGCCAAACGACCCGTTCCGGAATCAAATCATAATAGCCCAGTGCCCAGAGTCCGCTCAAGTATGAAGGGGTGTAGAGGTGTCGGGCCAGGGCAACCGGAATCATTGGCGCGCGGCGGTATGTCTCAGACAGCGTGTACACGCCGCGCCGCAGACCGATCACCCGGCCCTGCGCCATCCAGCGGGAGAGTTGGACGCGGACGGACTCACGCGAATCGTCCGTCGCCTGAACGACAAGGGGCAGGTCAAAGCAGGGCAGTTCACCCGTAAGCTTCACTAGTTCCTCAAAATTCATATACAAAAGATAACAATATCGTCTCTTTTCGTAAACAAAATTAAGATGCCTTTCACCCAAACCGAGAACTCGGGCGGTTTCGCCGCTGGGTGGCGAAAAACTGGAAAGGGTAATAACGCTCAACTCCCAACGTTCAACGTTCAACGCTCAACTCTCAAGTAAAACCTTACGGAGCTCTAAATTTATTCACAATTCTTCCCACTTGAACGTTGAGAGTTGAGCGTTCTTCCTCTACTACACGCCGGCTTGCTGGCGCATGGTCGCGAGCGCCTTTTTCCAGGCCTCCTCAACGTTCTCTTTGGGCCAGCCGCATTCGCAGGAGACGCCGCCGGCGTAGCCGATATCGTGCAGCGCTTTGAAGTAGCCGCTCAGGTCCTCGCCTTTGGTG
>JAKQQT010000078.1 GCA_029564025.1 Armatimonadota bacterium | reverse complement strand
TGGACTTGAGGCGGTTCCGTTCCCCGTACAGCATTGCAAGCTCCGATAATGCCGTGGTCATTCACACACCTCCATAACGACCTTCTCCATCTCCGCTATCGCCCGGAATATCGGCGCGGCCTGTTGCGGGACTACGGCGTTCCCGAGGCACTTCAAGCGCTTGGCCCTGTTCGGTATCTTTCCGCACGTGCGCGGCGGTTCGTAGGGATACTGGTCAACACAATCCCGTTCGGCTACAAATGTTTGACTTGACAGATGCGTCGCCATCTCGATGGGTCTCCCGGACGTCTTCGCGGTCATCCCGCAGGGGCCCGACTTCGGAGTCATCCAGAGACGTTCCCCCATCATCGCCGGCCATCCCGGCCACGGCTGCGGTTCGTCGCAGTCGATATCGGTCCAGCCGAGCGGAAAGCCCATCAAGATCTCGACCCAATCAGGATTCAACGTCCCGTTTACCGCCGTCTGGATATTCTTTCCGCCGTCACCGTGCTCTCCGGCTCCGTTGGAACAGTTCCGGTGCGGCGTAGGCCACAAAACGGCGGACGGCAACCCGTTACGTCGGTCGTTACCTATGCATCCGCTCTTTTCCGAGTCGTTGGCTCTCGGCGTCGGCCATAAACGAGCACCGCATTCGGCAACTGGCTCATGTGCGGACGGTCCCGGCTCGCAAAGTGCTCCGGTCCATTCGCACCCTTCCAGTCTCTCTGTGAGGGCGTCGGCCACATCCTCTCTTGCTGCGACAACGAACAACCGTTCTCTCCGGTGCGGCGCTCCAAACGCAGCAGCAGGTACGACGAACGGCCAGACGACGTATCCTTCATCCTCCAGACCGGCGCATACGGTATCGAGCGCGAGATTGACCGCTCCACGAACATTTTCAGCAAAGACCCAACGGGGCCGTATTTCCCGGACCACCCGGAGCATTTCGTACCAGAGCCCGGAACGTTCGCCTTCAAGTCCGGCTTGCTTGCCGGCGCAGGACAGATCTTGACAGGGAAATCCGCCGTAAACAACGTCAACTGTTCCTGCGAATCCGGCTCCCGACAGCGTTCTGATGTCGTTGCAGATGGGAACATGCGGCCACCTCTTTCTCAAAATCTGCACGGCGTACGGCTCAATTTCGCAGAACAGAACCGGCTCGATTCCGGCGGCTTCGGCGGCAGCATCCAGACCTCCGATACCAGAGAAAAGCGATATGCCTATCACGGGTCGAACGGCCTCCGACCGTCGCCGGACGGAACCGGCCTCGACGCCGTCTGCTTCGCGTTCCATTCCTGCCACGCGTTGCACCGGCGTATCGGCGTCGTGTACGCCACATAGATCACGGCGCGGTCAAAGTGTTTCCCGTCGTGTTCGTTGTCATTGAGCAATACGGCCTGATGGTTTTTCGTGCAGTTCCATGGGGTTGATCCGTGGCATTCGTCGCAGCGGCGTTCCAGAAGTATTTCAGAGTGAAATTTCGAGAGTTCCGGGTATCCCGGAGCCAGATCCGAAAGTTCCGCGTCCGGGTATGTCTCGCGGACCCATTCAAG
>JAKQQT010000067.1 GCA_029564025.1 Armatimonadota bacterium | reverse complement strand
GTCATTCCGCTCTCGACATAGTTGCCGACCGCCAGCGTTTTCTCCGTGGTGCCGCTGATGACCTGCAGGCTTCCCATGACGTAGTTGCCGCTGGCCGTGGCCGCGTTTTTCAGCTTCACACTCCCGTGACACAGGTTGTTGTTGAAAACGACCCGGCCCTCGTAAGCCGTCGCGTCTATCGAACCGATGTTGTTGTCGCAGCAGATGAAGGCGACAGTGTTCGAGCCGTCGACAAATATCTGTCCGGCAAAGGTGTTTCCGAGGAACAGGATGTCGCCGCCTGAAAAGGAGTACGGGCTGGTCTGAAGCCTCACGGTCGGCTTGTCGGTTCCCACGAAGAGCGTCTCAGACGTGTTTCCGATGATGTAGGCGTTGAGAAGACCGATGTTCGTGTCGGTGTTGCGAACGGCGTTGATGTCGAGATAACCGTTACCACCGCCGTCGAAGTAGTTGAAGCAGATGAAAGTCTCGTGAGTGTTGTCGCCCGCCGTGATCCCGGACGATGGCGGCTGGCTGTAGAAACTCTGTCCGGTGGAGCCGTCGTAACCGTGCTGGAACGCGCTGTTCACGGTGCAGATGTAGAATCCATACACGCTGTCGTACACCATGTCCACGACGGTTCTGTAATCGCTGTTTGTCCCGTCGCTGAATCCGACGGTCATGCCCACGGCGATCAATCCCGCGTTCACGACGGCGCTCGTCGCCCGGAACTGGTTGCTGCCCTGATTGACTGCCGAGTAGATTACGTCATCCAGTTCATAACGGAAACTGCCCACACCCTGAAACCGGTTGTATTCGATGACCGTATTGCTGTTGAGTTCACAGTAGATTCCATGCCGGAGACGCCGGAACACGCAGTTTCGGATTTTGCCGTTCATGATCTCCTGTCCCCAGACACCCCATTCGCCGCCGATGCCAATTGTGGTCGCGTAAAAATCGCTTCCGAAATCGGTCGTGTCGGCCTCGATGAAACAGCCGTCGACGTCGAGCCGGGAGCCGTAATAGCGGTACGGGCTGATTCCGATGCTGTTTTTCGGAACCTTGATCCAGAGATTCAGGAACTTGTTTCCGGGAGACGCCTGGATCATGCAGTAATCGGAGAATCCCGCGGCGGGAACGAAAGTCGGCATGACGTCCGGGACGCCTTCCTCCATCGAGCCGAGGCCGTAGAGAATGGTGTTGTGTTTCATGGTCACGTGCGAATTGAGAGTGTACGTGCCGGGTTTGACCCAGATAATGCCGCCGCCGCTTCCGAGCGCGTTGACCGCCTGCTGCAAGTCCGAATAGGTGCCGGGCGCGCCAGCCGGGTCCATGACGATCCAGGACGCCTGCGCCGCGCCGCCGCCAGCGCCGATTTTGCCGAGCACCCAGTCCATTGTGGCCGCGTCTGCCCCCGACTGCGGATTGAGGAGTCCCGTGATGCGCTTGTTTCCGGCGCTGTTTCCCTTTGCGAGAACAGTCGAGAGGTCGGGCACCGCCGAGGACATCTTGAACCAGCGTCCCGTGCCGGATGTGGGGGCGATAATGCCGTCGCCGTCGTCTGTTCCCGTGCCGGTGTCGTCGAACCGGTATAGGGAACCTTTGTCTTCGACAAGGCGCACCTGTTTGTCCGCGCGGTTCGCGGCCGCAATGTCGCGGAGGTTCTGCACGGTCTGTACCGGCGACGCGAACTTGGCCGCGACACCGGAGAGGTCGCCGACCGTGGCAAAAGGATTGGCTGCATTGGCGCCCGCCGCGCCGGTTGCGGCATTGTAGAGATCGAGCGCGAGGTGATAACGTTCGGTCGGCGTGCCGCCCTGCATGGACAAAAGATCGTTGTGATTCTTTCTATGAATGGCGGCGTCCGCGAGATGTGATCCGAGGGATGCGTTGCCGTTCACGTCCGGCGTGATGGGCAGCAGCCCGTTGAACGCGGCTGTGTGCAGTCCCGAATGCGCCGGGGACACCTGCGCCTGTGTGCATTGCCCGGGCAGATTTGCGATGTTGATCTGGTCGGACCCGCCAGCGCCGTGCGATGCCGCATGTGGCGTGACGACGCCCACATCCCCTTCGACGACACCGATGCGGGATTCAATCTCGTCGAGAACCTCATCGAGCTTATTCCCCGTGAAATTCGGGTTCTCCACATCGATGTCTTCATCCTTGTGCCGATGGCCGCTTCCCGGCCTTTCACCGGTATTGTCCTGATATCCGGTGTCGGCTCCGGCGAGAATCATTCCCTCGTTTCGGATGTCCGTGAAAACGCCCCCGGCCTCGAGCGCGATGCCGATGTGATAATGGTTCGACTCAGGGGTGGGGAGCGACGCGCCGAGGACTTTGCGCAGCGTCCAGTCCGTCTTCCACACCTTGACCGGCGTTTCCACGTTGGCGGGAAGCCGGTAATCCCGGATTGCCGGGTCGTCGGCGTTCGTCAGGAGTTGCTCGACTGCGTCAAGGAACCAGATGCCGTCCCCAATCGGGAACGCCACAGGCGCGTTCGGCTGCTCGGACGCCTGGATGTCTTCGGGCAGACTTATCCTGAGTCCGGCAACCCAGATAGCGCCCGCGTGAATGGCCGGGTCGGTCGCCAGACCGGAAAGTTTGAATCCGTCGTTCGGCGATCCGTTTCCGAGAAAATCACACACGGCCCGGCGCAGACCTGTCTTGCCGATCTTCATGGCGAGGTTCAAATCCGCGTCCATGACCGGGACGCCTTCCTGCCATTCCGGCTCCGTCCAGTTTTTCGTTTCATCAAACTGATTGCGCGATACCGTCATTTCTTCACCTCCGCGAGAGACATCTTCTCTGCGACAGCTTTCCGAACGGCGTTCATGCTCACGTTTTTACCGGGACACGTTTTGCTGTAGCCCTCCTTGCCGATCTTCCGCTGCATCTCTCCGTGTCCGAAAATCGTTGTGCGAGGATCGAGCCCGTACTTCCGGCACCAGAACGCGAGAAGATCTGTGAGTTTCTCCATCTGTCGCTCAGTCGGCGCGTTCTTGTCGAAATCGCCGATGAGGCACACATGGAGCGCATCAGCATTCGCATACTTGCAGCCGTTTGAGAATTTGTCTTCCGGCCAGATGCGGTCGACGCGACCGTCCGCGGCCGCAACGGGCTTCCTTTTGCTCCACGTGCTGTAGTTGGGATATCCGTTGCAGACGACCGCATGATAGCCGGGGGCGGTCCATCCGTTGCCTTTCGGCTTGGGGGTTGTGTGCCACTCCGTGATGACAGCGCCGTCGCCCCAGTTGCTCACGGAGTGATGGACGATGAGATTTCTGATTTTTCTGTTTGCCATGAGTTGTTGTTCCTTTCGTCAGTTCTGTTCGCGCCGCACCGTGACCCGCATGATGCGCTCGAGATTGAAGTTTTCGGACTTCGAGATGCGCTCGTGGATCACGTAATTGAAGAGGACATGATCCGGGTCGGGCCCGACGAGACCGAATTCGCGGAGCTGCGCGTTTGCTTCCTC
>JAKQQT010000065.1 GCA_029564025.1 Armatimonadota bacterium | reverse complement strand
TCCGAGCAGATACCAGGCGCACTGGTCATAGACCGTGACGCCCGGTTCCGTGTAGGTGCCGCCGAGACTGAGCACGACTTCCGCGTCGCCCTGCAGGGTGATAACCGGCGGTTGGGAGTCTACAACTTCCACGGTACGCTGCTCCTGCACGTAGAGGTCGTACTCTTCGAAGTTGATGAAGTAGGTAATCACGTAGGTGCCGACGGTGTATTTATCCACCGGAATGGACGTCTCAATGAGGTCGGTGATATCCACTCCGGCATTGGGATCCCAAGCGGTAGCGCCCGGGTCGATGTACTCGGCGCCGCATTCGTGGATGATATGGGCATCGCCGTTTAACGTAATGACCGGCAGGTCCATATTGTACAGGGTCAGGGTGGTTTCCGTGACGCCCGGGTTACTGCTTTCATCGGTGGCCGTATAGACCAGGCGGAAGGTATACTGGAACGCGCCGCCCGTATCATAGGTGGCGGGCACCGGGAAGGGTACCAGGACATCATCCCCCGTGTCATCCGGGGTACCCATGGGATCATAGGCCTGGACGACCAGGAAGGCGGTTCTATCGCCGTCACAGGAGTCCTCTGCAGTCACACCCGCCAAGGCCGTGGCCGCGGGATAGTCGCCCAGGGAGCGCGCGAAGGTCTGGGGCAACACGCCGGTAATCACGGGCGGCGTGACATCAAGGACGTTTACGGTAGCGGAACAGATATCCGCATTGCCGTGATTGTCCCAGACCGTAACCGGAATCGTCAGGGTGATGCCGACATCATCGCAGTCAAACGAGGTACGGGCCGCGGTGGTATAGCCCCACGCAATGCCGCAGGGATCCGTGCTCCCGCTGGCCATGGAAGCGATTTCGTCCTGGTCCAGCGTATACTGCCCGAACTGGTCCAGTTCCACATTCAGGGTGCCGCAGACGGCAATGGGATCCGTACCGTCATCTACATCCAGAAGGATGCTCTTGGCGGCCGGGTTGCCCGAGTTGTCCATGACCAGCAGCGTGACATAGGCCGACCCGCCGGCCTGAGAGCACCGGAACAAGCTGGGCACAACGGCAATGGAGGTGACATAACAGTTGTCCAAACTGGTATCGCCGATGTTCCAGACATCGTCAGTGGTCAGGGTGTACTCTCCAAAGGCGTTAAGCGTAATGGTGGTAAAGGCCGGATTGGCAATGGGCGTGGGCGGTTCGCTTTCAGTGACCCATACCGTGGCAAAACAGGAGGCGCTACGCCCCAGAATATCCGTCACGGTCACCTCAATGTCATCCTGGGGAATGGCATTGCAGTCGAAGGTTTTGTCCTCGAGCGCGACTTTCCAGATGGGCGCTTCCGACGTGGTGGCACTCTCGACGTATACATCGGAAAGATCGGTGACCTTGGGGGTAATGGTAAAATCAATAGATGTTTCACCGCAGGCGGGCACGGGCCCGTTCAAGGTGCGCTCGACGGCGCCGCGATCCACCCGCGCGCCGATGGGCCGCGGTATGCCGCGGATATCCGTGTATTGGCCGGCGGTAATGGCGGGATCTCCGGCATTGGCGGCCGGCGACGCGGGGTCGAGGTCGCTGTTGGCCAGGAGCAGCGGGTCGGCGGCGCTGGTATTGGCGCCGGGGGTCCAGCCGCCCTGGATATGATTATCCGGCAGGTTGGCATAGTCCACGGCAAAGGTCGCGCCGCATCCCAGCGCCTTGCCGAAGTCAATGGGGCCTTCATCATTGGCCCAGAGAATGCTGTTATCCACCGTGATGGCTCCGGCGGGGGTTTGCACCATGCCCCATTGCAGAATACCGCCAGAGCCAATACCCCACTGACTGGAATCCGAGCCAGCAAAGGCGCCGAGATCATTGTCGCGGAGGGTCAGGAAGCGCATGCTCGGCGTAGCGCCATTATTAAAGATGCCGCCGCCGCCGCGGATCGGATTGCCGCCGCCGGGTCCGACGCCGCCGTCGGCCACGCGCGAAGCCGTATTTTGTTCAATAATACAGTTGAGGAGGGTGGCGTTGGCGGGATAGAAGGTGCCGCCGATTTCGTAGGCTTCATTGGCGATACCGGCGCCGGCGACCGCCGCAGTGTTGTGGAGGATGCGGCAGTTGGCGATGGTGGGCGAAGACAGCCAGTTATAGATGCCGCCACCGCGCCAAGTATGGTAGTTGCCCGCCACACCCGAAGCATTGCCGCCTTGGATGTAAAAGCCGTCAATGGCCGCATTGACCGTCGGGGCGTTCTCGCTTCCGAAAACAATCACGTGATAGGCGGGATCGCCGCCCCGGGAAATACTGCCGTCAATAATGGCACGGTTTTGGGGAATGACGCGCTGGTCCCGGTACTGTTCCTGGGCGCCGGTACCACTACGATAGCCTTCAAATCCGCCATAGACCTGCACATTGCTCTTCATGACCAGGGAACCGGTAGTGTTGCCCCACGCTTCGGTGCGCGCTTCGTTGTAGATGTTGGGCGAACCGCTGAGAGGCCCGCCAGCGACCCAGACCTCGCCGCCGCCGGGCGCGGCGGCCGCGGCGTTAATAGCGGGCTGAATAGTCTTAAAGGCGGTAGCCCAGGTCAAGCCGTTCTGGACCGCTCCGGTCGGGGCATATTTATCCACACGGAAGACGGTGCCCGAACTGATGGTGATGACGGCATCGTCCGAGTTGGCTACGTATTGGCCGAAAATGGGATGGGTATTGCGCACCTGGCACCGGTAGGTGCCCGCATCACTGATTTGGGCGTCCGTAACCTCCCAACTGGAGGTGAAGGACAGGCCGCCCGCACTCGACCAGGGGATGAGGTCCTGGAAGCCGAAGCCGGTATTGCGCTGCCAGCGATACTCCAGACTGCCCACCGTGACGGAAGCACCGACGTTCATCGTGTGGTCCGCACCGAGCGTCAGTTCCGCGCCCTGGGGCTGCGGATTGAAGATGATACCCGGGGCGACGTTGATGGTGGCCGCATTCGAGAACACCCAGTACACGGGCGAAGGTGGCACTTGGTTGAGCACCTGCACACGGTATTGTCCGGCATCCGCGGGTGTGATACTCGAGAAGGTCAGCACGGCCGCAGTAGCGCCGGGCACGTTGTCCCACGCGGAGGTACCGTTATTATATTTTTGCCACTGATAGGTCAGGCCGGTACCGGCAATGGAACCGGCTTTGACGGTCAGGTTGACGAGATCGCCGGGGAAGTAATTGCCGCCCACAGGATGCTCGTCTATACCGATTGCCGGGGGTAAACCGCCCTGGACACTTACGACAGAGCTTGCAACGTTATGAGGAGACCCACAATAGGTGGCGCTGAGGACCACCCGGTAATATTTAAACATATCGGTGCCGTTAAAACTGTAGACATCAATGGTGGGCATATAATCGCGCGTGGTGGCACCTGGCACGAGGGTCAGTGTAGAGGGGGAATAGCCCGCGTACCACTGGTAACTTATGGGCACGGAGCTGGCGCCCGTAACGTTGAGTCCGTAAGAGCCGCCGTAGTTAATGGGCGTGGCGGAGGATACAGGCTGCGTGGTGATATCCAGATAGCCGCCGGCGCCTTCCAGAATCTTCCATTCCTGCAGGGAATTTG
>JAKQQT010000064.1 GCA_029564025.1 Armatimonadota bacterium | reverse complement strand
GATGGCCCGTATCCAAACTCAGAACGGCGCCTTCCGTGGGCGCGTCTTCGGCCGCTGTATTGTGCAACCGCGTGATCCACGCCAGCCGGTTCATATCCGACAGGTAATCGCGGTATGTGAACAGCGAGGTGTCGTTCCACGTCAACTCCGCGAAGTCCTTCGACGGGCGCAGGTCGCCGCGCAGAAACAGCGCTGACGCCTGGCCCATCAGCCCCCAGCGGAGAGGGTCGCGTTCCCAGGCGAAGTCGCTGAGGCGCCCGTTGCCCCGGAACGTGTATGTAAAGGCAAGGATCGCGTCGACGTCCTGAAACGCGGCCCAACCGGCGGAAAGCGGCATGAACGGTCCCCGGTACTCGTTCGGCCACACGGCGGACCACTCGCGCATGACAACCGGCTTGCCCTTCCAGCGAAGCATGGTCAGGAACGCCGGCAATGTCCACGAATCCGTTCGGGTCAACGGATCGATGTTGCTGTAGTAGAACGGCGACTGCCACTCCTTGCCGGGCTCGAAGGCGGTGTGGTCCCAGTAGGCGTTCGTCGCGGTGAAGTCCAGTTCGTCGGCCACCGACTTCACGTCCGGCACGATCCAGCCGGAAACGACCGCCGTGATCGGAACCTTCACGCCGATTCCGCGCAGATAGACGCGCATCTCCTTGAAGAAGGCGCGCTGGAGTTCGTAGCCGAACCGCACGCCGTCATCGAGACGGGCCGGCGAACGTGTCGGATCGCTCCAGTCCAGTTTGGCCCGCTCGGCGGCGGTGACGGGTGACATATCAGGAAGGCCGACCGACCGGTCTTCCAGTGATTCCCCATCCCGCAACGCGCGCTCGCCGTGCACGCTGGTCCACGCCTTGTCTAGCCCCTGCGTGTTCTTGTACCGCTTGCGGAGCCAGTCGTTCCAAAGCCCCTGGAATTCGCGGTCGTACGGTGGCGCCAGTTTCCGCCAGTCTTCGCGCTTCAGGAAAACACCGTGCTCGTTCGTGATTTCGACCAGCGCCACGGAGGGATCCTCCACGGGTTTCATCCCCGTGTATGGATTCGCGGTCAACAGCATCTGGCGGGCAAATTCCTTCTGCAGGTCGATGAGGCGGCGGTTGAACACGGCATACGGCTTGGCGGCGCGGCCCAGGGCTTCGGCGTTCGGAACACCGTCGCCTTCCTTGAATGTGCGGAAGTCCAGCAGTTGGAAATACGTGTAAATGCCCTGTTTTTTGGCGGCGGCCATCCAGTAGTGCATCCGGTCCAGGAATTCGGTGTTCAGGTAGCGCGATGTGTCCG
>JAKQQT010000059.1 GCA_029564025.1 Armatimonadota bacterium | reverse complement strand
AAATGCCCAAACATCCAGACATCCATCGCGTGCTCGTTATCGGAAGCGGCCCGATTATCATCGGCCAGGCCGCGGAGTTCGACTATGCCGGCACCCAGGCGTGCAAGGCGCTGAGAGAGGAAGGTTGCGAGGTCATCCTTCTGAACTCGAACCCGGCGACCATCATGACCGACCTGGAGATGGCTGACCGCGTATACGTGGAACCGCTGACGGTCGAGTTCGCGGAGCGCATCATCGCCAAGGAACGCCCGGACGGGCTGGTGCCCACGCTGGGCGGGCAAACCGGCCTGAACCTGGCAACGGAACTGGCGGAAAAGGGCATCCTGGAGAAGTACAACGTGCGCCTGCTGGGCACGCCACTTTCGGCGATACAGAAGGCGGAGGACCGCGAATATTTCCGCGCGCTGATGCGCGAAATCGGCGAACCGGTGCCGGAATCGTGGATTGTGGAGTCCGAGGAAGGACTTCGCGAGGTGGCGAAGGCCGATGTATGGCCGCTGATTATCCGGCCGGCCTACACGCTGGGCGGCACGGGCGGCGGATTCGCCGAAAACGAAGAGGAACTGCTGGAGATCGGGGGGAAGGGCCTGGCGCTTTCGCCGCGCCACCAGGTGATGGTGGAGCGATCGGTGAAGGGATGGAAGGAAATCGAGTACGAGGTGATGCGGGACAGCGCGGACACATGCATCACCATCTGCAGTATGGAGAACATCGATCCGATGGGCATCCATACCGGCGACTCCATCGTCATCGCGCCGTGCCAGACGCTGAGCGACAAGGAGTACCAGTTGATGCGCACGGCCAGCCTGCGGATTATCCGTGCGCTGGGCATCGAGGGCGGATGCAACGTGCAACTGGCGCTGAATCCCGAGTCGTACGAGTATTACGTCATCGAGGTCAATCCCCGCGTGTCCCGTTCATCGGCCCTGGCCAGCAAGGCGACGGGATACCCCATCGCCCGGGTGGCCGCCAAGATAGCCGTCGGCCTGCGGCTGGACGAGATTCTGAACAGCGTGACGGGCAAAACGCTGGCGTGCTTTGAACCGGCCATCGACTACGTGGTGGTTAAGGTGCCGCGCTGGCCGTTCGACAAGTTCGTGCTGGCCGACCGAAGCGTGACCACCCAGATGAAGGCGACGGGCGAGGTGATGGCCATCGCGCGCACGTTCGAGGCGGCCCTCCTGAAGGCGGTTCGCGGCACGGAGACGGGCGTGCATGGACTGCGGTTGAAGGGCATCGCCCAGTGGGGCGAGATGGAGCTTGAGGAGGTTCTGAGGAACCCGAGCGACGAGCGCATCTATGCGGTGGCGGAAGCCCTGCGGCGCGGGTGGGACGTTGATGAAGTCGTGAACATGACGGCTATCGACCCTTGGTTCGTCGTAAAGATGCAGGGAATCGTGAAGCTGGAAGAGGAACTGCGGCACGCGGGCGAGAGGGCGAGGACCGGGGCGGACGGAGAGCGCGTTCTGCCGCCGGAACTTCTGAGGGCGTGCAAGAAGCGGGGATTTTCCGACAGGGATATCGCTGAACTGACCCAGTTCACCGAGGCTGAAATTCGCGAACAGCGCAAGTCAGCAGGATTGACGCCGGCGTACAAGATGGTGGACACGTGCGCGGCGGAGTTCGAGGCGCAGACGCCGTACTTCTACAGTTCTTACGAACCGTCGGTGTTCGATGAGGCGGCCGGATTCGCGGAAAGGGAGCAGGCGTGAGCGCGTACTGGGAATATCCCGGTTACGGGCCGACCAATGACGAGGTTGTGAATCACCAGGACCTCATATTCGGCTGGTTCCGCCGCAAACAGAGAAAGCTCAAACTGCCTTTCGACCTTCTGATTGATGGCGTCTCCTTCCGCGAGGTGCAGGCGTCTTGGACATTTTGCAATGTCGGTGACAGGTTCATCGAGGGGGCGCGGCAGTACCTGCTGGCGTGGAGCGATCCGGAGACCAAGCTGGCCGTCTGGTCCACGGTTACCCTCTACGAGAACTATCCGACCGTGGAATGGACCGTGCATCTGCGCAATGAAGGCGATTCCGATACCCCTTTGATCGAGAACCTTTACGGTCTGGATCTGGTCTTCAAACGGGAAGAAACCGGCGAATTCCTACTTCGGCACAACGTTGGTTCACCCGGGAACGAGACCGACTACCGCCCGTTGTTGACACCGCTCGGTCCCGGCGCCAGGGCGGCGCTGGGCGGCGAGGGCGGACGGGCGTCCTCGAAAGATATGCCGTACCTCAACCTCGATTGGGGCGGCCGGGGCGTCATTTGCGCCGTTGGGTGGCCGGGGCAGTGGAAAGCGGATTTCAAGCGCAACAATCGCCTGAAGTGCCGCGTTCGGGCCGGGCAGGAACGCACGCGGTTCCGGTTGCATCCCGGCGAATATTTCCGTTCGCCGCTCATCGTCCTGCAGTCCTGGGAAGGCGACTGGATCCACGCCCAGAACGTGTGGCGGCGGTGGATGGTGGAGTTCAACCTGCCGAAGCCGGGTGGTCAACCGGTCAAGCCCCTTCTGCTCGCAGGCGCCAACCGCGCGTTCGAGGAGATGATGAACGCGACGGTGGAGAACCAGATTCAGTTCATCGACCGTTACGTCGAGGAAGGCATCAACATCGACGCCTGGTGGATGGACGCCGGGTGGTACCCGAACCAGGGACGCTGGGGCGACGTCGGAACGTGGGAGGTAGACCGAAAGCGCTTCCCGGACGGACTGCGCCCGATTTCGGACCACGCGCACGCGAACGGCATCAAGACCATGCTGTGGTTCGAGCCGGAACGCGTGGCGCCGGGTTCGTGGCTGGCATCCAACAAGCCGGAATGGGTACTCGATTCGCCGACCGCCGACCTCAGTTGGGGCCGCCTGCTGAATCTTGGCGAACTCGAAGTTCTGGATTGGGTTACCGAACGCGTGGACAGCATCCTCCAGTCCGAGGGTATCGACTGGTACCGGCAGGATCACAACATACCGCCGCTGGACTTCTGGCGGACAGCCGACGCCGAGGACCGGCAGGGCATCGCCGAGAACCGTCACGTGTTCGCCTACCTGGCGCTCTGGGACGAACTCCAGAGGCGGCACCCCGGTATGCTGATAGACTCGTGCGCTTCGGGCGGTCGGCGAAACGACCTGAAGACGATGCGGCGCGCGGTACCGTTGTGGCGCTCGGATTACGCCTTCGTGCCGGACGCGCACCAACAGCAGACCTACGGCATCGCGATGTGGTTGCCGTTCTTTGGAACCGGAACCGTCGCCTGCGAGGGGGTTCCATATTACGGTAGCGGGCACACCGAGGTGCAAGGATACGCGTTCTGGAGCAACTGCGCGCCCAGCCTGGTGTGCATGTTCGATATGCGCGAGAAGGGCCTTGATTACGACGCCATCCGGCGGTTGATTTCGGCGCGGGCGGAGATTGCGGACGACTTCCTGGGCGATTATTATCCGCTGACCCCTTGCCATGAAGGCCCCGACGAGTGGATTGCCTGGGAGTTCGTTCGCCCGGAACTGGGCAGGGGGTTCGTGACGGCGTTCCGAAGGCCGGAGTGCGCCGACGAGAAACGGTCGTTCCCGTTGCACGGCATCGACAAGGACGCGGACTACACCGTGTGGAACGCGGAATATCCCGATAGAAAACGTCAGGTCTCCGGCCGGGAACTGGCGGAGGACGGGTTGGTCATCGGTATCAAGACTTTGCCCGGCGCGGAGACGGTGGCCTTCCGGAAGGTTGAATGAACCGCCTCGTCCTGGCGGACAACGTGACGTGGATGCGCGAGGCGGCCGAAGACCCGGACATTGCCGGGCAGGTGGACCTGGCGTACATGGACCCGCCGTTCAACACGGGCGGCGTGTTCTACGTGGGAACCGCGTCGGGCGGCCGGGCGCGCGGGGAACGGGAGGCGTACCGTGACGTTCGCAAACCGCCGGAATATGCGGTTTTTGCGCGTCAGGTGCTGACGGCGATGAAGCCGCTGTTGGCGGTGAACGCCAGCGTCTTCGTGCACATCGACGCGAGGACGGTTCACGTGTGGCGGACGGCGCTGGACGAGGTGTTCGGGCCGAAGGGTTTCGTGAACGAAATCATCTGGGCGTACCGCACCGGCGGCGTCGCGCGGAGGCGGTATCCGGCCAAGCACGACACGATTCTGTGGTATGCGAACGGTCCGGGGTATGTATTCCACCCCGAGGCCGTCGCCGTTCCGTCGGAACGAAGGAATCATATGCGCCGGGCGGTAAGCGCCGACGGAAGCGCGGTTCGCACGATACGCTCGAACGGCAAAGTGTACGAGTACCCGGAGGACGCGGGCGCGTGCCCGACCGACGTGTGGACCGACATCAGCCCGTTGAACCAGCGCGACCCGGAGCGGGTGGGCTACGCGACGCAGAAACCGCTGGCGTTGTTGACGCGCATCATCGCCGGTTCCAGCGAGCCGGGAGACCTGGTGCTGGACCCGTTCTGCGGGTCGGGGACAACGCTTGTGGCCGCGCAAAGGCTGGGCCGAAGGTGGATTGGGGTAGATTCGTCGCCGGAAGCGATTAGGATTGCGGAGAACCGAATAAGAATTAAGAATTGCGGGAAAGGCGAGATGCCAGCCGTATTTCCGGTTCCCCTCCTTTTCAAGGAGGGGTTAGGGGTGGTTGCCGGGTATGTACGTCGAAAACCACTCCCCCAGCCCCTCCTTGAAAAGGAGGGGAGACAAACGCGGTATTACCTCAGAATGACAGGCAAACAGGGCGGGCACAGTGGCCCGCCCCTACACGGAATGATTTGTTGATGAAAAAGAAAAAAGCGATTGTACTGGGTTCGGGGCCGATTCGGATCGGGCAGGGTATCGAGTTTGATTACTGCTCGGTTCATTCCGCGTGGGCGTTGAGGGAGGCCGGCTACGAGGCCATCATCATCAACAACAACCCCGAAACCGTGTCCACCGACTTCGACACCTCGGACCGGCTGTACTTTGAGCCGCTTACGTTCGAGGACGTGATGAACGTCATCGACCTCGAACAGCCGGAGGGCGTCATCGTGCAGTTCGGCGGTCAGACGGCTGTCAACCTGGCGGGCCCGTTGCACCGCGCCGGTGTGCCGATTCTGGGCACTTCGTCGGACGCCATCGACCTCGCCGAAGACCGCAACCTGTTCGAGCGCCTGCTGAACGGACTCGGCATCCCCAAGCCGGCCGGCCGGGCGGTGACCGACGTGGAATCGGCGGCGCAGGTGGCGAACGAAATCGGTTATCCCGTGCTGGTGCGCCCGTCGTACGTGCTGGGCGGGCGGGCGATGGAGATTATCTACAGCGACGAGGAACTGCACCGCTATATGACATACGCGGTGGAGGTTTCGCCCAAGGCGCCAATCCTGGTCGACAAATATATCCTCGGCAAGGAAGTGGAAGTGGACGTCATCGGCGACGGCACGGACTGCCTTCTGCCGGGCATCATGGAGCACATCGAGCGCGCAGGCGTACACAGCGGCGACTCGATGGCGGTGTATCCGCCGCAGACGCTTTCGGACGGCGTGATTGAGCAGGTCACGCGGTACGCCATCCAGCTTGCGGAAGCGCTGGAAGTGCGCGGGTTGATGAATATCCAGTACGTGGTTGCCGATGAAAAGGTGTATATCCTGGAGGTCAACCCGCGGGCGAGCCGAACGGTGCCTTATCTGAGCAAAATCACGGGCATCCCGATGGTCGGCCTGGCGACTCGCATTATGCTGGGTGAAAAGCTTCAGGATATGGGATATCACGGCGGGCTTTATCCTTCGGCGAAAAGCATCGCGGTGAAGGCTCCGGTGTTCAGTTTCCAGAAACTGCGGCAGGTGGATATCGAGCTCGGCCCAGAGATGAAATCCACGGGCGAGGTGATGGGCCTGGACAGCGATTTTCCGCGTGCGCTGGCGAAGGCGATGATTGCCAGCGGAATCGACCTGCCGGCCAAGGGCGGGAAGGTTATCTGCACCATCGACGACCGCGACAAGCCGGAAGCCCTGCCGTTGGCGCGAAGCCTGCACGAGATGGGCTACCAACTGGTGGCGACGAAGGGCACGGCGAAGTTCCTGAACGAAAACTGGGTGCCCGCGACCTCCGTGATGAAAATCAGCGAGGGGCACCCGAATATGGTGGATATCATCCGTGGCGGCGACGTGAAATTGCTGATCAACACCCTCAGCTTGAACCGGGAAATTGAGCGCGAAGGCCGCCAGATCCGCCGGGCCAGCGTGGAAATGGGCGTGCCGTGCCTGACATCTCTGGACACCGCCAAAGCGCTGTTGAAAGCGCTGGAAGCGCGCCGAACCGGCCGCGACCTGGACGTAGAAACGGTGGACGAATACTGCCCGAAACAGGGGTAGAGGCGGGCGACATCGAATTTGACTGCTTGCAAGTGACCGGATACAATGGCCACAATGGGGGGAATGATCCTTCTCCAGGGGAATCTCCGTAATGGCCAATGGTTCTTCATCGTTCCCGCGCTTCGAACGGAATGCCTTTCGCATCCTCGGACTCCCCCCGTCGGCTACCGAGA
>JAKQQT010000047.1 GCA_029564025.1 Armatimonadota bacterium | reverse complement strand
CGGGTGTCCTCTCCAGTCGCTCAAGGTGCCGGACAGCACGTCGTTTATCGGCGTCGGTCTGGTATGAGGCGGGCCTATCCAATAGATGAGCTGAGAGAATGCGTCGGAGAATTCGGCTTTGTGATGGTTCGTGTTCGTCTTTGCGTCCTCGATACCGTCTTCTATCATATCGTATATATACCCGCAGACCATGTTGACCAAGAGCTTTTCGTGCAAATGAAGAGGAAGGCACGTCGGAATATCCGAATCGTTGACCAGCGCCGCCGGATCGGTAAAATACCTCAAGGTGAGCGTATCCGACACGCCGGGCCTCCTGACGTACCAAAGATTCGCACCGGCAACGGCCACCGCAGTGATAATCCCTGCAAGCGCCATGCTCGGGTCTTCGGAGGCCAGGAACTCCAATGACGGATAGACCCGCACTTCATCGTTTTGCGCCGCCGAATAGCAAAAATAGAGATCCCGGTGATAGCCTTGCACCACCGCAGGCGTCGTCGCACTCACCGGCAGCGCGACATAAGATGCCGCAAGCGATGTTGAAACCGTTCCTTGCGCTTCAAGGGCGGGAAGCGGGACCGGCACGGCACCCGCGATTTCACGCAATGCGCGGTTCAAGTACCGCACGATTCTCAGGACCGTATAGGACGCGTCCTGCACGATGTCCTGAATCTCTTCGACCAGCTCCCGCTTCGTCGCCATGACCCGTTTTCCCGCCCTTGAAGGTAAAGGTTAGTCCTTGTTCAGCCAGATCGGCTTGCCCTCGTTGGTCACGCCTGCGGTGGCCACCACCGTGCCGCACACTTCGGTCGTGTACGCGGTGGCCAACACAAACAGCCCGGACCCAAGGGCCACTTCGGACCCGACGGCCACGGCGTTCGTATTGAGCGCACAGCACATCCCGCCGGTCTGCGACCAGTAGTAATAGTTCGCCGTCACGTTGATGACGGGAACACCGGCAAAATGCCCTTTCGCGGCCCCGACCACGACGCCGTAAAACTCATTGGGAATGAGCGACACTTCGCTGGTCCCGGAGCCGACCAGGGCAATCCGAATCGGTTCGGCCAAAACGACGGTAGTCGTACCGTTCCCGGCACACGCGGAATTGCCCAGGATCGGATAGCAGCAGTACTGGCCGGTCCCGTCGTTCACCTGAAGCCAGCCGTCCTTGTACTGGTCCTCGGTGACGGCGGTGGCGCCTACGGTAACGAACACGACCGTCGAACCGATGGCGGCGGCGGCGCAACTCTTGTTGATGTGATTGGCCTCGGCGGCGGCGCTCTGAGTCGGGATGCCGATTGCAAGGGCGGTGCCTCCGGCCTTGGCGTAACGGAACTTGCGCCCGTCGGCCAGAACGCGCAGGGTTCCCAGTTTTTCCTTTTGCGTCGAGGACTGCTCGTGAATCCCCTGGGAAAAGGCGGTCATCTTCTGATTGGCGGACATAATCCATCTCCTTGAAATGAAATGCCCGGCATCCGTTTTATGGGAGCCGGGCATCGTTTGCGGTTTGC
>JAKQQT010000007.1 GCA_029564025.1 Armatimonadota bacterium | reverse complement strand
GATGCCGGTGCCGTTCTCGGTTTTTTCGTCGAGGATGGTGGGATCGCCGGTCATGTTCCAGCAGATACCGCGGGCGGTGACGTCGCTGCCGCCCCATTCGGTGACATTGCCGCCGCTCCTGGCGGACTTGACCATGATGTTATTGACCGCGACCGTCGTCACGGTCGGGACCACCAGGGAATCGAGGGTTTTGAAAGAGACCTCTTCGCCATAGGCGGTACCGGCATCGTTGGTGGCATAGGCGCGGAGAAAGTAGGTCACACCGGCGGTGAGACCGGTCACCTTGCTGACGAAGGCGCCGGAGCCGCCGCCGTCAGTTGTTTTGGTGTCAGCGGTGGTCGGTCCCGTCACTGTGCTCCAGCAGACGCCGCGCGCGGTCACGGGCGCGCCGCCGTCCGAAGGAATGCTCCCGCCGGAGGTGGTAAAGGTGGTCGAGATGTAGGTGGCCGGAGTGGTGACGATGACCGGCATCTCGTAATCAGCGCCGCCTTCGGCGAGGCCGCTGATGACAACGTTCTGTATCGTCAAATACTTGCCCGAGGTGACGCCGGCGTTGTCATGCACCCAGGGATAGACGCGGAGATAAAAGGTCTCAACCGGATCGACGATCAGGTCGGGTTGAGCGGTTACGGTGATGGCGGGAATATCCGGACCTCGGGGTAGATAGTTGTTGACGGTATCCGCGGTTTGAAAAACGATCTGGACCGGATTGGTAAAAGCGGGATCTTTGCTGTACCAGACATTCGCCTTGAAGTTGTTGATCGAGTGGCAGCCCAAATCGAGCGAGAGCGATTGCACCGTAAACTTGGCCCCGGCTTTTGGCGAGACTGCGAACTCGACATAAACCGAATCGATCTGGGTCAACTGCCCGGCCGGCCATTCATACTTGCCCGGCGCGGAGATGATACGCACCCGCTGGGCGCTGTTAAAGCCGGTATAGCCATTGATGTTCATGTTGACCAGTTTCTCGTCCGCGGCGGTGACCTTGCCCGCGGTGGCGACGGTCTGACCGGTGCCGCCGGTTCCGGGATTTGTGCAAGCCCAGGTTGCCGAGGAGGGCATCGGGGCGCTTTCGCTCACGCCGCCGATCAGGACATTCTGAACAGTCAAGTACTTGCCCGAGGTAGCACTGGCGTTGTCATGCACCCAGGGATAGACGCGGAGATAAAAGGTCTCTCCCGGATCGAGGAGCAGGCCGGGCTGAGCGGTTACCGTATAGGCAGGGATATCCGGACCGCGCGGCAGATAGTTGTTGACGGTATCCGCCGTTTGAAAAACGACCTGGACCGGATTGGCAAAAGCGGGATCTTTGCTGTACCAGACATTCGCCTTAAAGTTGTTGATCGAGTGGCAGCCCAAATCCATGCTGAGCGAGTTCACCATGAATCTGGTGCCCAGCTTGGGCGAGACCGAAAACTCGACATAAACCGAATCGATCTGGGTCAGCTGCCCGGCCGGCCATTCGTACTTGCCCGGCGCGGAGACGATGCGCAGCCGCTGGGCGCTGTTAAAGCCGGTATAGCCGTTGATGTTCATGTTGACGAGTTTCTCGTCTGCGGCCAGCACATTGCCGGCAGTGGCGACGGACTGACCGGTGCCACCGGCTCCGGGATTTGTGCAAGCCCAGGTCGCCGATGCCGGAATGGGATTGGCCGTCGTTGTTCCATAGATGGTGCAGAGGCGCATGTAGAGGTATTTGCTGTTTGAGGCCGTACCGGCGTGCCAGGCATAGACGCGGACGTAAAGGGTATCGCCGTCCGGCACCTCCTTGTCGAGGATAAAGGCAAAGAGGGAATCCCCATCCTTTTTCATCGCCAGGGGGGCGTCATTCAGCGGAACGGGGCTGGAGAAATCGGCATGGGTATCGAACCAGAGGTTGGCGAAGACCTTGTCGGTGCCCTTGCCGCCCAGGTAGATAGTCATCGAATCGGCGTGGAAATCGTTGTAGGCCTTGGGCAGCACCGCGAACTGAACCCAGACATTCTCATTCTGGGTTGTGTCCGGGCCCCACATGATGGCTTTTTTGGTGTTAAAA
>JAKQQT010000713.1 GCA_029564025.1 Armatimonadota bacterium | reverse complement strand
GTACGAATGCCCGAACCCCTGAACTCGCAACTGTACGCGGCACTGGAGGGCCGGTTCACCCCGAAATTCCTGGCCACCCTCGATGATTCGGGCGAACCCAACTGCGTGCCCGTGCTCACCATCCATCCCTATCACGACGGCACGCTGGTGTTCGGCGAATTCCTCATGCAGAAGTCGCGTGCTAACCTGCGCGCGTGCGACGCGGCCGGCGTTGCTGTAATCGACGAGAGCTTCCGGGGATGGAGCATCAAGGGCCGTTTCCGCGGTTTCGAAACCCGGGGCGAACGGCTGGATTTCATAAACAGCCTTCCCCTGCTCCGCTACAACGCGTATACGGGGGTTCGCGCGGCCGGCGCCATTGAAGTGGCCGATGTATCGCCCCCGATTTCAATGAACAGGTACCGGGTGCTGGGCGATTACCTTCGCGTACGGGCCATCACACTGTTTGCCACGCGCAACGAAAACCGCTCGTGCATGCCCGTTCAGGTGGCCGAGAAGTTCCTGCGTATGGGGGCGGTGCGTGCCGCCGCATACCGCGATGGCGACGGTTTCCCCCGAGCGTTCCCGCTCATGGCATGCGTCCCGGCGGGCAGGGACCGGCTGGTCATGAGGGACCCGTTTGCCGCCGCTTATATGAACAACATCGCGCCGGGGACCCGCCTTGCGGTCGCCGTCCTTACTCGCGAGCCTGTCGCCTACCAGGTTAAAGGAGTATATGCAGGGAACAGGGCAAGCGCCGCCTTTATCGAGCTCGACGCATGCTATAGTGCCTCCCCTCCACTACTCGGGGAACGGCTGGACAAACCCGAAGCCCGTGCGCGAAGGACCCCGCGATAGCGCGATAGTCAAGAATAGCGCCGCATGAGCTTCGTGCGCATCCCGCGTCCAGGGACATTTCGCCGCAACTGACTCCGGGCCCGCGAACCTATGTCACTGGAATTGTCCAGTATCTGGTACGCTTGTCTTGTCTTGAACAGTGCGGCAGCGGGCGGCAGAGGGCTGTCTTTTGTAATTCCTTCCGGGTTAATGTGTTAGGAAATCCGCTCACGCTCTTCTTGACAGAGCCGGACCCGAGACGCCGACGGGAGAATTACTTGACATGAAACCCGTCTACTGATAGAGTACAAGTGCAAGGGAGACGGCTGTTTATTGCAGTCTGTCAGGGATAGTTGTCCATAGTTGGGGGACGACTGCCGGTGAAATCAGCGTCGGTGACTTCAACTTCTGGGATCGGTGCGTATCGGCCAGGCAAGACGCCAAATCAACGGGCCGAGAGCGACTCGCTTTCGAAGCCGTAGGAGGACAGGCCAGTGCGGGGCACATATCGAATTTTTTTGCTCTTGGGCGTAGTGCTGATGGGTGTTCTGACAGTCGGATGCCCCAGTCGAACAACCGAACTCCAGCTTTCCCATTCTTCGCATGACTATGGGACGATGGAATCGGAGTTTTCCTTTTTTGTGTGGGTCACAGGCGGCAGTTCGAGCGCCAGGTTCACGTGCTCAGCCGACCAGCCATGGATTAGCGTAAACCCAATCAGCGGTACTGCTTCAACCAGCAATAGCGAGAACGAAATCTCTGTAACCATTGACCGCACGAAATTCGATAGCGGGACGTACTCGGGAATCGTTACCGTATCCTCTCCGGGCCTCGAGTCGAAGACGTTTGCGGTGCGCGCCTCCGTGGGTCTGAGCACGATCGGAGTCTCAGAGACTTCGCACGACTTCGGCGCCGAAGAGACCTCGTGGTCGTTTGATGTCTGGAACGCAGGCAGCCGGGGCACCAGTCTCGCGTATACCCTGTCGGCGGACGTACCCTGGGTTTCGCTGTCTCCGACGTCCGGCGCCAGCACCGGCAGCGATGACCGTCAAACCATTCAAGTGACTCTCGATAGGAGTCTTCTCGGGAAAGCCGTGTATTCGGGAACGATCACGGTTACATCAGAGAAGGGCGATACGAGAACCATAGCGATAAGCGCGCGTGACCCGCTTGCCGCCATCGGTTTGTCCAGCACAAGCCATAATTTCGGGACCGCCGAGACGGAGTGGTCTTTGCGCGTGTATAACGCAGGGGA
>JAKQQT010000673.1 GCA_029564025.1 Armatimonadota bacterium | reverse complement strand
GTGCGCCGCGCGGCATGGAAGGCCGGGGATTACGACGGGGTGCGCCGCGCCCTTGAGACTGAGGCGAAGATCATTGGAACAAACGCTCCCGAAAAGCAACAGCAGGTCGGCGGGGTCCGAATCGAGATTGTCAGAGTCGATGCGGACGACGCGCCTGGAACTCCCGCGCCTTTACTCTGAACAGGCCGCCATTAAGCGGCACCCGGCGCGGTTCAAGGTCTTCTGTGCGGGCCGCAGGGCGGGCAAGACGTGGCTCGGTAGCGATATGCTCATCACCGGGTCCGGTGCGCTCGGTGGGGCTGTAGACGGGCTTCCTGTGGCGTGGTTCAGCCCGACGTACAAGATGCTGGCACAGATATGGCGTGACGTTGTGGCGTGGGCGGCTCCCGTAACGCGAAATGTGTCGGTATCAGAGAAGCGCGTGGAACTGGTGACGGGCGGAACCATCGACATGTGGAGCCTGGAGAACCCGGACGCGGCTCGCGGGCGCAAGTATGCAGGCGTGTTCGTTGACGAGGCGGCTATGGTTCCGGTGCTTGAGGAGGCGTGGCAAGCCGTCATCAGGCCGACGCTCACGGACTACGCGGGATGGGCGACGTTTGGGTCAACACCGCGCGGGATGAATTTCTTCAAAACGCTGTACGATTTGGGCCGCGATCCCGGCCAGACGGATTGGGCGTCGTGGCAACTGGCAACCGTTGCCAATCCGTACATACCAGCCGATGAAGTCGAGGCCGCGCGGCGTGATATGACGGAACGCCGATTCCATCAGGAGTACCTTGCCGAGTTCTTGGAAGGCGAGGGCTACGTCTTCCGCAACGTCACGGACTGTAGCACGGAGGCGATTACGGAGCCTGAAGAAGGCACGTATGTCGCAGGTGTGGACTTTGGACGCTCCAACGACTACACGGCCATTTGCGTGGTAGATGCGGCGACGAAGCGCGAGGTGTACTTGGACCGCTTCAACGGGCCGGATTGGACGCTTCAGCGCACGCGGATACTGGCAACGCTCCAGCGGTACAACGTGACGACGGCACTGTTGGAACAGAACAGTTTCGGCTCGCCGAACATCGAGGAGATCCAGAAGCAGTTCCGCGGTGCGCGGGCGTGGACGACGACGGCGCAGACGAAGCGTGACATCGTGGAGTACCTGGTGCAACTGCTCGAGAACAGGGAATGCCGCTTGTTGAGCCGCACAGCGAACGAGGCGGCGGCGGTGGCGGAGTCGGAACTGCTGGCCTATGAGCAGACGGAACTGCCGTCCGGCATGGTACGTTACAGCGCACCGGAGGGGCGGCATGATGACACGGTAATCGCGCGGTGTCTGGCCTACTGGTGCTGTCGTCCGCAACGGGAGAGGGGGATCGTATGAGCACATTCGGGAACTGGTGGAAACGGCTGTTTGCGGCGGAACGCGTCACCACAACCAGTGACATCGGCTGGACAACGCTTTTCGGCGGCGGGAACGCTTACCTGCCCGGCTCGAATCAAAACTGGGAGCGATTGGCGGGCGACGTGGCCAACAACGCCGTCGCATCGGCCATCATCGGCTGGGTGGCTCGCACGTTACCGGAAAGCCCTGCGATGGTGACACGTCCAACGCGGGACGGTAAGCGCGAGCGGTACAACGAGCATCCCATCCTCGCCTTGCTGAACTACCCGAACGGCCAATACAGCGGCGACCAGTTGATGGCGGCGACTATCCGCGACTACATGGCCAACGGTAACGCCTATTGGCGCATACAGCGCAACGGCGCGGGCC
>JAKQQT010000629.1 GCA_029564025.1 Armatimonadota bacterium | reverse complement strand
CCGCCCCATCATTGTTCCGAATAGCGGTGAGACGTTCTTCGCGGTATCTCCTGGCTAAGGCCGCCGGTTCATCGGCTCGGTTGAAAGCCATACGCAATTCGTGGGTGTTCATGATGTGTTTGCTCCCGGTATCCCTGATGTAAAACCTGCTGTCCTTATCCAAAGTAAGCATGTGAGGCCCTGTCCAGGTACGAGGGACACGAAGAATAAGCACCGGTCCCTTTTCGAATCCTTCGATAGCGCGGAAACGCAAGCCGGTTAACGACGGATCGGTACCGTCCCGAACAGATTGCTCTATCCCACGTTGGAGTTCATCGAGGTTGGGCACGTCGATGCCCACGGCCTCTACGGCAACACCGTTGTTTTCCTCGATCCCGAACAATATATCGCCGCCACCGGCGTTAGCGATCGCGGAGATATGGGTAACGAGATCTTTCCGTGGACCTTGTGTGCCCCACGGTACTATACTCTTGAACTCACGTGATACGGTTTCGGCGGCACCGATGTCAACGAGTCGGCTAACATCCTCGGCGGTTATTGAATCCAGTGGCTTCAGAAACATACGAACCTCCATTCCGAAATTGCGAACGTTTCTTGTTCATTCCTATCTCCATGCTAACAAACGTAACCATTCATTTCCAAACTTTTGTTCGCCCACCCCGTTTGACTTCCTTTCCCAATCTCCGCTAACCTGAACACATCTCTGTAGAGGCGCGACAGCCATCAGTAGATAGAACTCGCAAGTCCGGCTGAACCGGAGGTTCTTTCGAAAGGGGTCTGCCGCCGAAGCCGCGGCGTTCCGCAGTGGGACGCGCGGTTGGTGAGTCGGGCTAAATCCCGGCCACTGTCATCCGGAGTCCTGGAAACAGGAACCGCGGATGGAGCGCTACCGGGGAGCAAAGTCTTCTTTCCTCTTCTACTGCGTTCCGTCCCACGACCAGGGGAAGCGATGAACGTATCGGAAAACAAACCGCCCTGCCCTGCCCTTTCAGCCCGTTCGCGCGCCCGCCTCGCAACCGCGCGGAGGAGGGCACTGTGAACCTCGCACTTATTGGTTACGGCCGCATGGGCAGACTCATCGAGCAGATCGCGCCCGAGTACGGCTTCAATGTGAAACTGAAGCTCGACGTGGACAACAACTTCGGGTTCGAGGGCATCACCGCTGAGAACTTCCGGGGCATCGACGTGGCCGTGGAGTTCTCGGTTCCCGCCACCGTGGTCCGCAACATCGAGTTGATCTCCGGGCTTGGGGTGAACCTCGTGGTCGGAACCACAGGCTGGCACGAGCACTTGGAGCGCGTGCGGCAGATCGTGGAGGGCAACGGCACAGGCCTGGTGTGGAGTCCCAATTTCTCCATCGGCGTCAACGTCTTTTCGCGTCTCGTTGCCGAAGCCGCGATGTTGCTGTCGGAACAGCCGGAATACGGCGCCTGGGCCTGGGAAATCCACCACGACGCGAAGAAGGATGCGCCGTCCGGCACCCTGCTGAAGTTGGTCGATGAGATGCGCCGGCTGGGTTACGACCGCCCGATCGATGTCGCCTCCAACCGCGCCGGATCGATACCGGGCACCCACGAAATCGGATTCGACTCCCCGGCCGATACCATCACGTTGCGCCACACCGCCCGCAGTCGCGAGGGATTCGCGCGGGGCGCGCTGTCGGCGGCGCGTTGGATTGCCGGCAAAAAGGGCTTTTTCGAGTTCAGCGATGTTTTGTTCAGTCAAGAGGAGGAATAGCGTGTTTAGAGGATGCGGAACCGCGATGGTTACCCCGTTTCGGGAAGACCTTTCGCTTGATGAAT
>JAKQQT010000584.1 GCA_029564025.1 Armatimonadota bacterium | reverse complement strand
CACAAACGGCCGCTTGGGATCAGCCAATGCCCCGTCCAGGTAGTCAAGTTCCAGTTTCATAAGGTAGCCGGATACGGCGGGAAGATACTCCGCGACACCGGCCGTGCTGGCGTGCGCCCGGTGCGCGGCGCCGAAGGCGTCGTTTACGTACACATCGCCGTACTTCGCATAGACCTTGGCGATCTCAGGATCGTTGGCCTCTTCACCGGCAAAGAACCGAACGTTTTCAAGAAGGGCAATCTCGCCGTCCTTCAGCGTATTGGCCCTGGCCAGTGCTGTCGGGGTGTCGATGTTCTCGATGAACATCACGGGCTTGCCGAGCAGATCGCCCAGCCTCTTCGCCACGGGAGCAAGGGTGTATTTAGGGTTCGGCTGGCCTTTCGGGCGGCCGAGGTGCGCCATCACAACCACACGGGCCCCGCGGTCCAGAAGGTTCTTCAGGGTGGGGAGTGAGGCGCGGATGCGGATGTCATCCGTGATGGCGCCGGTATCGTCCTGCGGGACGTTCAGGTCTTCTCGAACGAGTACGCGTTTTCCGGCTACGTCGATGTCATCGATGGTTTTCTTGTTCATTGTCTGCTCCAGAGTGTGCGCATATTGGAAAAAGCCCCCGAACCCGTGCGGGCCCGAGGGCTTGATTCCTTCCAGGGGCCGTTGCGTTACCGGATCATTCCGGCGCGGACCCTGTGAAGACTAGAGACCCTTCTTGACCATCATCATGATCAGGTCGCCCACGCGGCAGGAGTAACCCCACTCGTTGTCGTACCAGGAGACGACCTTCACGAAGCGAGGTGTCAGTGCCATCGTCAGGCCGGCGTCGAAGATACTGCTGTGCGGGTTCTGGATGATATCTGAGGAAACGATCGGATCCTCGGTGTACTCCAGGATGCCTTTCAGTTCGCCTTCGGCGGCCTTCTTCATCGCGGCGTTGATAGCCTCAACCGTCGCGTCCTTTTTCAGGCAGACGGTCAAATCAACGCAGGAACCGGTGGTCACCGGGACGCGCAGGGCGTAGCCGTGCATCTTGCCTTTCAGTTCCGGCAGGACGAGGCTGATGGCCTTGGCGGCGCCGGTGGTGGTCGGGATGATATTCACGGCGGCGGCGCGGGCGCGGCGCAGGTCTTTGTGAACCTGGTCGGCGACCTTCTGGTCGTTGGTGTAAGCGTGCACCGTGGTCATAAAGCCGCTCTCGATGCCGAATTCGTCGTTCAGAACCTTGGCGAACGGCGCGAGGCAGTTGGTGGTGCAGGAAGCGTTGCTGAGGATCTTGTGCTCCGGCTTGTAGTCGCCGTCGTTGACGCCCATCACGATGGTCACGTCTTCATTCTTGGCGGGGGCGGAGATGATGACCTTCTTGACGGTCCCGTTCAGATGGGCCTTGGCCTTCTCAGCGTCTGTGAAGAAGCCGGTGGATTCAACCATGATCTCGGCGCCCACGGAGGACCAGGGAATCGCCGCCGGGTCTTTTTCCTTGAAGACCTTGATGAGCTTGCCGTTGACGGTCAGGTCGTCGCCGCTTACCTGCACGTCGGCTTTCAGCGGGCGGTAGTTGGTGTCGTACTTCAGAAGGGTGGCGTTGGTTTTCGCGTCGCTCAGGTCGTTGATGGCGACAACCTCGATGTCCTTGCCGTAATGCTCAAGGATCGCGCGGTAGGTGAGACGGCCGATGCGGCCGAATCCGTTGATACCGATCTTGACTGGCATAATCTGTGTGTCCTTTCGGCCCGCCATAAGAACAACGGCGGTTCCTGATGATGTGATTTGCGGATTACACTCTTCCGGCGCATTCGGCGGAGTTCAGTACTCTCATCCGCGCGGGCGCCTGTTACATAATATTGTAGTCACGGGTGTATGGCAACGGCAACCGGTCGCGTCAAGTTTGACGCATTCAATCACGCCGCGGCGGCAAAACTGTCGATACTTCCCGAGCGTGCCAATCGAAAAACGCCGCCATCGAACGGGAATACTGTTTGACGCGGTTGCTTTCCGTGTTGTATACTTGCTTTGAACCCCCGAAGCCTCCGTCGCCGGGGGTTCCTTTTGTGTCTCTGCGCGAACCCCGGAGGTTTGCGTGAAGGAGAGGTTCTTTCGATGCCGGAAGTCAACGTTCCCGGATCCGCCGCGTTCAAGGGCAAGAAGCCTGGCGAATTCGTTCGCGAAACATGGGTTGAGATCACGCAGAAAACCACCTGGCCGACCAGGCCGGAGCTGATCAAGTCCACCACCGTGGTGCTGGCGGCGATCGGACTCGTTACATTGTACCTGGCGGCTTGTGATATCATCATGGCCCGCATTGCCGCGTACCTGCTCGGGTAGCCCTCTCCGCGGAAACGCGGAAACCAATTATGGCAAAAGATAAAGAATTGAAGAACGCAGACGGCGGCCAGGACACTACAGGTCAGGACAAACCGGCTCGCAAGCCAGCGGCGGCACGCCGCAAGGATACGACGCCTGCCGTGGAGCCGATTCGGACCGTGGAAGCAACCGCACCGAAGCCCGTGGAGGCCGTCGAGCCCCAGAAGCCGAAGCCGGAAAACGCGCGATGGTACGCCATCCACACGTATTCAGGACACGAAGCCAAGGTGTCGCGGAACATCCTGTTGCGCGCCGACTATGAAGGCTTGTCCCAGATGATCGTGCGCACCTTCATCCCCGAGGAAGAGGAAGTCCGCGTTGTGGCGGGCAAGACCCGCAACGTCAAGCGCAAGCTCTTCCCGGGCTACGTGTTCATCGAGATGGTGCTGGATGATCAGACGATCCAGTTGGTGAAAAGCACCACGGGCGTCACCGGATTCCTGAGCAGTGGCAACAAACCGATTTCACTGAAGGAAAACGAAGTCCGCCACCTGGAAGATCTGAAGGAAGGCAAGCAACCGCCACGCGTGGAGTTCGAAAAGGGCGATATTGTTCGCGTCACGCAAGGCCCGTTCGCCGAGTTCACCGGCAAGATCGACGAAGTGATGATCGACAAGCAGAAGTTGCGCGTGCTGATCGAACTGTTCGGACGGGATACGCCCGTGGAACTGGCCTTCAACGAAGTAGACAAAGAGATCGCGGATCCGTCGCGCAAACACTAGCGGCGGTTCGGCGGACGGCGGATTGGACCACGCGATCCGGCCGTCAGTGTCCACGTGGGAGATCCGTTGAGGATCGCGGAGAGAAGAACAATGGCGAAGAAAGTCATCGGAGTCATCAAATTGCAGTGTCCGGCGGGTAAAGCCACGCCGGCGCCGCCGGTTGGCCCCGCGCTCGGTCAGTACGGCATCAACATCATGGAATTCGTGAAGACGTACAACGAGCGCACGGCTTCCCAGGTCGGGACGATCATCCCGGTCGAAATCAGCGTATACGACGACCGTTCGTTCAGTTTCATCACCAAGACCCCGCCCGCCGCGGAACTGCTTCGCAAGGCCGCCGGCGTGGACAAGGGAAGTGGAACGAACCTGAAGGTGAAGGCCGGCACCGTCACAAAGGCGCAGATTGTGGAAATCGCCCGCACGAAACTGCCGGACTTGAATGCCAACGATGAAGCGGCCGCCGCGAAGATCATCGAGGGCA
>JAKQQT010000571.1 GCA_029564025.1 Armatimonadota bacterium | reverse complement strand
GGGGGGGGCAAAGTCAAGCAGAAATATTGCCATTTTGAACATTTACCGCTCAACGCTCAGCGCGCACCGCTCTCAACGCTCAAGTTATAGACGAGCCCGCCGCGCGGCTGCGCCGCGAATGACGGATGTGATCGGAATCGTCTATCGCCAAATCACTCTCCGACGCGGACTTCCGTTCGCCGTTTCGATTCCTAACGAAAGAACAGTTGCAACTCTTGCCAAGAGTCGCCGAGGTGAAAACGTGCAAGCGTTCGGCACCCTTGACGCCATTTAGGTGATTTGGTACCTTAATCCCGATTTAAGCAAGCGCCAGCAAAAAGGAGACCGATATGAAAGCAAACGTGGACAAGGAAACCTGTATCGGGTGCGGACTTTGCGCGACGATCTGTACGGCCGTATTCGCCATGAAAGAATCGGTCGCGGAAGTCATCGCAACGCCCGTTCCGCCTCCCGATGAACCTGCCTGCCGGGAAGCCGTTGAAAGCTGTCCGGTGGCCGCGATCACGATCACCGAACAATAAGGGAAACCCATGAGCTGGGAATGTCCCCATCAGAGCGCCGACGACCCCGAAGTCAGAAGGGAGGGAGGACCGTGGAGATCGTGGTCAATGACCGCATGCAGCAGGGGTACCGTTACCAGTTGACCGAGCCAGAGGGGGCTGCGTTCGACCCGCGCTTCAAGCCGGAGCTGGCGCCGCCCGAGCTGCTCGCGCTGGGCATCTTCGGCGGCAAGTACATGACCGATTGCCGTGACGAGTTTCCGGCGGCGTGGTTCTCCGGCGCACGGCTGGCAGAGGGGCGCGCGTCTACTGAAGGTCGGCTTCCAGCTTGAAGAAGCGCGTGTCGCGTTCCGGTGCGGTTTGCGGCAGGCGCACCTCGAAGTACCAGGTTGAGGCGTCCAGCGTGTTGGTGAGCGCCACGGGATCAAGGTCGATGCCGGTGGCGGCATCGCTCCAGGCGACCGGCGCGGCGAGCGAGTCCGCGACTTTGAGGGTGTAGCGCACATCGTCGAAGCTGCCGTTGAGGCGGGTGTAGCCCAGCCAGAGCGCGTTGTCCTGGGCGTGGATGGAGAGG
>JAKQQT010000543.1 GCA_029564025.1 Armatimonadota bacterium | reverse complement strand
CCCCGACGTGTTCCAGTGCCGGGTGATGGCAAAGCGTCGGTATTTCCACCCCCGCAAGTTTTGCCGCTTCCAGAACGGTGATTCCCGCCGGAACCGTGAGCGGTTTGCCGTTGATTGTAATGTTCACAGTACTCATCGGATTCAGTACTCTCCTTGTCGCCGCCGACCCGTTGAGGGTTGTCGGGGGCTATTCCTCAACGAGTCCGGCCATCAGGGCTTCTTCTTCGCTACCCGCCGCAAGGTGCGTGGTGCTCATCCATTCCAGGTCGCACCGCAGACAACGGCGGCATTCGGCCCGGGCGGATTCCTCATCAAGTCCCAGTTCCACTTCGGAGACACTGCGGAAGCGTTCCGCGACCGAGAGTTCCGGCATCACCGGGCGTCGGGCGCCTTCGTAGTCGTCGACGTTGAAGATCTGCGGAATCGGGTGATCCGAGACGAACCTTGGTTGCACCACGGCATGGCCTCGCAGGTAGCCGTCCACGGCAGTCGCGACCTTGTTGCCCTGGGCCACGGCCATAACAACCGTTGCGGGGCCCATCGCGGCGTCGCCCGCGGCGAACACGCCTTCACGCGTTGTCGCCAGGTCGGCGCTGATGGTGATGGTGTTGTCGCGGTTCACGCTGATTCCGCTCGAACCCTGCAGGCATTCGGCTTCGGGCACTTCACCGATGGCGGGGATCACGATGTCTACGTCCAGCACGAATTCGGATCCGGGGATCGGCTTGGGCCGGCGGCGCGCGCTGTTGTCGAACTCGGTGAGTTCCTGCCTGGCGCATTCCAGACCGGTTACGCGGTCGGTTCCCAGTACCCTCGTCGGATTGGTGAGGAAGTGGAAGTTGATGCCTTCGGTGTCGGCCGCCTCAACTTCGTCGCCCCAGGCCGGCATGTCTTCCCGGGTACGCCGGTAGATCAGGTGGATTTCTGAAGCCCCCAACCGCCACGCCATCCGGGCCGCGTCAATGGCAACGGCTCCGCCGCCGACAATGGCAACGCGTTTGCCTTCGATGACGGGCGGATCGCCCAGGTTGGTTTCGCGCAGGAAGTCCGTTCCGTGAAGAACGCCTTCCAGATCCTCGCCGGGAATGCCCATCGTTCGGCTTTGATGCGCGCCTATGGCCAGAACAACCGCGCTGTACCCCTGCTGGTCCAGCAGTTGGTCCACCGTGAAGTCCTTGCCGAGTTCCTGGCCGGTCACGATATCAACACCGGCTCGCCGAATGTTTTCGATTTCGGCGGCCAGGATGTTGCGCGGGAGGCGGTATTCCGGGATGCCGACGACCATCATACCGCCGATGACGGGCAGTTTCTCCAGGATGGTCACCGGGTAACCCAGTTGCGACAGGCGGAGGGCGGCGGTCAGACCGGCCGGTCCGGAACCGACGACGGCGACCTTCTGCGACCGCAGGTTGTCCAGTCGAGGCGGTGTCCAGGGAACCTGTATCTCGTGGTCCGCCATGAAACGCTTCACGTGGCGGATGGCCAGCGGTTCGCCGATGTCGGCGCGACGGCACTTCCTTTCACAGAACGCGGGGCACACGCGACCGCAGATAGCGGCGAACGGATTGCGCTCGCGGTGAACTTCCAGCGCCTGGGCATACCGGCCTTGGGCGATGAGCGCCACGTAGGCGGGAATGTCCACTTCTGCCGGGCAGGCATTGGTGCACTTGGCGCGTGTCAGCATCTTGCAGGCGCCGGAGGGGCACCGCTTCTCCTCGATGTGGATGCGGAATTCCTCTTCGAAGTACTGCAACGAGGACATCAGGGGGCCGGGTGTCAACTGGCCCAGGCCGCACAGAGCGCCTTGCCGCATTCCCTTGGCGAGCGTTTTGAGGGTGTCCAGGTCTTCCATCTTGCCGCGGCCTTCGGAGATGCGCGTCAAAACCTCCAGCATCCGCCGTCCGCCGACGCGGCACGGAACGCACTTTCCGCACGATTCCGCCGTGGCGAACTCGAGGAAGAACTTCGTGAACTCAACCATACACGTGTCTTCATCCACGACGATCATGCCGCCGGAACCCATCACCGCGCCCGCCGACCTCAGCGAATCGAAGTCGACCTGGACATTCAGGTGACTCGTCGGGAGGCACCCGCCCAGCGGACCACCCGTCTGCACGGCTTTGAATGCGCGGCCGTTGGGGATTCCGCCGCCGATGTCAAAGATAATCTCGCCGAGCGTGATGCCCATCGGGACTTCGAGCAGGCCGGTGTTTTTTACCTTGCCGGTGAGCGCGAAGATTGCGGTGCCGGGGCTGTTTTCGGTACCGATGCTCTTGAACCACTCAGGTCCGTTCAGGATGATTTGCGGAACGTTGGCGTACGACTTGACGTTGTTGACGTTGGTCGGCTTGTCCCAAACACCTGCGACAACCGGGAAAGGCGGTCGCGGCCTCGGTTCACCGCGCCGGCCTTCGATGGAGGCGATGAGGGCTGTTTCCTCGCCGCACACGAACGCTCCGGCGCCTTCCTTGATGTGCATCTGGAAGCTGAAGTTGCTACCCAGGATTTTCTCACCCAGGAATCCGTAATCGTTCGCCTGCTTAATCGCGGCGGCCACCCTCTGGATAGCCAGCGGATATTCCGCGCGGCAGTAAACGTAGCCTTCCGTGGCGCCGATGGCGTAGCCGCAGAGAATCATGCCTTCGATGACGCTGTGCGGATCGCCCTCCAGGATCGAACGGTCCATGAATGCGCCCGGGTCGCCTTCGTCGGCGTTGCAGACGACATACTTGACGTCGCTCTTCGACTGCGCGGCCAGGCGCCACTTCACGCCGGCCCGGAATCCGCCGCCGCCGCGCCCGCGAAGCCCGGATTCAATGACCTGCTCGATCAGCGACTCCGGTTTCATTTTCGTCAACGCTTTGCCGAGTGCCTGGTAGCCGTCGCGCGCCAGGTATTCCTCGATGCTCTCCGGATCGATGATGCCGCAGTTGCGCATCGCGATGCGTCTCTGCTTGCTGTAAATCGGCAACTCGGTGTAATCCGGTAGGTCATCGAAGCCTTCGGCGCCCTTGAAGCGCAGGCGTTCGACGGGACGCTTGTGCACGAGGGTTTCGTCTATGATCTCGGCCACATCGGCTTTGTCCACCGATGCATACAGGATGCCGGGTGGAGTAATCGTGACGACCGGACCGGCGGCGCACAGGCCGATGCACGGGCCCTTCTTGACTTGAACGCTGTTCTGCAGACCGCGCCGCGTCAGGGCATCCTCGAATGCGGCGATCAGCGGTTGCTCCGCGGATTTTCCGCAAGATATCTCGACGGTGTACTGAATGCTCTCGTCGCCCATCAGTAAACGACTCCATTCCAGTGCGGGAATCCATTTCCGGCATACGTCCGGACCGGCCCGCGAGATTGAGATTCCATCTAGTGGGGCAAACCTTCGGGATCAAGTTTACCCATGGCCCACTCCGTCACAATCCGGCCGTTCACCAGGTGTTCCTGGATGAGACGGGGGACCATGTCGGGTTGGATGTTGATATAGGTGACGCGAGGTTTGCCGGGTTGTTCGATGTCCAGCAGGGGTTCCATCTGGCAGACGCCGATACAGCCCACGGAAACGATGGTTGCGTCGATATTCGCCTTTTTCAGCTCGTCCTCCACGGCATTCATCACGGCCCGGGCACCGGCGGCAATCCCGCACGTGCCCATGCCGATGATGATGCGCGTTTCAGTTGCCAGGTGGAGGTCGCGTTTCGCGCGCATCTGGTCCCTAAGAGCGACCAATTCTTCCAAACTGTTGATACGGGGCATGGATACACTCCTGAAGGCGTTTTACTCGAGTTCCTTGACGTGGTCGATGAGATCGCGCGGTTTCAAGCGGCCGATGACCTTGTCGTTGATGACGGCAACCGGAGCAAGCCCGCACGAACCCAGGCAGTAGACGACTTCATAGGTGTACTTGTAGTCTTCGGTCGTTTCGCCCGGGCTGAGGCCGAGTTCCGTCTGCACGGCGTCTATGATCTTGCCGGATCCCCGGACGTGGCAGGCCGTTCCGTCGCATTGCTGGATGATGTACTTGCCGCGCCGGTTCAGGAAGAACTGGGAGTAGAAGGTGGCCACACCGAAGACCTGATGCAGGGGAGTGTTGGTTTTTTCCGCGATGTACCGCATCACGGGACGCGGCAGGTATCCGTACGTAGCCTGGGCCTTCTGGAGGATCGGGATGATGGCGCCTTTCTGCCCACGGTATCGCTCCAGCACGTCGTCAATCAGGGAGAGATCGGGGGTCTCGTCTTCACATGCGCAGTGGTTCACGGGCGTCCTCCTTGGGACGGTGAAACGGAACGCCGGTTACTTTCGGAATACGTAGGCGTCCAGTAGTTGCTCTTTGGTGGCGTTGAGGCGCTGTTCAACGATAACGGCCATGCGCTTCATCAGTTCGAAGCCGAGGTCGGTATGCTTTTCGCAAAGCGCAAGAAGACCTTTGGCGTCGATGGTGATGGCATCGGTGGGTTGAACGGCCTTGGCGTCGAACCGCCAGCGGTACGGGGGGACAAGCCAGGACCAGCCGAGGACCTCAGCGGGGCCTATGGATTGGATGGGAATGGAGCCCTGGTCGAGGTTGAAAACCTCCAGGGCT
>JAKQQT010000527.1 GCA_029564025.1 Armatimonadota bacterium | reverse complement strand
GGCAATATTCGATATGCGGCAGGTAGTAGCCAAGGCCGATCTTGAGCCGCATCGCGCGGATATTCTCGAACAGGACCGGCAAGCTCTCGCAGTATCCGAGTTCGTTCGTTCCGAACGTATAGCATACGGCTATCTTGTTTTCGCCGGCATTGTGGTTGAGTTCGTCGTCGGACAGCTCGCTTTCCCATGGGGCGCGTTCCGGACTCGAGAACCCCAGGCGCATCGCGCGCTTGATGCTGGGGACACGGGCCGAAGCGGGTACGTCGAGCCGGCCGGCGCCCAGCAGGATGCAGTAGGGCCACAGAAAATGGTCCCATTCATCCGCGGCCGACACCATATGCCGGTTGCCCAGTTTCTTGGCCAGTTCTACCGCCTTCGGCATGTACTCAATCCAGTAGGGGTCGTAAACCGCGAAGCAACGGCTGCGAATGAGCCAGCCGAGATAGCCGGGGTCAAACGAGTGCGCCTGGTGGATGCCGTAGGCAATCCCTCTCGCTTCGTGTTCCCAGCGTTGGAAGACCCGGCAGGTAAGGTCCCATGCGCGGTCGTTTTCGGCGGTTTGATCCACAACTCGCACCTGCACCCCCGCGGGAACTTCGGCGGATTGTGTGTGCAGCAGGTCAACCTGCGTAAGCCTGAACCGTTCGACGGCCTCGGCGAGCGGGACGCGGTCGGTAAACGAGAGCTTGCGCGAGAAGTACACGTCCGGCCACAGGTAAAAGTTGAGACGGCCGAAGAAGCCTGGGGCTTTTCCGGCTGGGTCGTTCCAGATTTCACGCGTGCGTGAAGGGTATGTGGCGCTGCCATACCAGACCGGATACTGTTTGTCGCTTGCCTTCGTCCAGTCGGCAATCTCGCCCATGACGCCGTATGCGGTCTCAGCGTACGGGATCGGTTTTTTGTTCATCGCAAGGGGTTGATCATAGGGGTGTTGGTGAGGAACGTAGACGGCCTCGGCTTTTGTGATTCCCCATCGCTTCATGAGCTGTGTGTAGAGGTCCAGGTAGTTGTCAAAGTGCAGAGACTCCGCCATCGAGCTGACCGGTTCGAGCATTGCGCGGGCATGGTTTCCCAATGTGCACCACAGCACGTCGAA
>JAKQQT010000221.1 GCA_029564025.1 Armatimonadota bacterium | reverse complement strand
ATGCTGAAGTATGCCGCAAACAGTTTTCTGGCGCTGAAGATATCTTTCATCAACGAAATGGCGGCCATTTGTGAACGGGTCGGCGCGGATGTGACGCAGGTCGCGAAAGGCATCGGGTTCGATCCGCGCATAGGCCACCCGTTCCTGAAAGCCGGTATCGGTTGGGGCGGCTCGTGCTTTCTGAAGGACCTTTCGGCTCTGAGAAGCACGGCGGCCTCGCACGGGTATGATCCGGTTCTCCTGGACGCGGCGCTGAGTGTGAATGAATGGGTTCGGGAAAGCGCCATCGTCAAGCTCGAATCGGAATTGGGAACGCTGGAGGGAAAGACGATCGGGCTTCTGGGATTGTCGTTCAAGCCGAACACCGACGATCTGCGGGACGCGCCGTCGCTGGTTGTGGCGAGACGCCTCATCGGTCTTGGCGTCAGGGTAAAGGCTTACGATCCCGTTGCCATGCCCCGCGCCGCTGAAGCGTTGCCGGGTGTTAAAATGGTATCGGACGAGTATGAACTTGCTGAAGGTTGCGACGCCATCGCTTTGATCACCGACTGGCCTCAGTTCAGGGGGATTGACCTGGTCCGTCTGAAGAAAGCCATGCGCCAGCCTGTGTTTCTGGACGGGCGGAACCAGTTTGATCCGGCCCGGCTGAAGGCTCTTGGATTCCGATATCTGGCATTCGGACGCTGAAGGGGTGTGGAAATAAGTGTTAATATCCACAATATCATGAGGGTAGTCAGCGTTCTGATGGAAGAGACGGTTTTGGCATCTCGGTCTGTATTCAGCCCCGCGGCGACGGTTTTGCGCCGAAAGTGTACGCGCTCGGCATGATTGTGGTAAACTGAACTCGTAGTTATCATCGATTCTGAAAGAAAACGCGTGGAGCCCCGCGATTCCCGTGCGGGCTGTATGTTCGCATTTCAGGCCTCATAAAGGTCGGGGGAGTACCCTATGAACGAAGAACCCAGATTGGACGCGCAGGAAGTTGACCTTAAGGCTTACTGGCAGGTCCTGCGCAAGCGTCGGTTCACGATTGGCATCGCACTGGTTGCGGTAGTAGCCCTGATGGTCGGCTGGACGCTGATGCAAACCCCGATCTACCAGGCGCAGACCAAGATTCTGGCGAAAAGCAGAAACAGCGCGGGCCAGGGGGATCTTCTGACAGCCGCCATTCCGGCCTTTTCAGCGTTTACGGATCAACGTGATGTTCAGACGCAGGTGGAGATTGCCCGCTCCTGGCCGTTGATGAAGGAAGCCGCGCGCCGCGCCGGCATTCCCATCAAGGAAGGCGCCTCCCTTCCGGTTACCGTGGAAGGCGGCAAGGATAACAACGTCATTACCGTTACCGCCAAATCCCCGGACCCGCGCAAGGCGAAGTTGCTTGCGAACGCTGTTGCCGAGGTATTTGTCGATCAGAACCTGAACGCCAACCGAAGTAGTGCCCGCGCGGGCCGCATCTTCCTGGAAGGCCAGCAGGATAAGTACAAGAAGCAGTTGCAGGACGCGGCCAAGGCTGTCCGCGATTACCAGGCGCGCACCGGCGCCGTGGGCCTGGATTCGGCCACCCAGAACGAAGTGTCTGCGCTGACTACTCTCGAGACGACGCGCACGGCGACCATCGGCGAGATGGGCGCGGCACGGGCGAGGGCGGACCAGATGCGCGAAGTGCTCGGCCGGACCGACGCTTCCATCGTTGCGTCCACACAGATTACCCGCAACCCGCAGATTGAGGGCTTGCAAACCAAGGTCACCGAACTGACAGTGACGCGAGCCGGACTTCTGAAAGATTACGCCCCGACCAGCCTGAAGATAAAAGAAGTCGATGCCCAGATTGAGCAACTCCAGCAACAGCAGAAGACGCTGGTGAGAGATATCCTGACCTCGAAGCAGGTTGCCGTCAATCCCGCCTACACTACTTTCCTCAACAACCTGGTGGAAGCCGAAGGCCAGGCTCTTTCGAGTTCGGCCAAAATCGCCGGTCTCGAGCAGTCCATTGCCGAGCGCAAATCCGCCTTGCGTCGCTTGCCGGAACAGCAGTTCCGCATGGCGCAGTTGGAGCGAGATGTTCAGATTGCCGAGAAGACCTACCTCGTTCTTCAGGACCGCTATCAGAGCATGCGGATCGCCGAGGAAAGCACGCTCGCAACAGTGCAGGTCATTGAGCCGGCCGTTTTGCCGACATCGCCTGTCAGCCCGCGTCCGATGCGCAACCTGATCCTGGGACTGCTACTCGGCACGATGGTGGGCATCGGTCTGGCCGCCCTTCAGGAATCGCTGGACGATTCGCTGAGAACGCCGGAGGACGTGGAGAAGGAAGTCGGTTTACCTTTGTTGGGCATCATTCCGCATATTCCGGAACCGGAAGAGCGGTCACTGTTGCACACCGGCACGCTCAGCGGAACGGCGGAAGCCTACCGCATGCTACGGTCGAACATCAAGTTCCTGTCGGTGGACCGCGCGCCGAAGACGCTGATGGTGACCAGTGCGGGCAAGGGCGAAGGCAAGAGCACGACCGCCGCGAACCTGGCCATCGCGCTTGCGCAGGACGCCAAGAAAGTGGCGCTGGTGGACGGCGACCTGCGGCGTCCGTCCGTGCACAGGCAGATCGGGATTCCAAACAACGCCGGCCTGACCAACGCCATTGTCAGCGGCGCCCCGCTGGCTGATGTGACGCTGGACATTGGTATTGAGAATCTCTCCGTTATCACCGCCGGTCCGATTCCGCCGAACCCCGCCGAACTGCTGGACTCGGCGCGATTCAGCCGGATCATGGAGGAATTGCGCACGATCTACGACATCGTGGTGTTCGACGCGCCTCCGGTGCTGGGCGTTGCCGACGCCAGCGTGCTGGGCGGAAAGGTGGACGGCGTGGTTCTGGTGCTGGCTTCCGGCGAGGTGGAACGCCGCGCGGCCCGACGGGTTGTGCAGATGCTGGCTCAGGCACGTGCCAATGTACTCGGTGTGATGCTGAACAAGATTCAGGAACGTCACGGCGGATACTATTACTACTACTACAACTACTATTACCAGCAGTACGGTGGTGAAGGCGAGCGCCGAAAGAGTTCCCGTGGCACCGGAAACGGGAATGGCAACGGCAACGGGAACGGGAATGGAAACGGTAACGGAAGCGCCAAAACCCGCAAGGGTCTGCTTGGCGGACGCGGGGGAGACAACTAAACGATGAGGTTGCTCTACTGCTTCGCTCTGGTTGCCGTCGCGTTGATTTGCCGACCGGCGTTTTCCGCGGAAGTTTATATCCTCCAACCGGAGGACGTGCTGACCGTATCCGTCTACAACCACACCGAGTTGTCGCGTGACGTGATTATTCTGAACGACGGCGGGTTCGATTATCCGATTGTCGGCAAGGTGAGCGCGGCCGGCAAGACAACTTCGCAGGTTGCGGATATCATTGCCAAGGGTTTGAAAAGCGAACTGCTGGACCCGGCGGTCACTGTGATTGTGCGCCAACCGGCCATGCGGCGCGTTTACATCAGTGGTCTGGTTTCCAAACCCGGGGCGTATGACTTGAAAGCCGGCTGGCGTGTGAGCAACCTGATTGCGGAAGCGGGTGGACTGGGGAGCGGCGTTTCCGCCGCCGCGACGATGATGGCGTACCGTCCGGAGAACGTGAAGGGCGTGCTGGTTCGCGGCGATGAGAATATCGACGTGAACCTGGAGGCGGCTCTGACGCGTGCCGACCGCGAAGCGGATGTTTTGTTGAAACCGGGTGACCTTCTGCAGGTGCTGGCCGACACGAATCTGATCCACGTGGTGGGCCAGGTCCGCTCGCCGGGCGATTACCAGATCAAGAGCAAACTTGGCGCGGCCGAGGCGATCTCCGCGGCCGGCGGGGCCACTGATCGTGCGGCGTTGACGCGCGCCCAGGTGATTCGCGGGTCAGAGGTTATTCCTGTCAATCTTTACACCTTGCTGGTGGAAGGAAAGATGGACGCGAATGTAGCCCTGCAAGCCGGCGACACGCTTCTGATACCCGCGAACGAGAGCCGTATCGCCGTGTTGGGCGGGGTTCAGGCGCCGGGATTCTTCGACCTGCCGGATGGGAAAACGATTACGGTAGCCGATGCCATCGGTTTGGCGAAAGGGGCGAAGGAGCGGTCCGGCACGAAGAGCGTTTCGCTGATTCGTGAGGTGGACGGTCGTCAGATAGTAAGCAGTCTCGACTTTGCGAAGTATACTAAGAAAGGTGATGTGAGCCAGAATCCCGCCGTGCGAGCAGGGGATGTGATCTACGTGCCGGAACCGGGTTCGGTGAACAAGCAGAACCTTGCGGCTAACACGACGGCAACGCTAGCCAGCGGAGTTCTGCTGAGGCTGTTATTCAGATAGAAGAACTCCCGAACCACCTTTCCGTGCTGATGATGTATGAGAAGGGGAGTTCTCATGAGCTTCCCTTAGTTTTTTGGTGCTGTCCAAGCCGATTGGATGGCTTGGTAGAAAGGTTAATCCGTTGCCTCGAATCGCTGTGGTAGGTTGTGGATACTGGGGAAAGAACCTCGTGCGGAATTTTGAAGCGCTTGGGGCTCTGGCCTTGGTGGTCGATGCGACGGAACAGGGACGCGAGACGGCCAAACAACTCGCTCCCAACACTCCAGTTTCGGACGATTTCAAGGACGCCCTCACTGGACAAATCGACGGCGTAGTCATCGCCACACCTGCGGAAACGCACTACGATTTGGTGCGCCAGGCCCTGACAGCGGGGAAGGACGTCTTTGTTGAAAAGCCGATGGCGTTGACCGCGGACAAGGGCGCCGAACTCGTTCGTATGGCATCGGCGAAAGACCGCATTCTCATGGTGGGGCACGTTCTGGAATATCACCCCGCCATCGTCAAGATGGTCGAACTGGTTCATTCCGGTGCGCTGGGAAGGCTGCAATATATATACTCAAATCGAGTAGGGCTCGGGAAAATACGACGGGAAGAGAATATCCTCTGGAGTTTTGCTCCGCACGATATTGCCGTAATTCTAAGGCTTGTTGGCGCGATGCCGTTCCAGGTGGTGGCTTGTGGTGGAGCGTATATTCAGCCCAACATTGCCGACGTTACCGTGACCCACCTCCTGTTTGACAACGGCGTCCGAGCGCATATCCACATTTCTTGGTTGCACCCCTTCAAGGAACAACGGCTTGTTGTGATAGGTAGCGAGAAAATGGCCAGTTACGACGACGTCGCTAAGAGTTTAGTTCTCTACGACCACCATATTCGTATGGAACGTGATAATCCTGTACCGGTAAAGGGTGCATACGAAAGCGTCATATTTGATGAGGCCGAACCGCTGCGCGTGGAATGCGAAGCACTCCTCCAGGCACTTACAGCCAGGACGGCACCGTTGACGGACGGACTCAGCGGTCTGAAGGTGTTGAACGTATTGAATGCAGCGCAAAGATCACTGATGATGAACGGCCAACCGGCGCAGGTTGGCCTATAATGATGCGTTCAGGCTATATAGTCTCGTTGCTAGGAACTGTGAAGGCCACATGAAGATTTCTGAGATTCCTGATGATTTCAGCGCCACATTGATACGCGATGGAGAGTTTTTATCGCTGGGCAAGACTAGGCACACACTAGAAAGAATGATTGTGTTCTTGGAGTCGGCCCAGTACATAAGTGAAGTTCAGGCAAATCCTCACATATCTTGCGTCATTACGACTCCTGGCCTTATAGATAATCTTCCCGATCATCTCGGTATTATGGTGTCTGATTCTCCTAGAAACACTTTTTATGACTTACACAGATTTCTAGACTCCAACACCGATTTTTATTGGGAGCACTTTGAGACCGAAATAGATCCAACGGCCATAGTCCATCCCGATGCATTTAT
>JAKQQT010000522.1 GCA_029564025.1 Armatimonadota bacterium | reverse complement strand
GCTCCTTGAGGAGCTTTCAGCGGACGTAGCCAAAGGCTACTTTGCCGAGGTCGGCTCAGCGGACAAGCTTGCTTAGCGAGGGGCAAGCAGTTCATCCACTGTGACGGCCTTGTAGCCCTTCTTCTCAAGTCCTTCGAGGATGGCAGGTAACGCCTGAACCGTGTGCGGTTGGTTCTCGTGCAGAAGGATGATATCCCCGTTCTGCACGTTGCTCAGCGTCCGCCGCGTGATCCAGGCCGGATCCTTTACCGTGTAGTCGCCCGTGTTGTTGGACCACAGAACCGTCAGCAGACCCTGTTCCTTCGCGGCGCGAAGAACGCGTTCATCATACTGGCCGCCAGGCGGCCGAAAGGCACGCACCCGTACGCCGGCGTCGCGCGCCAGGATATACGAGGCGGCGGCGAGCTCCTTCGGAATCTGGTCGTCCCGCAACCTCGTCATATCGGGATGACTGCGCGAATGGCTGGCGACCTGGTGGCCTTCGGCAACGATCAGTCGGGCCAGTTCCGGCCGTTGTTTCACGTTCATGCCGACCAGAAAGAACGTCGCTTTGGCGTTGTGCTTCTTCAGAATGCGCAGAAGGTCCTCTGTCGTGTCGCCCGGACCGTCGTCGAAGGTCAGCGCCACCGCCTGGACATTCGCCGGACCCTGACGCACGATGCCCCGTTGCGGGTCACTGCGGTACACGCCGCGCGCCAGCAGAGGCCACTCCGCGGGATTGAGGTGCCGGATGAAGTATCCGTGACGTGTGACGCCCCAGAGCGCGGCCAACACGACGCACACCGCCGCGATCAACCACAGCCGGAACCAGCGCTTTCGCTCTTGTTTTTCCCTTTTCATCGCCAAAGGATTATATGGTATCAGGTACCATACCGCACGCTGACCTCCGGCGCGAGGCGCTACGTTGCGAAAGGAGCCATAGATGAACACACCCACTTACGCCGAACCTTCCTATTCGGACAATGCCCCGAAAAAGCGCGGTTGCTTCGGCCCGTGGTGCCTCTGGGCATCCTGCGGATGCCTCCTG
>JAKQQT010000514.1 GCA_029564025.1 Armatimonadota bacterium | reverse complement strand
TGACCGTCAACGTCCGCGTGGTGCGCACGAAGCTCAATGAAGCCGGCGGCGACCAGATTGCCCGCAACAAGGACTTCACGGTCCGGCCGGGAACCTCACTGATCGTGGACAATGACTGGCGGTTGAAGGACAAGGGGCCGGATGGCGTGGCCGAGATCCTTCAACTGACACTCGTCAAATGAACGCGGGCGTGACAGCCATTGTGCCCGCGGCCGGGCGGGGAACTCGGTTCGGCGCGGACCGCAACAAGGCGCTCGTGGACCTGCTCGGCCGTCCAATGTTGCGCGTCACACTCGACGCCCTGGCCGTATGTGTTGAGATAAACGACCTCGTGATTGCCGTCCACCCGGACGACAGGCGCGAGGTCGAACGCATTTGTGAAGGATTGGCGAAACCATGGCTGTTGGCGGATGGCGGCCAAACGCGTCAGGTTTCCGTGCGCAACGCCCTCGTGCTGGTGGAAACCCCGATCGTAGCCGTTCACGACGCCGCCCGCCCCCTCATCACGCCTGATATCGTATCCCGGTGTATCGCTTCGGCGCGCGAACACGGTTCGGGTATCGCGGCGGTTCCCGTGGCAGATACCCTTCAGCGTGCGGATACCGAGGGTTTGGTTCTCGATTCCGTGCCGAGGGAGGACCTCTGGGCCATGCAGACGCCGCAGTGCGCGAAAACGACGCTTCTTCGAGATGCGTTTGAGCAGGCGGAGCGGGACGGCCTTGTGTTCACCGATGAAGGTTCGCTCCTTCGAAACGCGGGCCATACACCGAGACTGGCGCGGGGAGCGGCGTACAACATGAAAGTCACCACACCGGACGACCTGGCGCTCGCGGAGGCAGTCCTTCGTTCCCGCGAGGCCCCCAAAGCGCCAAGGGTGGGATACGGCTACGATATCCACCGCTTCGCGCAAGGGCGGCGCATGGTCCTTGGCGGAGTGGACTTCGACCTGGATTACGGCCCGGACGGACATTCCGACGCCGATGTCATCCTGCACGCCTTGATGGACGCCCTCCTCGGCGCGGCCGGTCTGCCCGATATCGGCAACCTGTTTCCCAACACCGACGAACGCTGGCGCGGCGTGAGCAGTTTGGAACTGCTGGCCGACGTGGTCCGCCGGGTTCACGACGAAAGTTGGCGTGTTGGAAACGTGGATATCACCGTCATCGCCGAACGTCCGATGATATCCGCTCGTGTGCCGGAAATGCGGACGCGTATCGCCGAGGTGCTACGGGTACCGGAAGACGCGGTCGGCATCAAAGCCACCACGGCGGAGGGCCTGGGCGACCTTGGCCACGGGGACGGGATCGCGGCGCAAGCCGTGTGCTTGCTGGGTTAGGATTTAGGATTCAGGATTTAGGATTCAGGCCGGAACCATCCTCCATCCTCTATCCGCCATCTTCCGTCAGCGTTACATCGTCCAATAAAACCGTTCCGGTATCCCCCTTGCCCCGGAATCCGATGCGGACCAAATCCGCGTTTGCGGGGGCTTGCGCGATGAGTTTCACCTGACGCCAGTCTCCATCGCCGGTGATGTTGTCCATGGCGTCCACCTTGATCCACGTCCACAGATTGCCGGTGTACCAGTCCAGCCGTACAGCATTCTCGCCGGTCGCGCCGGTTGGCTTCACCCAGGCCGTCAGCGTGTATTTCCGGCCGGGGCGGACGGGAATCGGAACGGAGTGCCACGCGCCTTCGGCGGTTCCGCCGATGCTGAGTGAACGCTTGCCGGTTCTGCCGGTTTCGGCCCAGGCGATGCCGGCTTCCTTGCCCCCTTCATTAAACGCGCCCCGGTTCCAGAACGCCACGTCCTTCCGGTCTTCAATCTCCATCGAGGGATTCACGACGATGTTGGTGGTCGGTGTCCGCTCGAACGGGTCGGTTTTCAGGCTTGCCTTGTTCAGATTGCCGACCGGCCATCCCGTGATGACGACCGGGACGTGGGTGAGCGTCATTTTGCTCTGGAAAATGGTGACGGTCTTGCCGTGTGCATCAGTGGCTTTAAGACCGAGCGCCAGCGGCAGGCTGACCTGTTGGGTGACGCCGTAGGGAGTCCATGCGATGAGCACGGGTTTGGTGGTATCGCCGTCGGCGAGGAACGCGAACGCCTTGGCCTCGCCGCCCAGGGGAACCCAGCCCAGGAACTTCGGGCGTTTGTTGTTCGGCGACAGTGCGGCCGTCAGCCGTTTGATGGCGTAGAGCGCGGGCTTGCCGCGATAGGTGCTGGTGTAGCCGTGGTCAGGTTCGTTCTTGCGCCCGGCAATTAAGCCCCACTTCTCGCCCCAGTCGCCAAGCGTGAACCAGTAGACGTACCGGATGCCTTCCGCGAGGCTGATGGTGTACGTTTGCACCGCGTATTCTGCCTGCGCGAGTTCGCTTTGGCGCGTCGTATCGGTGGTCCAGCCGATTTCGGTAATCCAAAGCGGTTTCGTCACGCCGTTGTGGGTGACGGCCTGACAGGCGGAGCGAAGGATTTCCGGCAATCCCTGGGCGGTCGGGCTACCGGCCATCGAGTAGGGGTGGATGGAAACGGCGTCACACGCGTCCCACCCGCCCTGCGCCATTGTCTCGCGGATGAACGATGTGTCGGCGCCGCTGGTGGAGCAGGCGATGACGGTGCACGTGGGGTCTGCTTTCTTCGCCGCGGCGTAGGCGGCCTTCAACAGGGCGGCATATTCGGCGGGGCTAGGATTGTCCCAGAAGTTGCCGATGTTCGGCTCGTTCCAGATTTCCCACGCCTTGATGGTGTCCTTGTAGCGCGTCACGATGCGGAACACATAGTCGGCGTACAAACGGCGTTCCTCGTCCGTGCGCGGCGGGCCTTTCCGGCCGGGAGCGTTGCCCAGTAACAGGCAAAACGCGGATATCGGGCGTTTCTTGTAGACGTCGACAGCCTTGTCCGCGAACGTCCAGTCCCAACCCCCGTCCGGGGTTGCCACGTCGCCGAACATTATCTCAGCGCGATCCGAGGTCAGGCCGGCGTCGAGCATGTAGTTGCCGAGTTCGTCCACCACGTCCCACAACTTCGGCATATCCTGGGCGTAGCGGGGCTTCAGGCCGCACACGCCGAATGGAGAAGTTGGCAGGGTTTTGACCTGTGACTGCGCGGAGGCGGCGATCATCAGGGACAACAGCGGTAACAGCAGATGTTTCATTGGCGACTCCCGGTCGGTGATTACAGCGAATCAGCATTCATTCCAAGTGTACAACAGGCTGAAGTTATTGTGCGAATGTCCTATCATGGCCATGCCATGTTCGATCGATATGACGATTTGATCCGGCAGATGGAACGCGAGATGCGCCGTCTGCAACAGGAAGCCTTTGGTTCCATCATCACGGGCGCTTCCTCGCCCGGCAGGCTCTGGCAACCCAACGTCGACATCTGCGAAACCGAGGAGTGCCTGTGGGTGCGCGTGGAAGTGGCCGGCCTGGACCTGAGCCGGACGAAACTGACCCTCGCTCCCGACAACCGCGTGCTGACCGTTTCCGGTGAGCGCCCGGAGCCCGAATCCTCATGCGAAGGCCGCCGCCGGTGCTACCAACTCGAAGTGTTCTTCGGGCGGTTCCAGCGCGACATCCTGCTACCGGACGTGCCGCTGGACCGTGATGCCGTGAATGCCTCGTACCAGGACGGTTTCCTGATCGTCACTCTCCCCAAACTGACGGACGAGGACGAGGAACCGACCACAATCCCCGTCACCAGCGGTTAGTCCTTCTTCGCGGCGTCAGCCGGCGGACAGACCCCCGTGGACCGCTTGGAAACGGTCGGTTGTTGTGTTGTTATGACGGTGTAGGTTTCCTCCACCGGATTCAGCTTTTCTCCCGGCAACTTCACCCACTGATCGTTGAACTCGTAGCCGATGGAAACCTTGGTGGTGTTGATCGATTTGGTCTGCGTGATTGAGAACACGTTGCTTGAACCGGAGCCTTTAGGGAACGTGACGTTCAGCGTTCCGTTGCGGTTACTTGCCTGACTGCGCGGCATCGACGGGCCGAAGAGGTCCGGCGAGAACGTGAACTCCTCTGTTGTTTGCGCTTCCCACGGCACGTTGGTGGACAGTTGTTCCTCACAGGAAGACCCCAATTCCTGGTCCTGAATCAGTACCGTGGAATCGGCCTTCGACGTGGTTGCCCCGCGTTTAGCGGAGGGCAGGGCGGTCAGCGGCGGCCGCAGGTCCGGCCATTCTGACAGGATGGTGATGATCAGCGGCGGTTCAGGAACCGTCGGCGCGGGAGCGGGCGTCGGCTTCGGAGCGGGTTTCGGGGCCGGTTTCGCGGTTGGCTTGGCGGTTGTTTTGGCCGGTGGCTTCGCTGTGGTCTTTGTTCCGGTCAGCACCGTCGGCTTGGCGACCGTTGCCGGTTTCGTGGCCGGCGCCGGAGCGGGTGTGACGATCGGATTCTCCACGCCGTGCACCACCACCCTCAGCGCCAGCCCCTGCGTGGCGCGCACTTTTGCCACCAGCGTCAGTTCGGGTACCGGCTTCTTTGCCTCCGCGTGGGCCAACAGGGTGTTGTTCTTCGAATAGAGGTCGGCCGCTGTCATCTGCCCGACGGTATCGGTGACCTTCACCACCACGGCATACGTGTCATCCATCGGAACATAATGGGTGGCGGAACTTGCTTCCAGGCCCGTTTCGGAT
>JAKQQT010000510.1 GCA_029564025.1 Armatimonadota bacterium | reverse complement strand
TTCGACTTCGCCTCGGCGTACGCGCCGCAGTGGCCGATGTTGATGGCCGCGTCGATGTGGGCTATCCTGCCCGTGGGAGCCCTTTTCATCGCCATCGAGGGACGCCTCGCCGAGGGGCTCACCGCCGGTTCCGTCAAGTAGGCGGAAACACAACAGGAGTCTGCCATGAAACGCATCATACTGCCCGTTCTGTTCGCCCTTGCCCTGGCCGGTTGTGCCGGTGGCAACAAATCCGCCCCGAACACGCTCAAGTTCCTCAGCATGGATTACGATCCGGCATCATCCGCGCTACAGAAGACCATCGTGGAGGAGTTCAACAAGGCCCATCCCGACAGCAAGGTTGAGATTGAGATTGTGCACTGGAACGACGGACACCAGAAGATACAAACCCTACTGGCCGGCAACCAGGCGCCGGACCTGGCGATCGTCGGCACGCGGTGGATGGCTGAGTACGCGTCAGCGAACCTGCTGGCGGACATCGAGTCGCTTCCGAGAAGCGGCTTGAAAATCGCGGAGTTTACACCGTCGCTCATCGAAGCGTCGCGGTGGAAGGGCAAACTGGTCGGCCTGCCGTGCGCCGCTTCTGTTCGTGGCCTGTATTACAACGAAGCGATGTTCGAGAAAGCCGGAGTCCATCCGCCGGAGACGTGGGACGACCTGCTCCGGATTGCCCCGGCGATTCAACGGGCCAACCCCGGCGTCAATGCATTCGGTATCCACGGCAAGGAAGTCGAAACCGACCTCTATTACTACTACTTCCTGTACGGCGCGGGCGGCGACATCCTGACGCCCGACGGGCAGGCGGCGTTCAACAGCGAGGCCGGACTGGAGGCTCTTAACTTCGAACTCGGCCTCGTGAAGTCCGGTTACTCTCAGCCGCAACCGACCGGCTACAACCGCGAGGACCTGCAGAACCTGTTCCGCGCCGGCAAGATCGCGATGACCATCAGCGGACCGTGGTTCGCCGGCATGTTGAAGAAGGAGAATCCGGACCTCAAGTTCGGCGTGACGTTCATCCCGGGCAAGACCGGTCCTGTGGTTCCGGCGGTGGAGGACGTGCTGGTGGTTTTCGATTCGTGCAAGAACAAGGACCTTGCGGCAAAGTTCCTGGCGTTCTGGTACACCGACGAGAACCGCCTGGCGTTCGCGAAGGATTCCGGGATGCTTCCGGAGAAGCCGGCCGTGGCCGGCAATCCCGAACTGGCCGCCGACCCGCATCGGAGGTTCTTCATGGAGGCTTTGCCGAAGGGCCGTTTCACGCCGACGCACCCCAAGTGGGAGCAGATGGCGAACGCAGTGTGCGAGGAGATTCAGTCCGCTTTGCTGGGCGCCAAGACGCCCAAAGAGGCGCTGGACAAGGCCGCCGAACGCGTGAACGCCGCGGCGAAGGGGAACTGATTTCAGGACCATGCCCGCCGATTTCCGCAACCTGGGCGATCTGATCCGCGAAGGCTTGCGCCGCCGAGACCTGGAGGCTGGCGTCCTTCAGGCCCGCGCGGTGTCTATGTGGGAACGCGTGGTGGGAGAGACCGTGGCCGCCGCCACGCGTGCTGAAAGCATCCGCGACGGTGTGCTGTGGGTTGTTACGAAAAGTAGCGCGTGGTCGCACGAACTCTCGATGATGCGCGAGGAACTGGTCAAGCGCTTGAACGCGGAGTTGGGGAGCGAGGTGGTAACCGACATCCGGTTTTCGGTGAAGCGCCTTCCGAAACGCGAGACGAGGAAGGAATCCGTCGTTGCACCACCCCGGGCGCTGACAGAGGAAGAGCAGGCCGAGGTCGACCGGGCGGTGTGCAACCTCGATAGCCCGTTCCGCGAACGCCTGGCGAAACTCATTGCCGCCGACATCCTCCGCCGCGATAACACGCGTCCGTGCCCGACCTGCGGCGGGCCGGTTCGACCGGATGAGAAGGAATGCCCGTACTGCAGGGGTTAGGATTCAGGATTCAGGATTCAGGATTCGGGCGGAACCACAGAGGCACTGAGGCACAGAGACGGGTTATCACCACAAAGACACGAAGGCACAAAGAAGGATAAGGATTCAGGATTCAGGCAGGGGCGGGTTCCTAACCATTTGCACCAACTAAATCGTGCAAATGAACGTAGATCGTGTCATTTCGAGCGTAGCGAGAAATCTGCCCCTCCGGGCCCGTATGGGCGGTTGCTTTTCCCGCCGCATGCGGCGGGCTGGGATGAACCGCAGATCCCTCACATTCGCTCGGGATGAAGGCGAGACTTTTCTGAACCGGAGATTCTTCGTCCATACGTCCATACGGACGACCGTATGGTCGGACGCTCGCATGGGCGCTAGCGTTCAAAACGACAATCTCTCTTTCCTCTCTGTGCCTCAGTGTCTCTGTGGCGAAAATCAGTCGGCTTCGGGAAAACTTCCCAGTGTCTTGACGAACAAGGCGGCATGTTCCAGGTCGGTGATGGCGGCGGAGAGCGGCGGATCGGTGACGTAGCCCTGGACGTCGATGAAGAAGACGTACTCCCACGGGGTCTGCTTGGTGGGCCGGCTTTCAATCATCGTCATGTTCACTCCGTGTCGCTGAAAAGCGGACAAGGCGCTCATCAACGCGCCGGCTTCGTGACGAACGGAGAGCATCAGCGTGGTTTTGTCGTGGCCTGTTCGCTCCGGGCGGTTCATTCCGATGACGATGAAGCGCGTGCGGTTGCGCGGATTGTCCTCGATATTCTCGAACAACACGTTCAGTCCGTATTCCTCGGCGGCGGCGCGACTGGCGATGGTGGCGGAAGTCGGGTCTTCGGTCGCCTGTTGCGCACCGGCGGCGGTGGAAAGGGCTTCGACGACCTCGGCGTGCGGCAGATGGGTGGCCAGCCACTGGCGGCATTGCGCGAACGCCTGCGGGTGCGCGAAAACCTTGCGAACGCCTGACAACGCGTCGGCCTTGCTCAGCAGGTTGTGATGAATGGGTACGTAGATTTCGGAGCAGATGCGGGCGTCGGTGGTGGAGAAAACGTCCAAGGTGTTTTCAACCGCGCCGGCGGTGCTGTTTTCCACGGGAACGACGCCGTAATTCGCCTGTGCGGTTTCGACTGCCTGGAAAACCTCGCGGATGGTACTGCACGGCATAAAATGGGCGCTGGCCCCGAACTTGCTCATGGCGGCGATGTGCGTGTAGGTGGCGGGCGGACCGTAATAGGCCACGCTCAGCGGCTTCTCCAGGGCCCGGCATGCGGAGATGATCTCGCGGTAGATGGCGCGCACGGAAGTTTGGTCCAGAGGTCCCTGGTTGTATTCCATCAAACGGGCGAGTACGGCTTTTTCGCGTTCGGGAACGTAAATCGGCGCGTCGGCGTCGCTGTCCGACTGGGACGCCTTCAGTTTGCCGATGGCCAGCGCAAGTTCGGCCCGCTGATTCAGCAGTTGCAGAAGGGTAACGTCCAGCTCGTCGATTTTTCGGCGCAGTTCCGGAATACTCGTGTTCAGGCCGTTGATGCCGTTATTACGCTTCATCGGTCGTCTCCGTTTCGTGAAGGTAGATTCGGGGAAGGCGCTCGCCGAATCGGGTCAACACTTCATGATGAATCGTACCGGCCCATTCCGCCATGTCCAGCACGGTGATACAGCGGGAATTCTGTTCTCCCAGCAGAACAATCTCGTCCCCTACCTCCGCGCCGGTTGCCGTCGCGTCGACAACGAACTGGTCCATGCACACCCGCCCCACCACAGGCGCGAACCCGCCGCGAAGCAGAACCTTGCCGACGTTGCTGAGCGCCCGGCTGTAGCCGTCGGCGTAACCCAGTGGAACGAGAGCCAGGCGCGAGGTACGTGATGTTTTGAACGTGGCGCCGTAGCTGACGGTCGTTCCTGCCGGCACCGTGCGGGCTTGGGTAACGCGGGCCTTCAGCGACAGGGCCGGTATGACATCGGGATGGTTGGCGTCACCGGTGGGGGGAACGCCGTAGGTGAGGAGGCCGATCCGAACACCGAAGCGCACCGCGCCTCGCAACTCCGGCGGGAAAAGACGGGCGATGCGTACGGCTCCGGCGCTGTTGCCGGCGTGCGCCATAAAATCGTCTGTGGTTTCCAGCCCGGCTTCTTTCAACGCCTGCAAGGCAGTAAAGAAACGTCGGGCCTGGAGGTCTGCCAGAGTCAGATTGTCTTCGTCGGCGGTGGCCAGGTGTGTCATCAAACCGGCAACGCGCAGGTTGGGAAGATACCTCAGTCGTCGAAAGAGATCCGGTGCTTCGTTTGGGAATACGCCCACTCGTCCCATGCCGGTATCCAGCTTGATGTGGATACGGGCTGTTCTGTTTCGGGAACCGGCGGCGGTGTTGATACCGTCTAAGAGTTCGGGCGTTGAAACGACCGCATCGAGGTCGTTTTGCACCAGTGCGTCTGACGCCAATGGATCGGCGGCTCCCATGACAAGGACTCGGCCGGGCACTTCGGCTGTGCGGAGGGATATTCCTTCCTCGGGGATGGCAACGGCCAGGCCGTGAGCGCCGCCCCGCAAGGCGGCCCGGGCAGTCGGAACGAGACCGTGTCCATAAGCGTTTGCCTTGACGACGGAGAAAACAGCTACGCCGGGACCGACCCAATCAAGCGTCGATTGAACGTTCCGGCGGATGGCGGAGAGATCAATTTCGAGCCACGCGGGTCGCGTGGGAATAATACGATTTCCGGGGAACAAAGCAGAATCTCCGTTTGGTCGCTATGAACGGGCAGATGCGGATAACGCCCGGTATATCTTGAAAAGACCCCGGTCAGGGTCTAGGATGACAAGGGAAAGCGGTCAATATCGCCTACCACACATATTATGGCGTTTCCGGTGTTGGTCTGATGGGAACGATGGTTTCCGCCGACACTTGAAATAAGGCGCTGTGCGATGGCGAGTCGCCACGCACGGTGACGCAGGACAGCGAACGAAAACCGGCCACCGCTCCACGGTTTTCGACGGCCGAGAGGTCGTAGCGAAGGGAGAGCGGGCAAGCCGTTTCGTGTCCGACGGGTTCGTCGGAACGGATCGGACCGGCACAGATGCAGTGTGACGGCACACGGCGGGCGGCAGGAAACATGGACACTGACCAACCGCCGATGGGAACCGGAATGTTGCGTCTCGGCCGGATTGTCTCTGCTTCTATACCTAAGGAGGAAGAGCATGAAGAGACTTCTGGCGGGCCTGATCGGCATCGTTTTGGTGACCGGTATGGTTCGCGCGCAGGCGCCGTTCGCAGACGTGCCGCAGGACCACTGGGCGTATGATTCGGTGAATACACTCGCTCAGCGGGGCCTGATCATCGGTTATCCCGATGGCATGTACGGCGGCAAGCGTGCGATGACACGGTATGAATTTGCCGTGGTTATCGCTCGCATGATTCCGCTACTGGAAGAGAGCATCCGGACACAGATTGCCCAGATTCCGACACCGCCGAAACCGCCGGTTACCGGAACAACACCCCCGGTTGATCTTTCCAGTTATGTTACCAAAGGCGACCTCCTTGCGGTGCAGAAACTCGTCGACGAATTTCGTCCCGAGTTGGCGATGCTTCGCGTGGAAGTGGATACCCTGAAAAAGGATCTCGCCGGTCTGACCAATCGCGTCGTTGCCCTCGAAAAGGAAGTCGACCGTGTGAAAATCACGGGCGAACTGACAGGCATCGCGCGCATGTCGGCTCTGGACCGCGACACCCTTGACAAGGGTATCACCCCCACCGATTACGACGGACGCCCGTTGAACCGGACGAACAACCTCCTGGAAGCCTCCCAGATTCTTTACGATATGAACCTGGACATCCGGGGCAAGGTTAACGACAAAATCACGGCCAACGCCGTTGTTTCGATGGGTAACTATTATGGTGGCTTCGCGACCACAGCTTTGACTGCGCCGCAATTCACCGACGACTACTCCTACCCGTACGGCAACCAGGGAATCGGTAGCGCCGCCGCCGAAGTGACGCCTTACAAGGCGTACCTGTCCGCTCCGGTCAACCTCGGTATCACCAAGGCGAATATCGAAGTGGGTAAGACGGGCGTTCAGTTCACTCCGTACACCCTGAAACTCGTGGACCACGACACCTACACCAACCTTACCAATACGGACAACGGCGACGTTGTCTTCACAGGTATCAAGGGTGCGTTCAAACTTGGTCCGGTTAACTTCCTGGCTTACGGTGGAACACACGGCACCGCGCTGACCGGCTACGGCCGCGCCGGCTCGGGCTACCCTGTTGTGTTCGGCACCGGTCGGTTCACCCCGACCGCCCCGTATTCCTACGACCTGAACGGTTACGAACTGCCCACGGTTCCCGAAGTTCTGTATGACGCGTTGCCCTACCTGGTTGTCCCGGCGACCCAGTCGACCGGTGTGCATGCCAGCATGAAGCTCCCGTTGCGCAGTAACCTGGGCCTGACCATGGTCGCCGCCGGTATCAACAACGCGAATCTGTCCGAATACCCCGGTTGCTCCATCCCGGGCATCCGCAAGGTGGACGTCAGCCGCGCGGCGGTGTACGGCGCCAACCTGTCGATGAACCCGTTCAGCAACTTGGTGGTCTCCGCCGAATACGCGACGACTGATATGTTCGAGCGCGGCAAGACCAACATGTTCAACGACGACGACACGATCTTCAACCGCAGTTTGAAGGACGCTGTCGACGCCAAGGCTCAGTTCTCCATCAAGGGAATCGAACTCGGAGCCGGCTACAAGAAGGTCAATCCGTACTTTGCGGCTCCGGGTAGCTGGGGCAACATCGGACGGTGGAAGAACCCGACGAACATCCAGGGCTACAACGGCACCGTGGCGTTCAAGCTTGGTAGCCGCCTGACCCTGAACGGCGGATACGACAAATACGAGTCCGTCGTTGCAGGTACGCGCGGCCTTATGCCGTCTGTAACCAACGGCTCCGGATACTACTCCGATCCTCTGCGCGAGGACAAGTCCACCAAGATCGAAAAGTGGAACGCCGGTGTGTCTGTCGGCCTGTTCAAGGCCAGCAGTCTGAACCTCGGTGTTGAGACAGTTAACACCACTCCGGGTCTGGACCTGAACCCCGGCAAGCATGAAGCGGAAGAGACCATCTACAACGTTGGCTTCGGCCACAAGATGTCCGACAACGCC
>JAKQQT010000497.1 GCA_029564025.1 Armatimonadota bacterium | reverse complement strand
CACCAGTCCTTCACACGGTCGTTGAGCCACGGTTCGCCGATCAGGACGGCGGGAGCGCCGGGTTTCATCTCCGATGCTTTCACGATTGGAAAGGCAAAGCCGAGTACCTTCAGGGCTTCCTGGTTGATCTCCTCGGCGGCGCGAAGGTCTATCCTCGCCGCGTTGTCGCCGACCACCAGTTGCGTCTCCGGAGTGAGGTCGAACCGACCTTCGCGGGCTTTCATCTGTCTCGGCGCCGGGATGATCGGTGTGTCCGGTCGGGGAATCGGAGGCGTGTCGGACGGGAACCCGGTACCGACGGCATTGGACGACACGGAAAGATCGCGCAGGGTACCGCGGCTTTGTGTGAACCGGTAACCCTTCGGATCGGGCAACAGATTGCCGAACCGCCAGAAGTCGTGGAAACTGCTGTCTATCCGCGACCACGAACTTGTGCCGTCGCCCGACGGGATCTCGTTTCGGCAGAACTGGATGCGCCAGCAATCCACGCTGGTGTCCAGCGGTTTCAGCGTGGAGAACGGGATGGCGATCTCGACGGTCCAGCGGTCGGATCCCTTTGCGGTGCGGGCTTTCCACGCCATCGCGGACGGACCGTGATCGGTTCGTTCCGCGCTCTTTGTGCCGGCGATGTTCACGCCGAAGTGAACGTAGTTGCCGCGGCTGGCGGCACCGTGCGGCGCGACGAACAACTCGATGCAGTCGTCCAGCCATACCGGCCCTCCGTCCTTCAGGTACTCCGCGCGCGTCCCGGCCATCCGCGATTCCAGACACACGAATCCCACGTACAGGTTGGACCCGTCGTACCCGACCAGCGCAGTGGTCTGTTCCTTCACGGTCTTGTCACGGGTTGTGGACTGAAACGGCTCCGCCCTGCCGGCCCCGGCCCAGCAAGCGTCGTCCAGTTTGCCGTCCACCACCGGCGGCGTATCGAAGAAGGCGGCGGTGACCTCGGGAACCGGCGTCTGAGCCAGAGCCGTGCCAACGACAAACAAGAGGACCGACAACGCGGCGAATATGCTTCTGAACATGCTGACTCCTTACTGCCAGGGGCGCCGCTGGCGACAGCGGCCACACGCGGGGACCAACGATGGTGTGCCTGTACCTTCATGCTAGGCCGCCCGGTAAGACTTCGCAAACACCGTAACCGTTCAGGGAACGGTTATGCCTTTGCCCTCAAGCACGGGTGTAACAATCACAGACGCAACCGGACTAGTGATGGATAATAATACATATACGTCTTGCATATTAGATTGGTGGTCGGTTTCAGGAGATTTGCTTGGAGCCTCGAAATGAGGTATCAATGAGCTATCACCGGCCCCGGGAGAGCCGGTCCGAATAGCGTTTTGTGGTGGACGTTTTCCACGCGTAAACGGTTGCCCTGTGAATGACCGGAGGTATAATCGTGAGATTCCTCGAAAACGCGGCCGGCAATCGGTCGCACTCCAGCAACCGGCTTCTGCCGGTGTCCCTACTTGTTCTCTTCGCACTATGTGCCGTTGCATCAGCACAGGTTCCGCGCGTTATCCCCTTCCAGGCACGACTGACGACAGCGGCAGGATCGCCGGTAAATGGAAGCACACAAATCACAATGTCACTCTATGATGTCGACACTGGTGGAACCGCCCTCTGGACCGAGACCAAGGGTGTCGCGGTGTCATCCGGCAACATGGCCACGATGCTGGGTGACACGACCGCAATTCCCCCCTCAGTCACCTTTGACCGCCAGTACTACGTCGGCGTCAAAATCGGCGATGACGCGGAAATGACGCCCAGGCTTCCCTTCGGAGCAGTTCCGTATGCGCTGGCAATGCCGAATGTGTATTCAGTGGGCGGCAACGTGAGCATTGGAACGTCGGTATGCACGGACGCATTTCGGATAGGTAGTTCACTGGCCTTTCACAGCGGCGGCAACAAGGTGATAGGTTTTGGTTATTCACCGACGCTGAACAAGGCAACGCTGGATGGATATCCGGCCGAAATACGCTGGGCACCCACTGACGGCAGACTCAGCCTGGCTACCTCTTCGAATCCTGTGAGTTTTGGTTCGACTCCAACACTCCAGACGTTATTAAGTCTCAGGCAGGGCAACGTCGGAATTGGGACGACCAGTCCCGCTCAGCGCTTGACAGTGAAGGGACCAGCGGACCAACCGTCTGTCATCGCGCTAGAAAGCGGAGACACAGCGCCACAGTGGGCAAGCATTCACTTCAACGACCGCGGAACGATTAAGTGGGGCATCGGCAAGAAACCCGACAATAGCCTGGAGATTGGCGATGGTATCGCAAGCAGATTGGCTATAGTGCCTGGCGGCAACGTCGGCATCGGAACCGGTACTCCGCAGACGAAATTGGACGTGGCCGGTGACGCCACGGCTTCCGGCGCGTTGATATCCGGATCGGGCTCGATGCGGCTGGACGGAAACGGGTTACGATCAACCGGACGCCTTCACATCCAGTCCGGCGAAAACCTTTATCTGAATCCGTGGGAAGGAGCCGGGGCGGTATACATCGGAGGTGGCGGTGGGCCAGGATACCTGGAAGTGAGGGGCGACGCGGGTGTCGCGGGATCTGTCAACACCGGCGGGGCTGTTCGGCCAGGAGGCGGCATCGTCTTCCCGGACGGCAGTATCCAGACAACTGCCGTCATTACCGGCATGGCGGCAACGCTTCAAGGGCTCCTTCCGATCCGCGAGACGACAGACTGGACCTGTCCGTCCGGTGTGCGCGCTATCGTCGTTGAGATCTGGGCGGGCGCGGGCGGCGGAGGTGGCGGTGGAGGCGCCATCACCGGAGGTGAGGTCAACGGCGGCACGGGCGGCAGCGGAGGCGGGGGCGGATACCTTCGCAGTATCGTTCCCGTGACGCCCGGCGAGGTCTACCGGTTCACCGTTGGCACCGGTGGGGCGGGAGGTGTAGCCGGTTCCGGCTCGAATCCGGGCGGTACCGGTACGATCGGCGTGGACAGCACGATGGTGCGGCTCAGCAACGGCGCGGTTCTCGGACGGGCCAAAGGAGGTCAGGGCGGTATCGGTGGAGCCGCCGGACCTTCAGGCGGTACAGACGGTGCGGGCGGCATTGGCGGCGAAGCGGTGCTGGTATCAACCGGTATCCGTCGTTTCGGTTGGGATGGTGAAAGCGACGGAGGTCCGACCATCGGCATTGTCGGCACCATCGAACTGCCCAAGTCCGACACATATGGAGAAGGCGGCTGGGGCGCCACGGTGATGGGCGAAGCCTCCGCGCCCGGCAACAAGGGCCAGGACGGCTGGATTCTCATCACCTGGTAGGAGGCATCGACGATGAAGAAACGAGTATTCCTTCCTGTAATCGGCCTGGCCCTGGCGATCGCTGTGTCCGCGTCGAATACCGAAGCGTCAGTCGAGCCGGTACCGCTTGCCAGGCCTGTCATCCAAGCGGGCAAGGCTCCTACAGGATTCACGCGGTTCGTCCTCTCTTCGCCGCGAGTTATACCGGGCGACAGGCTCCCGGGTCCGTCCTACGGACGGCAATATGAAGGAGACGCAACCACGATTCCGTATCCTTTGCGATGCGTCGGAGACATCGTTTCAGTGTTTCCGGACGGGTACCAGGCATCAGTGTCGGGTTTCGTGGTCGGAGCGCGCACCATTGCGACTGTCGGCCACGCCCTGTATGACAATGCGCACGGAGGGCAGGCGCAGAGCGTTACGTTCATCAGTCCTTTCGGCACGGTATACGCAACAACAATCTATGTGCATGACCGTTTCATCAGCAGGGGAAGGGTGGACGGGGCGGTGTACGACTTCGGCCTCATCACGACCAGCCAGCGTATCGGTCGCAAAACCGGGATTGCCCGATGCAAGCCTGTTCCGGGTCCGGCCGAAGAGATGGGGCTGAGGGATGCATTGATGACCGGCATAAAGACGACCTCCTCCCGTAAAGATACTCAACTGAAGAAGCTGACATCGAAGAGAAACAGGTTGACCTACAGGCACCAGCCAAGTGGTAGCGGTACACAGTCGTATCATTCAGAACTGAAGTCACGGCGTCCCTATAAATCCGAAGACGACGGAGGTTACGAGGCCAAGACAGACCGGTCGGGCAAGAAATTCGTCGTGGCGATGCAGACCAGGCAGGACGATGATGGAGGGACCGTCAGCCTGAACCTCCGTTCCGAGTTTGTCCGTTCCATCAAGCAGGCGAACCAAGCGAATCCCTGATAGCCTCGTCACGTCGATTTCTTGCAGGTTTCCGCCGGTGATCGAACGGAAGCCCGGGAGGATATCCTCCCGGGCTTCATTTTCATTCCGTTTATCCGCCTGGTGTCAGTCCTGCGAGATGAAGTAGTCCTGCGTGCCGTGGGCTTCGATGGCGGCGCCGATGCGGCTCAGCGCGTGGGCGTAGGCCGCCGTGCGCATGTCCAGGCTTTCCCTCTGCGCCAGGTCGTACACCGCGGAGAAGGAGGACGACATGATCGAATACAACCGGTCGTGCACTTCCTCTTCTGTCCAGTAGAAACCGGCCCGGTTCTGCACCCATTCGAAGTAGCTCACCGTCACACCACCGGCATTCGCCAGGATATCCGGCACCACCAGGGCGCCGCGTTTGTGGAGCACCTTGTCGGCTTCCGAGGTGGTCGGACCGTTGGCAAGTTCCACGATGGTTTTCGCCTTGATGCGGGAAGCGTTGTGCCGCGTGATCTGGTTTTCCAGCGCCGCCGGGATCAGAATGTCCACGGGCAGTTCCAGAAGTTCGGCGTTGGTGATGATCTGGCCTTCGGTCAGGAGACGCCCGCTCATCTGCTTGGTGCGCATCAGGGCCGGTATGTTATGCCCTTCCTCGCGGTACACGCCGCCTTCGGAATCGCTGACGGCCACGATCTGATATCCGTCGGCGTGCAACAGCCTCGCCACGTGCTGGCCGGCGTTACCGAAACCCTGGATGGCGACGTTGATACCGTTCGGCGACCATCCCTTTCGCTTTTCCAGTTCCTTGATGCAGTAGTATCCGCCGCGCCCGGTGGCATCATCGCGGCCCAGGCTTCCACCCAGCGAGATGGGCTTTCCGGTGATGATGGCAGGGGAGTGTGTGCGCGTGATTTTGGAATACTCGTCCATCATCCAGCCCATGATGGTCGGGTTGGTGTACACGTCCGGGGCGGGAACGTCCAGGTCGGGACCGATGAAGTCGGCGATCTGCTGGATGAAACCGCGGCTCAGGCGCTCCAACTCCATGTTGGAAAGTTCCTTCGGATTGACCACGATGCCGCCCTTGCCGCCGCCGAAGGGAATGCCGACCACGGCGCACTTGAATGCCATCCAGAATCCGAGGGCTTTCACTTCACTGAGGTTGACGTCCGGGTGGTAGCGGATGCCGCCTTTGGCCGGGCCGCGGCTGTCATCGTACCGCACGCGGTAGCCTTCGAACACGCGCAGGGAGCCGTCGTCCATGCGTACTGGAATCGACACCTGTAAAACATAGTGCGGACGGCTGAGCCGTTCGAGGACCTCGGGCGACGTGTGCGTCACCTTCGCCGCGGCTTCCATGCGGGACAGGGCATCCAGAAAGATGTCGGACTCCGCTCCGTTCTGTGTCTTCTCGTCGTTCTTGTCGGCGCCGGTCTCGGTCGGCGCGGTGTTCGTGCTCCTGGCTTTACTCAATGGTTCCCCCTGTCTGTGCGCGCGAGGATTCTCACCACTGTGAGTGCGCAACGTCCTTTGATGATTCTCCAAAAACCAACGGTATTCCGGTTGGTCTGATGATAGTCATTTTACATCCGCGCTCAAAGCACAGCGTTCGGCACAGGCGACAACGGGCTGTCCCTTCGATGGCGATGGAACAGCCCGGTCAAGTGTCAACCACCGATTCGCGGCGGATGGCTTACTGCACTTCGAAGATGCGAAAGCCCGCGTCACCCTTCCAGCGAACGTCGATGCGGTGCATTCCGACATCGAGTCTGGCCGGCAGATTCGCGACCCATGTGTGCGAGGAGTCTTCGGGATTGGGAAGTTTCTGGCCGGAGGGCTGATTCTGCGCCTTCTCCTCGGCCGCGGCGGCGGCGTAGAACGGATCGACACGCGGTTGGAAGCCCATCGGCGCCCACGATCCGCCGTCCACGCGCATCTCCACCAGGTCCGACTTCAGAGCCGACCAGATGTTGGCCACAACCTCGGTCTTGGTGAGATCTTCCCTCATCACGATCTCCGGAGCATAAACGTTCATCTGGTAACCGTCGGAACGCCGGGTCGCCTTGTATCTGAAGGAGTAATCCGAGCCGTTGAACGTAACGATCGCATACCCGTTGGGCGTCCCGTCGCCCATGGTGGAATGCGGCAGACCGTACTCATCGTGCGCGCCCGTCCACCAGCCTCCGCAACTTGTACCGTTGATCAGCAGATGCAAGGGCTTCTCGCCGCTCCAGCCCGCTTCCTTGCCAAGCATTTGATTCCTCATGTCGTGCGTGTGGCCTGCAACGGCAAACAGGTTTTTTCTGCCTTTCAGCAAGTCAAACAACTGGGCCTTGTCTTCCAGTTGGGTGATCGGGATGTGCATCATCAACACGACCAGTTGATCCATCGGGACGAAAGCCAGGTCGTTCTTCACAAATTCCATTTGTTCAGGACCGAGCCAGCAGTGGTAGCCGTTGCCGATCCACTTGATGTTCTCCAACACGAGGAAGTGGACATCGCCGTAATCGAACGAGTAGTATTCCGGTCCGTAGTTGGCGCGGAACGTTTCGGCGGAATCCTTGTCGGTCGGAGCGTCGTGGTTCATGTCGTGATTGCCCGGCACGTTATGCCAGGGGATTCCGATGCGTCCCATCACGGCGGCGTTGCGCGGGAATACCGTCAGGTCGTTGTTCGCCACGTCTCCCAGAGTCACGCCGAAAGCCGCCTTCACGCCGGCCAGTTCTTCCGCGACATCGTGGGCGAGGTAACGGGTCTGGTTCGCCCCGGTTGTTTGCGTGTCGCCAAGGAACAGGGCAGTGAACTTTTTCGATTCTTTTTGCTTCCTTAAGGGGAAGTCGACGGAAGCAGGCAGGGGGCCAGTGGGCGAAACGCCCGGGTAATTGTACGAGGGCGATCCCTTCGGGGCGTGGATGTAGTAATAACGCGGGATGTTGTTGCGGTCCAGCGGCGATGCCCATCCCTTCGGCTTGACGACGAACAGGGCGGTATTGTCGTCCACGGGGAGGCTGTACCGGCCGTTCTCGTCGGTTTTCACAACCTGGCGCTGATTGGATACCCGAATGCCTTTGAGGCCGGCCTCGCCGGGATCACGAAGTCCGTTGCCGTTGGCGTCGTCAAACACGATGCCGGTTGCCGTCTGCTGAGCCAGGGCGGCGGCTGTCAGCATTACGACGGAGAAGGCGCTTGCCGCCGTTCGTTTGGTCCAGAACATAACTCGTCTCCTTCAAAGAACACAAAGGGTCTTTCGTTCATTGTAGAGAACGGGGCAACGTTTACCACTCCGGCTCCGTTTTGACCTGTTCATGCGGGACTTCCGGTTGGCGCAGGTATCCCCAGCGCGTCGTTTCCTTGGTGATAATCGACCTCACGACGAGCCTCGGCTGTTTCCCCCGGAACGTGGCGAGGGTGGATTCCAGTTCAGCAACCCGCTGTGGGGTGAAGGAGTAGGGGGCGCGCAATACGGCCGTCACGAGGATGTTCGCGTCCTTGTCCTGGAACCTCAACGCTTCGATCCGTGAACCCGGATACGCGCTCAAAGCCTTCGCCAGCCTCTCCCGCGTCTCGTTCTTGTACCTTTGGTCTGCCATGGACTGAAGGAAATTGTAGCTCAATCCCACGGCAAGCGCCCAAAGCAGAACGAAACTGACAGCATTCTGAAGCAGGATACGCCGTTGGTCCGGGCGTTCCTCGGCCGTGTTGTGGAATCCGTTGAAGATGAGGACCATCGACGAGGCAATCTGGATGGCCACGAAGTTGGTGATGAATAGTAGAAATCCACCCAAGGCCAATCGCACTTCGCCGCGCGCAAGGCAGATACCGGCCGTGGCCAACGGCGGAACAAGGGCGGTTGCTATGGCCACTCCCACCAGGCCGACACTGATGCGGGGAGAAGCCGTCGCATAGGCGCCCGCCGCTCCGCCCGCAAGCGCGATCATCAGGTCGAGTACGTTCGGATTGGTGCGCGAAAGAATCTGTCCCGTCAACGGCATATTGCGGTGTATCAGTCCGATGACGATCGAAATGGCAAGCACCAGGGCAATACCGGCGACCTCGGCGACCATGGCTTTCCTGAGCAGTGACAGGTCTCCGTTGATCAGCGACAACGCGATTCCGGTGATCGGACCCAACAGCATCGCAACAACCATCGCGCCGATCACTACCGCGATGCTGTCCTGCAACAAGCCGTAACACGCGATGACGGCCGCCAGCGCGTTCATCGTGATGTAACCCGCGTTCAGGGATGCATTCTCATGTATCGATCGAACCGTCTCTTCCCGAGTCGTTGATGGTTCCGTGGTCATAGACGCCTCCATACACAATTGTGACTGGATGGAGCCGCGGATACAGCGAGGGCCTGTTACATTCATTCGGCCTTTCGGTCTTGCTGAACGCTCTTTCCGCACATAATGGGATTGAACGGACCGTGCAACTCCGCTTCGTCCGTCGATCAGAGGATTTCAGAAACAGGGATTACGATAATGTTCATTTCCGATTGCTGGACCGGTTGGATGCCCCTCGCTTTGTTCCTTTTGTGCGCGTTGAGCGCGACAGGGACAGCAATGGGACAGGAAAAGGCGAAAGGCTCCATAGAGCAGAAAACGGCGAAGTGGGAGCATTACGACGGACTGCTGACCACGTTTATCGACCACGATGCGGGCCGACTGTGGCTGAAACTGCCGCCGCCCACCGACAAAACCGGCCTCATCGGCGAGTTCATATACACGGAAGGTCTGTCGACGGGAATCGGGCAGACCGCCACGGGGCTGGACCGCGGTGAACTGGGCCGGACGCATGTGGTACGTTTCCGCCGCATCGGTGGCAAGTTGCTGGTCGAGGCGGTAAACACCGGTTACCGCGCGGTGTCGGATAATCCAGCCGAGAGAACATCGGTTGCCCAATCATTCCCTCCTTCTGTCCTCTGGTCCGGTCCCGTCGATTCTGTCGACATCGACGGTTCGGCGTTGGTGGATTTCACTTCGTTCGTCGTTCGCGACGCCCACGATTCCGCCGGCAAACTGGCCGCCAACGGCGGGTATGCCCTCGACGCCAACCGGAGCGTGCTGGACCCCGGAAACTGCCTGGTCTTCCCGGACAACCTTGAGTTCGAGGCGTTCCTCACCTTCGCCTCCGCCAAGCCGGGCGAAACGATGGGTAAAACCGTTCCTGCTCCGCAGGCGATCTCGATTGTCCAACATCATTCGCTGGTTCGCTTGCCGGACGAGGGCTTCAAACCGCGCCGGCACGATCCCAGGTGCGGCTCGTATCCGGTTCCGTTCCTGAACTTCTCCGCCCCGGCGGATGCCCCGCTGGACGAGGCTTACATCGAGCGGTTTCGGCTTGAGAAGGCAGAACCGCTGGACAAGCTTTCGCGACCGGTGAAACCGATTGTCTACTACCTCGATTCCGGCGTGCCGGAGCCATACCGCTCGGCCATCCTCGAGGGCGCCGGTTGGTGGGCCAAGGCGTTTGAGTCAGCCGGATTCAGGGACGCTTTCCGGGTGGAACTGCTACCCGAGGGCGTGAACCCTCTGGATGCGCGCCATAACGTTATCCAATGGTTCCATCGGACCACGCGGGGTTCCTCTTACGGGCGCAACATCGTGGACCCGCGCACCGGCGAAATCATCAAGGGACACGCGATTTTGGAGTCCCAGCGCTTGCGTCAGGTTCGGCTGATCTTTGAGGGACTGGCCGGAGCGGACAAGACCGGCAAGGGCGGACAGGACGATCCGATTCAGCTGGCGCTGACCCGCATCCGGCAACTCGCGGTGCACGAAGTGGGCCACACGCTGGGATTCGCGCACAACTTTGCCGCCAGCGCCACGCCCGGGTGCGCGAGCGTGATGGATTACCCGGCGCCCCGCGTCAGTATCACACCCAAAGGTGATCTGGACTTCTCGAACGCTTACGATGTCGGCCTCGGTCCGTGGGACGTGCTGGCGGCCCGTTACGCCTACACGGAGTTCCCGTCCGGCGCGGACGAAAGCGCCGGACTGAAGGCGATTCTGGACGAGGCTGACCGCAAGGGGTTCGCTTTCCTCGCCGACAACGACGCGCGAGGCGCCGGCGCGGCAAATCCGCGGGCGACGATGTGGGACAACGGGGACGACCCGGTGGTCGGCCTGCAACACGCCATGCGCGTCCGCCGCATCGCCCTGGACCGGTTCGGCGCGCACAACATCCTGCCCGGCATCCCGCTGGCCCGTTTGGAAGAGACGTTCGCGCCGGTCTACTTCCACCATCGCTTCCAACTGACCGCCGCGCTGAAAATGGTTGGTGGTGTCGATTACAACGCCTACACTGCATTCGGCCCCGGGCCGGCGGTCACAATCATCGACGGCGAACAGCAGACGAAAGCCCTTCGAGCCGTGCTGGCGTGCCTGTCGCCCGACGAACTAGATATCCCGGAGTCGGTGCTCGAACGACTGCCGCCGAGACCCTACGGTCTGGACCGCAACAACGAGATGTTCAAGAGCGGGACCGGCCCGGCGTTCGATGCCCTGGGCGCGGCTCGCAGTGCGGCGGAGATGGTTGTCGGAGGCTTGCTGAACCCGGAGCGGTGTGCCCGTCTGGTGGATTTCCACCGCCGCGACTCGAAACGCCCCGGACTGGAGGTTGTGCTGGAAGCGCTCGCGGGAACGGCGTTTGGAGGCAAGCCATCGAAGTCACCACGCACCGCCGAAATCCGCCGCGTGGTTCAGGACGTCGTCGTGACGCAGATGGTGGGCCTGGCGTCCAATACCTCGGCTCCTCTGGCGGTCCGCTCGCGCGTTGACGCGGCGCTGGTCATCTTGCGGGATGGACTGGTGGCAGTGAAAGGGGATGCCGTGCAAAAGGCGTACAACCGCACGTTGGCGGACCTCATCAGCCGCCACCTGTCGCGGCCGCTTTCGAATGCTCCCGAGCCGCCACCCGCCGCCGTTCCACCGCCCGGCGCACCGCTGGGTTCGTGGGGCGAGGAGGGGATGTAGATGTCGATGGTGGTCTCGGACGCACGGAGTTCGTTACCCTTGTGTCCGAGACCACCGATGTTGATTACCCGTTGGCCGCGATCCACTCTCTGGTCCATTGGACGGCTTCCAGGTCCAGGTCGCACACGCAACTGGCAAGGAAGATCATTCCCTGTATCCGGCCTTCCTCCAGCCATTTCAGGCCCGTTTCGCACTGGAAGCGCATCATGTCGACCGGCATCGGAGCGTGAGTGCCGTAATCCCACATATAACAGCCCAGCAGACGTTTGCGGTCCGGGATAATCTCCTCCAGTAGCGGGTACTTTTCCACGATGTTGGGAATGTCGCGCGCGTGCCACGTCCAGTAGGTCACCGCGTCGACGTGGTCGAAGTACGGACGCACCGGACGTTGCAGGTCATGCTGGTAGGCAACGGTCCACAATTCCAGCGGGCTGGCCTGCGACCTCAGCCTCTGTTGAAAGCCGGCAATATCTTCCGGGCTGAAGCGGCTGATCGAGCCCTTGTCGTCCGGGTCGTGGAACAGATCGTCCATCATCGCGCCTGCTATGTTGGGGAACCTGCCGGCCAGGCGCACGACTTCCTCCAGGTCGGTCTGCTCGTCGTTCCGTGTGGACGAAGAATCGCCCACGATGGACCACACGATGCGCTTCAGCGACGCCATTTCGGCGGCGGGACCGTCAAACGGAGGCTCGGGTTTTCCGCCGTAAACGACCATGATGGCGTTCGGAATGCCCATATATTCGGCCGCCTGGGCCGGTGTGATGCTGGACGGAGCCGGCAAGTCCCACTCCAGGTTGTGGCTTCCGGCCGCGTGGCACCACAGCCACAGATGATCACGCAATGTATCCATAGGTTTCTCCTGACGGTATTATTCGAACCTCAACCCGTCCAGCCACACCCGGAACGGCTTGTCGCCCGCGGATGTGACGGACAGGCGAATGGCGTGGATTCTTCCCGGGCTCGGTTCGCCGATCGTTTCGCACACCCAGTCGGCGCTTTCGCCGCGGATCGGAACCTCCACGAAGCGCCAGTTGGAACGGGCTTCGTTGTAGGAGCCGTGGAAGAACGCGTTGTAGTTCTTCGCCACAAACCGGATGTCTCCGTCGTCTCCGCGCAGGTCGATGGTGACGTGCCCGTTCACCGCGTTCTCGATGGGGATATTGGGATTAATCAGTTTCATCCAGAACACGAGTTTCGTTTTGCCCGAAAGGTCCCAGGCGGCGTCGCGCGTCTTCGGATAGGTGACCGCAATTTCCCCGCCTGCATACGTCTCCGGCGCAAAGTGAAGTGAGTATTTGCCGACCAATGCGTCGGTGCAGTTCGAGAAACGGACGATGTCAGACGGAACTCCGTTCGCTTCCGCGGACCACTTTCCTGCCTCGAACTCGGTGCCGGTTTCGCCGGCGGAATCATCGACCGCCAGTACGTCCAGGCTCGCCAGCCCGGCAAAGGTACCGTTGCTGACGGTCAGCCCAACCCGATGGAATCCTGGTTCGCTGAATGCAAGAGTGACAGCGGACTGCTCGAACGTCTTTCCGTCAATGTCCCATTGGAAAGTCAGAGGCTTTTCCTGTGGATCATAACTGGACGAAGCGTCGAACACAACCGGATGTCCCACCGAAGCATTGGTCGGACCTTCCAACCGCGCAACCGGCGCAACGGTTATGTCATCCGACGGCACTTCGCGAACCAGTCGCGTGACCTCGTGGATGTAGTCCTCCTCCGCGTTCCCTCGGCACTCGTTCGGGCCGATGAACACCCAATCCGCGAGTTCCAGCCACATCGCCCGCCGGTTGTCTTCAAGCCTGTTGTTCTGGATGATCCAGTGGTGGATATTCCATCTTGCACCTCTGCTGGCGACGTCGCCCTGTATCACGATTCCCGCGCCGTTGTGGTGGCACCAGTTGCCCTCGACGATGGTGTGGGTTCCCGTGCCCCCGGCGAAGATAATGCCGGCAAAGCCCATTTCCTTTGAGACCGGGGCGTTCTGATGCTCGTCCGGCATCCCGTTGAAAGCGCATTCGTTGCCGATGATCACCGAGCGGTCGCTTCCGCCCATCCAGAATCCGTAGGATCCGTGGTTTGCCTTGTTTCGGATGAACACGTTACCGGGGCTCCAGCACTCCACGCAGTTGTTGTTTGCGTAGGATGTGTCGTTTTCGATGAACACGTTGCCGGTCGAGAGCCAGCCGTTCAGCACCCGGATGAAGACGCCGTCTCCGCCGTAGGTGATATCGTTCTGATACCAGTAGTTGTCGTTCGAAGCGCTCTCAATCAGGACGCCTGTCGAGTCCCTCGCGTGCACCTCACCGATGGAGCGGTCAATCCTGAGCCCGTACGACAGGTTGTTGCGCACGAACCGGTTGCGCGAAGAGGTCCACAGTTTGGCGCACACGTTGGAACAGTGCGAAAAGTCGTTGTCCGAGAACTCGTTGTCCTCGCAGTCAGTCATGTTCAACGCGTCCCAAACGTTGTTTGCGCGGTTGTTACGGAACACTGACTCGCTGACGTTTACGAGCACGATTCCTCCGCGCGCCGGCAGTTCGCCCCAACCGTGCTGGGGGTTGTGGTAGTTGTTGGAAAAGTCGCAGTCTTCGACCAGCCACCCACGGCAGTCGGTGAGGACCAGTCCGGTGGCGAATCCCCTTGCCTTGATGTTTTTCAACGTGACGTTATGGCATCCTCGCGCTGTAATCCCGACGCCCGCCGTTTCCAGCGACTCGGGATTTCCGGGTGTTCCGGGACCGATCAGCGTCGCGCCCTTGCCGTCAATGGTGACGTGGGACGCCACAACAACCAGCCTCGTGTCCCGCATTTCCGTACCGTCCAGCGTCAAATCGCTTGTGACTACAACTTCTCTCAAGTCTGCGTCTCCTGTGTGGTAGTGTGCGCCATTGCACAGGCTAACTGTATGGGTGAGGCGCGCGGATCGGCAAGGCGAAGACAGGCCCGTCCCCACGCAGGAGAACGGGCCGTACGGATTTCATCGGGCTATTGTCACGGCGCCTTGGTCGGATTGTCCCAAAAGCATTCCGGGGTATTCCATTTGGTGACTTTAGGGTCGAACTGGCTCGCTGGAACCGATGCGGCGTGCCCGTCGAAGAACATGCAGTTCGTCCTTCCGTTGTGGCGGGGAAACGGGCGGACAATCAAGCCCGACCACGAAGCCGGAATGAAGAAACCTTCCGTGGTCTGGGCGCCGGTCTCCGCGTTGTTGGGAAGGTAGAAGTAGTAGATGTCCAGCGTTCGGGCGTATCTCATGTCCTCCTTCCACAGTTCGGCGGCAAGGCCGGCCGAGGGCGTGGTGATAGCGGCTGTGTCGGCGGCCCATATCGTCGCTGATGGTTCTTTCACCCTCTTTTCGGAGCGTCCGGGGGTGCCCCAGTAATCGCCCGTTTCACGGCAGATATACCAGTTGACTCCATAGGTCGTCGGGTAGGGGGCCAGTTTGGTCAACTGCGTCCTGTCCAGGTGATCCGACGGGCAAGTGAATATCTCCAGGTTCTTGGTGTAAGGTTCAAGCAGTTTGGTGAAGCGACTGCTTACCGTGCCGGCAGGTGTCCGTATGGCGATGCTGTAGGGTACCAGCATTCCGTCATAGTCATCAACGTACAACCGCGCGGCCGTGCCCAACTGCTTCATGTTGGAGAGGCAGGCCGATGCCTTGGCTCGTTCGCGCGCCCTGGCGAAGACCGGGAACAGGATAGCCGCCAGTATCGCGATGATGGCGATAACCACCAGCAGTTCGATCAGTGTGAATCCTCCTCGTCCTTTCTTTACTTTCATTTTCCCGCCCCCTGGAAGGCCGGGACACATCATACGCTCCCGGCCTTCGCAAGGTGTTGTGTATACCGCTAGAAGGTATCGAGCCCGTTCACCTTTCTGAGGATGCGGGCCGCGTCCAGAATGTTGACCACGCTGTCCCCTCCAGCGACGTCGGCCTGGTTCAATCGAGCTCCCAGGGCTTCGAGACCGCCGGCTATCCTGAGCGCAATCACGGCATCAGCCCCTGTTACCAGGGAATCGCTGTTCAGGTCGCCAAGGACAGGCGGCGGTGTTCCCAACATAACCGCCTGCAACCAGTTGGCCGGGTTGATCGAACTTCCCGACTTCTCCGACAGGCTGAAAACGGTGTCCTGAGCCGCGGCCGGTTGGTCATTGTCGATTCCGTGCAGGTTGAATCCGATCACCTGACCGGCGGTCGGGGTCATACCCGGCGCCAGATCGGCCCACGGAATTCTGGCGATCAGCGTGTAGCCGCCGGTTGTCCGTTGCAGAGTCACGTTACTCGTGGCTCCCGTAAGAGTCGGATTCTGCGAGCAGTACCAGTATCCGCCGAGCGTTCCACCGATTTCAGTGGCCGAAAGAACAACCTCGAAATCGGCGGCATCGTACAGCGTTCGAGGTTCCTGCGGGTTAGTGAGACCGATGAACAGATCCAGCGCGTCTCGCAACCAGATGAGGTAGTCGGTCCCGTCCGACAGGGAAACGACATCATCCGAGGCCTTTACCGCCAGGTACAGGTTCGTGTCGTCCCACATCGCGTACACCTGACTGCTGTAGTCCGCCGGTCCTGTCCAGTTCACCGCGCCGGTAACAATCTGCGGAGTCAGGTTTAGACTGAGTGGCGGCACGTTCGCCCACTCCGACGGGACGAACGACGTGATGGTCGGGGGCGCGGTTGCTCGATAGATGGAAACCGGACTCGGCGGCGGGAGGTAGGCTCTCACCGCTCCGGAGACGTTCCAATACTGCGATTCGCCGGTGGTGATCTGGGACGCATCGCCGACGATGGTCAACGTTCCGGGCGTCAATTGTCTGGTGGAGAGCAGGCGCCATACGTTGCCGCCGCCTCCCCACTGGTCCAGTTGCACATCCTCGGTAGAGCCGTCCGGATAGGTGATGTGGTACCAGTAGTTCAGCGAGTAGATGGCACTCCACGGCGACCAGGTGGTGGCAATCTCATACGTGCCTGCCTGTGGAATGGGCATGGTGTATTTCACCTTGCCGGGATTGTCATTGGTCTGGTAATAGAAAATCTTGCCGAGGTATCCCGTCGGCACCAGGTCCGGCGCCTGCGACTTTGGAATGTTGATGGGCGCCGGTATCAGGGCGGGATACGCCGGGTCCGGTTGCGGGTCCACCTTGTCCACGTTGATGCCGCCGTTCTGGTCCGAGTCCACGATGACGCGGGTGGGTGTTCCGAAAACCGTCACGGTATTCTTCTCTTCGTTGCCTGCGCCGTCACAAGCACGGATGACGATGTAGTACGTCTGGCGGAGCGTCATGTTGCCCAGGTCATACACGCCCGCTGTTGTCGTGGTCGATGCGGTGGGGTGCAAGAAGTCGAAACTTCCCCCGGCGGGCGCGACGTAGATGTTGTACGTGATCGGATAGGTGTTGTCGACGGCGCTTGTCCAGGTCAACCGGAGGCCGGGATATCCAAGGTCTTTGGTAGCGGTAACACCGGAGAACGCTGGAGCCACCGTGTCGGTAGCCGTAACGCTTACCTGGTTGGTGTTCAGCGACTCCTGGCCGGCGCCGTTGGCCGCCCGGACGGTGTACCAGTATGCTGAACCCATCGCGACCGTGTCGTCCAGCCAAGAGCCGTTCGCTCCGGGAGTGACCGGGGAGACTGATTTCACGAGACTTCCCAGGATTCCCCCGGCTTCCGAGCGGTAAACACGTATACTGTCCACGTCGGCTGGCGGGTTGGTCCACGCAATCAGGACCCCGGAACCGTCTCCCTTGTCCGCGGCGGACGGGTTGGCCGGTGGATCAGGCACACCCGGCACGCGGACAATGCCCCAATGCTGATCGGTGTTTACGCTTGTGTAGTTGGTGTTCGTGAACGGATCGCGGCACACGGTGCGGACGGTGTAGTAGAACGTCGCCCCTTCTGTAAGCCCCGTGTCGTCATATGAACCGCCGGTCAGCGGGCTTGCATTGATCTTTGTGCCGAGTGTGCCTGAAATCCCGGACCGGTAGATATCGACGCCGATCGATTCCGGATCTTTCAGTGTCCACTTGATGACAAGAGTTCCGGCAACTGCGGAATTTGAAACCGTCACGCCTTTTGGCGCCGGAGCCGGCACGTCCGTGCCAAACACCCCGATGACCGTTGATCCGTCATTCAGAGGAGAGACGTAAGCCCTGTTGTAAGCGTAGAAGAAGTGGCGGTCGGAGTAGCGGGACATATAGACGAAGTTGTCGTAATCGAGACTGGAAGATACCACTCCGGACGGCGACAGGAAATAGAATCCGCCGGAGGATGACGTGTTTGTCGTGAGGTTTGCCCCTGTGACGGGATCGACTGCGGCGATGCCCCAATCCAGATTGGGTTGCGACATGCCGAAGTAGACCACGCGGTCCTCGCTGTCTATCCCGGTGGCGGAGGCTCGAATGATGCCGGAACTGAGTGCGCCACTGGTGAACAGGGTGTCCTCGACGCCCGTCAGGCTCCGTTTCATCGGCGGTACCTGTGTATACGGCTGTCCGCTCAAGTACTGCCCGAAGAAAACGGCGGTCTGTGCCGAGTCGACAACCAACTGGTGCATCTGGTTCACCGCTTCAGCAGGTGCGAACAGAATCTCCTGAATGAAGCTGACAGGTCCTCCGAAACCGTCCACGGCGGTCGGCTTCCAGCGTTCCACTGTCGTTGTGGCCGGCGGGTAGACATTGTCCTTGATGCCCCAGATGCGCGTGTCAATTCCCTTGCCGGTAACGTAGATGGTTCGGACCCGGGGAAATCCGCTGGCCACGACGAGAACGGGGTTCGTGCCGTCCGGATGGCACCGCACGACTTTACCGGCCGTCAGGCCGGTGAGGTAGACGTAGTCGTCCTCACCCACCCCGATCCCCCAGAACGAGTTGCCGGCGGCGGGATCAAATCCGGCGGTCTTGATGACGGCGTTGTCGAAAATGCCGTCCGGGTGCGTCAGGTCCGGTCCGACCGGCTTCAACGTTCCTGATCCGGGCGCGGCCGAAGGGTTGGTGGCCGTCGGTTTCCAGTAGAACACGATTGCCGTGGCCGACGGAGTGGGTTGAGCCCGGCGCGAAATGTACATCGTTCCGGCCCAGGGGCTTCCCAGATTGGCGTTCATGGCGATGGACCGGTGCTGATCGAATCCGTTCATGCCGGTCTTGTTGTCGGTAGTTGTGGAGGCTACAAGCGAGTAGACGTCGGAGAGCGTAACCGATGCGGGCGTCTGCGCCGCAACGGACTGTGTCAATAGCGCGAGGATCCCGACGCGAAAGAGAACGGTGAAACAGACAGGCTTCATAACGCTGACCTCTCCTTCGGGTGTCTTTCCGGTGTTGGGGATTCGGAACAGAAGGGGGGGACACGGTAGAAACCGACCCACGACCAGCGACTGGCGTGTGCCAACGGTTGCCGTCCTCTCGCCGTGACTTCCCGCCGCCCGAATCCGGGACAGAGGTTCGCGTAAGCAACGATGCCGCACGGCGCGGTAGGGCTCGCGACGAACAAGTCAAATGTACGGCATATTCAAGAGGATTTCAATCTCTGACCAAATATTTATATTCCGAAGGCAGTATGCTTACCGAAAAGGAAACGCCCCGCCGGGATTCACTTCCCGGCGGGGCGTCTTTGGAGGGATTCCGGCTGTATCTACTTGACGGCCATGATCAACAGCATCACAGTGGGCTCCTTGGCAAGGATGCTGTGCGGCAGGTTCGCGGGCATATGCGCCCAACTGCCGGCCGGACCGGGATGATGGTCCTCGCCCAGGGTGATGTCCGCGTTGCCGCTGACTATCTGGATCAGGGCCGGCACGGACGCCGTGTGCTCGGAGAGTTCCTGACCGGTGTCGAATCCGAACAACATCACCTTGAACTTGTCGTCCGATGAAACGGTCGTGCTGATGATGCCTTTGTCCGGTATCTGAACGCCGGCGGCGAGTTTCTCAATGTACGTGTAATCCAAGATGATGTCCTTTCTTATTTCATCCGGGATTATTACACCGTGGACGACCGGCGCGTTCCCGGTTGGCTGGGAGAACACGCCTTTATTTTGGCGTGCCGACGACGGAACCGTTCAACGGGAATTGCGGCGGACGTTGAAATATCAGGCATATGGAGCGTACCATTGTCGTGAATGTCGCCGGGCGGCCACAGCAATGAGCAAGCCTCCGTCATTTTTCCGGTCGGTAGTTTTTGGGGAGTAAACGCATGAGATTCATCCTGAAAGCGAAAGTGCATTACGGTCCGGTTCTCGTAAGCGTCTCGATGTTGGCCTTTTCCGTGCTCGCACACGCCGCGCCCGTGCCGGCCTCGAAGTTCGCGGGTACGTGGCTGTTCAAGAACCAGTCAGCCACCATCAAGATCATCTTCACCTCCGCGGGCCGCTTCACACGGATTATGAATACGGGATCGGGCGAGGAAACCGTGAAAGGCGCATTTTCCGCCGATTCTGCCAGGATTACCGTTCGGCCGGACAACGACAGCGAAGTTATCTATTTGAACTTCCGCTTTTTGAACGGCAATCAACTGGAACTGACCGACGATTCGGGCGAAGGCCTGCGACTTGTGCGCCAGGATGCCACAAAGCCCGCTCCAAAGGTTGCGACTCCAACGAAGAAACCATCAGCAACGACAGCGAAACCGGCGGCTTCGACCGGCAAGCGGCCGGCCACGGTTGTCTTTCGCCGGTTCACCGAGCCCCGCGAGAAGGCGTTCACCGCGCTCGTGCCGAAGGATTGGAAAGTCGAAGGTGGTATTGTGCGATACTCCCCGGACGCCGTTGGCGCGCACAACGCCACCGATGCGAAGGCGGACATCACGCTGAAGCGCGATGCCGCGGGTACTCTTCAGATGCGTTGGTTGCCGGACCTTCTGTATGCCGATCTCAGCGGCAAACCGTATGCGGCTTACACGCAGATTGGTACCGTGTTCAACAACGTCATCGTCCTGCCGAAACTCGGCGCGGAGGGTTACCTCGTTCAGGCCGTTCTGCCAAGGGTCTTCCCGAACGCTCGCAATGTGAAGGTGCTGGAACGCAAACCGTTGCCGAAACTGGCGCAATTGCACGCCGCGCCGATCAAGACGCTGTCAGAACCTTTTCGTAGCAGTTTCACATTCGATGCATTAATGGTTACCGTCTCATTCGAGGAAAACGGCAAACCGTACAAGGCCCGACTGGTGACCGCCATCGAGGATATGGGAGCGCTGGGTGGAGGGCTTTGGCAGGGGATGGGCACCTCCGTCTATCGGGCGCCTGCCGCGGAGTTCCAGTCGTGGTTGCCTGTGCTCGGCGTTATTCAGGGATCGGTGCAGTGGAATATGACCTGGCTGAACAACGAACTTCGGGAGTCGGCGAAGCGGCGCAAGCAGGTTGAGATCACCGAGGCCGAACTTCGGCGGATGGATGCCGAGATTGTGAAAAACAAGCAAACGGTCAACGCCGAGATCAACAAGCAGATGTACCTGAACCTGACGGGGCAGGAGGAGTACGTCAATCCTTTCACGAGGAAGGTCGAAACGGGCTCGAACGAGTGGACCCGGCGGTGGCAGAACTCGAGCGGCGACATCATCTACACAGACAACACAACCTACAATCCCAACGCCGATCCGACACTCCAGCGGCAGGGCTTCAAGCTGAGCAAACCTCGCGGCAGATAGGCTGTCGATGACCCTTTGAGCAAGGATGTGTCGAACCGGTTATTTTGTATTCGCTTTACGGCATGAATTGTGCTTAATATTGTTGGTGAGAGACGCGCCGGGGATTCCCGACTCCGGTTGACGCTGGAGTGCGGGGATTCGGCCCAGTGACCTGACACAGACAGGCGCAAGCGGGGGCAGAAACGCATCCCGCTACCGTGTTTGCGCCGCGACTTGCACAGTCCACCCAAAGACGGACTCATTACAAACTTCTTTATTGTTTCGCAAAGGCTAACAGCCATGAAACTCAAGATCACGATGGTATTGCTGGCGGTCGCCCTGGCGACCGGTTGGGCATTTGCCGCCGTCAGCGTTTTCGAATTCGACGGCGACTTCTCTTCCACAGGCCCTGCGCAGATGAGTTTCTTCCAGGGCAATTCGTTCGGCAGTTTCGGAACGGATATCGTGAACGGCGCGCCTTCGGGCGTGTTCAACTTCCCCGCATTGACTCAGAGTCAGGGCCTGATGGTGACGCACAACGCGCCGCCAAACGGCGGCGGCGATTATCCGAACCAGTACACCCTGGGATTCGACATCAAGTGGGTCAACGCAAGCGGTTATGCGTCGTTCTTCCAGACGAACCTGAACAACGCCAATGACGGCGACCTGTTCCGCAACGGGTCCGGCGGCATCGGCATATCCGGTACCTACCACGGAACAATGCTGTCCGACACCTGGTACCGTGTGATGTTCTCGTTCGACCTGGCGGGTGAAATCGGCCCGGCCAAGACGCTGTACAAGTACATCGACGGCAGTCTGGTGGGCAGTCAGGTTCTTCCCGCCGGCATTGACGGACGATGGGCGCTTGATCCGTACTTCCTCATCCTGACCGACGAGGACGGCGAGACCAACGCGGGTTCCATCTCGCGATTCTGGTTCGAAGACCGGGCAATCACGGGAGCCGAGGCCGCCATGTACGGCGGACCGAATATCCCGGAACCGGCGACACTGGCTCTTCTGGGAATCGGCCTCCTGCCGATGCTGAAGCGCCGCAAGTAGTTCCTGTACAGGACCTATAAAAAGGGGTAGGGACCCGTACGGGCCCCTACCCTTTTCCATGTTCAGCGTATATCAGGGAACCGTGTTCAAACCGGCCGCGATGCGAAGCGCATACGCCGCGTCCTGAATGGTCACGCTTCCGTCACCGTACTTGGTGCCGTTCGGTCCGGTGAAGAGACCACCCGGTCCCACTGGCCATACGTCGCCCGGAGTCGGATTGCCTATAACCGTGACGGTCTGTGCCGCGCTTGCCACGCCGTCGGGAACCGGATAGGTTCCTGCCGGGGCCCATACGTGAAGGAACGAGTCCGAGGAGTCGATGGCGTAAATCCAGTGCTCGTTGTCGATGGCAACATCGCGCACGTTGTTGCCGAGGCCGGTGAACAGGGGTGTCACCGTGTTGAATGCCTTGGTTGTCTTGTAGACAGTTCCGTTGGTGGCCGCTATCAGGATTTCATTCCTGGCGTCATCGATGCAGATGCCCAGGTATGTAGCCCCCGTGGAAGGAAGGCTGGCGATGATGGTCCCGTCGGAACTGAGTTTGTCGGCGTTGTCCATCGAGTCGGAAACGACATAGAAGTTCCCGGCGGAGTCACGCACGAAGTCCATGTACCAGTTGCCGGCGGAGTAGTAGCCGACCAGTTCGGGAACGATGGCCAGGTCCTGGGTTCCCGCGCCAATCGCGTATTTCATAAGGGTGTTGAACGGTGGGACGTCTTCGCTAACCGCATACATGACCCGGTTCGCGCCGGTTCCTTCAACCCACACTGCGGCGGTACTTCCATAGATGATATTGCCAAGGTTGTCGAACACGGCGTCGTTGGTGCGACTGCCGCCCGGAGGATACGGATAGGCGAAGAAGGCCTTGAAGTCGTCTCCGTTGCCGTCGGTCCAGAACAGGCCGCAGTGACCATCGCTTGAGTCCGGAATCAGCAGATTTCCGTCCGGCATCACATATGGCCGGAACGGGCTGTTGGCAGTGCCGCCCCAAGGACCGTTGACGCCGATATCCGCGCTTGTTGCCTTCGGCGTTGGGAACGCGGGCGTCAGGTCGGGGTTGAGGATGTACAACCCGTCAACCGTGGTGCGGTTGGCGGTGGCTCCTCCTCCGCCTTCAGTCACATAGATGCGGCCAAGGTATGGGCTTCCTGTTATGCGATTCACATCAACCCCTCTGGGATTGAGGAACTGCATATTGGGGTCGGTGGGACTGCTCACCTTGAGCCAATCGGGTGCCGTGATTGTTCCTCCCGTTGCCGTAACCCGCACGGTGTACGGTCCGCCCGACGGCAGATCGGCCGCATTGATGACCACCACATTGGCGCCCGGTTGGGCTCCCGGCTGACCCGCGGCAAACGTAAATGTTTTTACGACTGTCGCTCCGCTTAGAAATTCTATTTTTACATTCACAAGCCCCCCGGGAATGTTGGTGCTGGCACCACCGACGGCGTAGGAAACAGTCGTGGTTTGACCGGGGTACAGGGTGCCTAGAGACACCTGGACATTGGAGACCCGGATGGCGAACGAACCGGCGAGAGCCGAGCCCCCGACGGTGAAGATCAGAACACCGGTCGCGACCAGGGCCGCGATGCCGTTCTTGCCGAACAACTTGCTTGAGTTCATATAAACAACTCCGTTGTAGCGGTCAGCGGGGCGCGCGCATACTCGCCCCGGCACAGAAGTGATGAACCGGCGCCGCCATCGCGCCGGTTACTGGATGACGATTGCCTCGGAACGCACCCAGTCCGAAGCCCGGTACTGGGCGTCCAGGGCTTGCGCAATGACATGATACGTGCCGGATGACTTGAAATCGACCGGCAGTGTGATTTCCTGCCCGGCCCTGTACATAATCGGCGTGGGCGTCCAGAATCCGTCCTCGGAACGCCGTTCCTCTATTCCAATCCGGTAACGGAAACGACCGCCTTCGCCGGCAGGATATTTCAAGGTAATGGTCTGTTTTCCGACCGGACCGCTCTTTGGCCCGCGCACGATGACAGGGGTACCGGGTAGCGTGAAGGGCACGCCCTTCTGCAGTGTGAACTTGTCGTACAGCTTGTTGCCGAAGTCATAGCATCTGAACTCCAGTTTGTCGCCGTTGATCTTGATGACGCTGTACTGGAGGATAAGGTCGTAGCGAACGATGAACGGCCAGTTCCGGCCCCAGGTTTCGTTTCCGGCCGCGCCGCCGCCATTGATGATGTGCGTCACGCCGTTCAGGTAGCCTCGCTCGTAGGAGTGCGTATGACCTTTCATATACAGGTCGATGCCGTGTTGTTCCATCAGTGGAACCAGATACGTGCGCATGTTGGCGTCGCCGTCGTAACCCTCCCAGCCGACGCTGTAGGCCGGATAGTGGCAACAGAGAATCCTCCACGTGGAGTTCCTGAACGCCGAAGACGCCAGCACGCCGTTGAACCAGATGTACTGCGGCGAACCGGGCGTGAAGGCATACTGGCTGTCCAGGAAGATGAAGAACGCATTGCCGCGCGATGCCGTGTACCAGTGGCCCCGGCTGTCCACCGGATTACCGGTCATCGTTTCGGGGTAGGGCAGGTACTTCCGGATATTGGGCGAATTGGACTCGTGGTTGCCGAACGACACGTACATCGGCGCAAACCTCAGCATATCCTTGCCCGGTGTGAACAACTGGGTGTTCCACTGGCTTGCGTCGGTGCCGTTGGTCATCAAGTCGCCCACGTGCAGTATCAGTTCCGGCTTGTGTTTCATCAACCGTGTGTTGTTGAGGAGGAAATTGGCCGCGAGTTCCTGTGTGTCGCCGAGAACTCCAATCGTCATTTCCCGCGGACCGGGGCTGTCTGTCAGAAACCCCCCGGTGCCCAGTGTCTGGGAAGGGGTGCCCGTGGTGGACACACTGAACGTATACCTGGTGCCTGGCGCCAAACCTGTGCAGACGGCTTGAGCGACGACAGTCGCCGGGGTGACATCCACCACGACAGCCGTTCCGCCGCCTTCAGGCGAGATGGTTACGCGAGCCTGTCGGACGGCGTTTGTTTCCCACATGATGATCGCCTCCGTGTCTGTTACCCATAGAAGGTAGGGGGCTTTGATGACGGACACGGTTTGACCGAACGCGGGGGCAAGGACGCAGAGCATAAGAAAGCAGAATCCGGGGAGAAAGAACAAGCGGTTCAATGATACCATTGTAATAAACGCTCTTCCGTTTAGGTCGTGTTCACGAAGCGCGGCTTGTCCATGCGGCTACACTCGCTTCGGAACGGTCATATTATGCATAGTTATGGTAGCATACAAACAGACCGTTCGTTGGCTCTTTTTGGGGCTCAATCGCAGGCGGCGGTGAATCAGTAATCCGGTGAACAACATCAATAAACACACATGCTTCGCAAGGTTGTACGGTGCGGCCTTCCTCTTCTTCTTTGTCCTGGCGTTTGTCAACGCAGGCACGCTCAGTTTCAAGGTTACGGACGTTCAGATTGCGCCTCCTGAGATAAACACGCAATCCTCGGTTACAGTGTCCTACCGACTCTCGGGGTCGGGCTTCGGCATACCCGGCGGGCTCAGCGGTGTCAACGTCGAACTCATGTCCTCCGGTTCGGTAGTAAAAGCATTCCATTACTATCCCGGAGAACCGGGCGGTTGGCAGGGACTGAACACAATCAGTCTGACGCCGGCTGACCTCCCGCCGCCCGGAACCTACACGGTTCGCGTGTCGGCGCAGGGAATCGATGCGACGGCGCCCGACTATGTGCGAATCAGCGATCCCGCCAATCCGGACCTCCAGTTCGCCAATCCGCGAGGGGTGGATGTGAACCGGGTGCCGGGCAGTCTTTTTCAGGGCCGCATCTATGTGACCGAAGGCGCTGGCGGAACGACAGCGAACCGGACGACCGTGGACGGTGTTTATGTGCTGAATCCGGACCTCACCCCTGCCTTTCCGCAACCGAAGGCCACCAGCGCCCTCATCGGTTCCCTGGGACCGTGGGGCTCTTCCGCCAACAGCCCGTACCGCCCGTACGTTGACACGGAAGGAAAGGTTTACATCACGGACGTGTCGGACCCGCACGCCGGTCTTTTTGTGGCGGACGGCAATGTCGATAACGTGTCCGCCTTCTTTGCCTATCCGTATCCTCCGGGTGGTTCGCGTTCGTCAGCGGGATTGGTGAAGGATTCCTCCGGCGCTTCCGTCTACGGAGGCACGTCGGGCATCTGGGTTGAAGGCGCTGGAGCCACGAGAGACGTTTACACCACGGACGAGGATGTACCGCCCGGCAACAGCATCTGGAAGAGAACAGTACCTGCCGGCGCTTTGAACAACGCCGTGCGCCCGACGCTGGTGGCAACTCCCGCCGGCGCCGACTGGGTGGCGGATCTGGTGCGTGATTCCGCCGGTAACACCTTTGCCGTCAGCCTGGCAACGGACGACGCCAGGAAGTTCGACGCTTCAGGCGCCCTTGTTGCCACGCTTCCGTCCACGGGAACGGGTTATTACGGCATCTGCATCGATGAACCGAACGGCGCGCTCTACCTGGCCACCAACGACGGACGCATCCTGCGCACGGATTTGGCGTTATCCGAACCGGAGGTCATCTGGTACGGCAGTGGCGCGGCGGTGCGGGATGTTTCATTTGATGCGGAAGGCTGGCTGTTTGCTCTCAATGGAACGGACAAGCGTCTTGATGTGCTGGCGCTCGGTGATTTCATTGTGGCCGATGCGTCCGCGACGTCACCGGGCACGCTGACGATCCAGCGCGCGCCGATTCCGGGAGACATTGCTCCGGTCGGACCCGCCGGCCTGTATGCGGGAGAGAATGGTCAACGGTACGGAGATGACAAAGTGGATGTCAGCGATGCTGTTTACATCCTTCGACTCGTGCACGGCCTTGCTCCGGAACCTTGATTCCTGCAGAACCTGATAAAAAGATATTCCATTCGTGTTATGCTGGTATGGGAGCACGCCAGACGGCGATCCCTTGACATCGGCTCCGGCTCGTGCCGTTCCGATCGGAGACTACCATGATGGGACAGATTCGTGTGAAGCGCGGTTTTACCCTCATCGAATTACTGGTCGTGATCGCCATCATCGCGATCCTCGCGGCTATCCTCTTCCCGGTGTTTGCCAAGGCCCGCGCCCGGTCGCAGACGACGGCCTGCATGAGCAACATGAAACAAATTGGCAACGCATTGATGCTGTATGTTGATGATCACGATCAACGCGTGATGTACAACTGGTACGAGTGGCACGTGGACCTGGACCACTACGTGAAGACCGGCCAGATATTCGAGTGCCCGTCATCGCGCGCGCCCAAGGTATATCAGAAGGACTTTACCAATGCGGTGATGTCGGACGGCACCAGAGTAAGCGGGAAGTTCTGGACGAATATGGCCGCCTACCCGCGCATCTACGGCCACTACGCCAAGAACGAGGAGTTCATGGCGAACTACGGCTACTCACAGCAGACCTACACCGGAGCCGAGCACAACATCGCCAAGTGGAAGTCGACATCGGATATCATCATCATCGCCGAATCCAAGGCCGGCGCCGAGGATCCGGACAAGGGCAACTGGGGCGACAACAACTCCCCTTACATTGAGCCGGGCAGTACAACCTGGAACGAAGTTTGGGATCAATTGACCGCCCGCCACAACAATGGCCAGAACTGCATCTTCGCCGACGGGCATGCCCAGTTCAAGCACATCGACTGGTTTAAGACGCAGGAAGGCAAACATGCGATTTGCCCGGCCAAGGAGAACCTAGGACCAACGGCGACTTTCTGAATATCACAAGGACTGTCTTGATGCAATTTCGATTGGTCGCCCTTGCGGCGATTACCCTGGTTGCCGCCATGCCCTCACAAGCGCAGGTAACGGTTCCCTCCGATTCGCTCAGTACAGGCGTGTCCGCCGGCAAGTTCCGCAAGGTTTACGATCCCGGTATCGGTGAGGAAAAAAACTGGTACATCAACGACCACTGCTTCATCCGCGGCGCGGACGGAACGTGGCATATGTACGGCATCACCCACGCGGAACCGTTGAATCCCATGGACGAGAAGCACTTCGCGCACGCCTCCGCGAAGAAACTGACCCAGGAACCGTGGCAGAAGCATCCGTTTGCCCTGTCCTGGTCGCCCGAGGATCAGGAACGCCACCTCTGGGCTCCGTACGTGCTCGAGCACAAAGGCACGTACTATATGTATTACTGCGCGGGCGGACCGAAGAACTCCGAATACCGCATCCACCTGGCGATATCGAAGGATCTGAAAAAGTGGACGCGTCACCCGGAGAATCCCATGCTGATCGACGGTTTCGACGCCCGGGATCCGATGGTGGTCCGGGTAGGCGACAAGTGGGTGATGTATTATACGGCGAACTCGGAACCCACGGGCGGAAACCACGTGGTCGCGTTTGTCACCAGCGACGATCTTGTCCACTGGCACAACAAGGGCGTGGCCTTTACCGATCCGACCACCGGAACGTTCGGCGGCCCGACCGAATCACCGTTCGTCGTGCGCCGGGGGCCGTACTGGTATCTCTTCATCGGACCGCGCGAAGGATACAACGGTACCGATGTTTTCCGGAGCAAGGATCCGTTCCGTTGGGACATTTCCCAGAAGGTGGGGCACATCCCCAGTCACGCCGCCGAGGTTATTCGCGACACGGACGGCAAGTGGTATGTCAGCCGCGCCGGATGGGGAGAGGGTGGTCTCTACCTCGCTCCAATGATGTGGAACGACGGGCAGGACGACGCGGAAACCTCGATGCCTCCGCCGAAGAAGAGGCGTTGAAAACGGTTTGATGAAACAGGGTCCCCGGAGGATTACCTCCGGGGACCCTTACGTTACTGATAACCTGTGAACCGGGATTCAGCGTGTCATTCCGAGGCGAAGCCGAGGAATCTGTGGTTTCTTCTCCCGCCGCAAGCGGCGGGCTGGGATTACCCGCAGATCCCTCGCTTTCGCTCGGGATGACACTAAGCACATCAGTCGACTGCTCAGAACCCCTTACCGATCATATCCTTCGCGTTTTCAGCGGTGATTTCGGTGGTCGGAAGAACGATCCGCTTCTCGATTGTTTTGCCGTTCAGCACGTCCAATGCGGCGAGCAAACCGGCCGCGCCCGGTCTCGGGTAAACGTATGTGGCGGCCATATCACCGTCTGCCACTGACTGGATGGCTTCATTCTGCCCGTCCACGCCGATTACGGCGACGTCCTTCAACTTGCCGGCCCGTTTCAGCACTCCAACCGCGCCCAGAGCCATTTCGTCGTTGTGGGCGTAAACAACCTGGACGTCGGGGTTGGCGGTCAGCATGTTCTGGAACACCTCAATGGCCTTGCCGCGCAGGTAGTTGCCGGCCTGGCTGGCGACGATCTTCCACTTCGTCTCATCGCCGATGCCCTTGCGGAAACCTTCCGCGCGTTCCTTGGTGGCGGAAGCGCCCGCGATACCGGCGATCTCGATGATCTTCGCGCCTTCCGGGAACTTCGTGGCTACGTACTTGCCTGCCTGTTCGCCGATCAGGATGTTATCCGCGCCGACCAGCGATGTGTAATCCTCGCTGTCGATGCCGCGGTCCAGCAGGATCACCGGGATACCCTTCTTGTACATCTTGCTGACCACGGGCGTCAGCGAAGCGCTTTCGAAGGGGCTGATCAACAGGGCGTCCATCCCCTGTGTGTCCAGTGTTTCGACCTGGTCAATCTGAATCTTGCCGGAGTTCTGCGCGTCCTGCTTGTTCAAAGTTACGTTCGGGTGCTTGGCCAGTTCCACGTCCAGTTCGGAGTTCATGGCCTTGCGCCACGGGTCCTGCAAGGTGCTCTGGGAATAGCCGATGGTGAATTTCTTCTCGGCGCCTGCCGCGGGAGCCGTCGGCTCCTTCTTGCCGCAACCGGTGGCGATTACGGCAACCGCCGCCGCGAGAACAATCCAGTGTCTTCCTGTCATAGTTTGCTCCTTTCGCGAGGATCCGCGTCTATCCGAATCCTCAGTCCTTTTTCATGGTTTGCAGTAGAACGCCGAGGATGATGGCCAGGGCGCGAATCCCACCCTGCAGGTAAGGATCGACGTTCTTCAACTGCATCACATTGATGAGGATGCCTACGAACAGCACGCCGATGATGGTGCCGCCGATGGTTCCTATGCCTCCAAACAGGCTCGCGCCGCCGATGACAGCCGACGCAATGGCATCCATTTCGTAATTCTGCCCGTACAGCGCCTGACCGCTCTGCAAGCGGGCCGTGTATATCAGGGCCGCGATGCCGGCCAGTGTTCCGCTGACGAGGTACACCGAAGCTTCAATCATCCGCGTGTTGATGCCGCTGAGCCGCGCGGCTTCGGGATTCCCGCCCACGGCGTAGACGTGGCGCCCGTAGCGACCGTACTTCAGCGTGACGTGGGCAATCACCGCCACAATCACACACAACAGCCCGGAGACGGGGATGCCCGGAAAATCGCCGCGCCCTGCGTTCTCCGGCGCGAACAGGAACGTGTCGAAAAACGAGACAAGCGCCGGCATCTTGTCGCCAACGATAATCGGCGATCCCTCGCTGTAAACCTGGCCGATGCTGATTGCGCCTACCATCATGGCCAGCGTGGCGATGAACGGCGGCAGGCGAAGCAACGCGACCATGAGGCCGTTTATCAAGCCCAGCGTAGCCCCAATACCGACACACGCCAGAACCGCGACCAACGGGCTCACATGCCCGGCCTTCAGCAATCCTGCCGTGATAACACCGGCGCACAGCATCACCGAACCAACGCTCAGATCGATGCCGCCCGTGAGTACCACGAAGGTCATCCCGACTGCGAGGATTCCGACGATGGAGTACTGACTGATGACCTGCGAGAGGTTCCGTAGTGACAGGAAGGGTTCGGCCAGAATCGTCGCCACGACGAACATAAGCACGAGGACGATGAAACTGCGGTATCTGGACAGGTTCAGGCCGGAGCGGTTTTGTTCCTTTCCGCCGGTGGCTTTACCGGGTACGGCATCAGTCTGGTTTGGAGCAGGCTTCATTGGAGTCAGCGTTATTCCTCAAAGGCGTACGTCACAGCGCGGCTTCGATATCCAAATGTGATTCCATATGATGAATTAGATGATGCTTTATGCTTATCTGGTCAAACCAATTTTGGTTTGACTGAAAGTCATAGCATCAGAGCATAGGGGAGGCGCGTGACCTCGAAGACCAATCGACTGGCCGGATCCTTGCGATCGATTGTATCCATCCGCCGGTATCCGGCCTGTTGAAGCGCGCCTGAATGTTCGTCAGTGAAAGGATGAAAACCCAAATGACTGCATCTTCCCGTAAATGCGCTGTGTTTGCGGCGGCGTTGGCCGTCGGTTTTATCCTGGTGGGCGCAAAAGCACAGAACCCGGTTGGTTCACTCGGCGCCGGCACACTGGGAAGCCTGATTCTTCCGAACAATGGTGTGACGAAGCACGAAGGCAGTTGGGACCGCCGGGGAGGCAACGCCGATATGCGCGGTGTAAATCCCGGTGAAACCATCACGTTGATGGACGTGAAAGGCGCCGGCATCGTACGAAGGTTCTGGGTGACAATCGCCCCGCGAGCCACCGAGAACATCCACCGCCAGGCGATTCTCCGGATGTACTGGGACGGCGAGACGAAGCCCAGCGTGGAATCGCCGATTGGCGACTTTTTCGGCGTGGGATTCGGCAAGCAGGTGGATTACCAGTCGTTACCGCTGAACCAGACTTCCGGCGGCTACAACTGCTACTGGCCGATGCCCTTCCACAAGTCCGCCCGATGGACCCTGACAAACCTCTCCAAGAGCCGCATCGATGCCTTCTATTACAACATCGACTACACGGCCTACGACAAGCTACCGGCGGATACACGCTTGTTTCACGCCCAGTGGCGCCGCGAGAACCCTACAACACCCGACAAGAATTACACGATCCTGGAGGCCACCGGGGCCGGGCACTACGTTGGAACCGCGATGTTCATGCAGAACCTGAGGGGCCGAGGACTTGGATTCCTGGAAGGCGATGAGATGATCTGGGTGGACGGAGAGAAGGAACCCAGCGTGATCGGCACCGGAGCCGAGGACTACTTCTCATCAGGCTGGTACTACGACCGGGGAACCTATTCGGCCAATTACCACGGAATCCAGATCAAGGACACGGAAAACGGCCGGATCAACACCTACCGCTGGCACATCGAGGACGCGATGCCGTTCAAGAAGAGCATCAAGGTTACCATCGAGCACGGTACCAACAACGACCATAAAACCGATTATTCCAGCGTGGCCTATTGGTATCAAACGGAACCGCACACACCGTTCTACACCATGCCGAGCGATCCGGCGGACCTTCTGCCGTACCTTCCGCCTCCGCCGACGCGCATTCCCAGCGCCGTCGAAGGTGAATCACTGGTGGATAAGACCAAGGTGACCACAGGAACGGTTCAGGCGCAAATGCTCGAGGGAGTGTTCGACGGCTCTTGGTCCGGTGGTTCGCAACTCTGGTGGATACCGGACGAGCCGAATGGCACGCTGGAATCAACCGTGCAGGTTCCCACAGCAGGCACCTATGAGGTGACCGCTTACCTGACCACGGCTCCCGATTACGGCACCTTCCGCCTGGATGTGAACGGACAACCCATCGGCGGCGAGATGAGCCTTTACAGTGAGGAAGTCAGCGAGTCCGGTCCGATTCCTCTCGGTAACATCCGTCTGAAGGCCGGCCCGAACGTGTTCAAGGTGGTCAACACGGGAAAAGACTCGCGGTCTACGGGCCATATGTTCGGCCTGGACGCGATTGTGATGAAACCGGTCGACTGAGGATACTAGCACGGTGAAGTAGGGACACGGCATACCCATTTGTACCAATTATATCGACTAACTGAGCGTATATCGTGTCATTTCGAGCGTAGCGAGAAATCTGCCCCTACGGGCCCGTATGGGCGGTTGCTTTTCCCGCCGCAAGCGGCGGGTAGGGATGAACCACAGATTCCTCACATTCGTTCGGAATGACACCCTGGCGAGGCAGAATCGTTATTTCGTCTGACATCGGTTCGACGCTCAGGATGACATTTTACGCTCAGTCAGTCGATTCAATTGGTACTGATGACGGCAGGCCGTGCCCCTGCGTTTCCCGGACGTTGGCGACAAATCGCGATTTTACCTCGGCCCGACCTTGATGCCCTTGATCTTGACCGGAATCTTGTAAAGGCCTGTTTGCGCGGTGATGTACAGCGTCTTGTAGTCCTTGCCGCCGAATGCCACGTTGGCCGCCACTTCCGGTGTGCGAATCTTCGCGACAACGGTTGCGTCCGGCGAGAACACCCACACGCCTCCCGGCCCGGTGCAGTAGATGTTGCCCTTTACATCGACCTTCATCCCGTCCGGTCCACCGCGTTGCCCCTCTTCCTTCAGCGTCGCGAACAAGCGACCGTTGGCCAGTGAGCCGTCCTTCCGCACGTCGAAAACCCGAATCAGGTTGCGCTCGGAATCGGCGACGTATAAAAGTTTTTCATCCGGCGAGAAGGCCAGTCCGTTCGGGCGGTACATCAACTTGTCCAGAAGCGCCAGTTCGCCTTTCGGGCTGATGCGGTAGATGCCCTGGAAGTCCAGTTCGCGCACACCGGGTTTGTTGTCCGGCTGGTACTGCGGGCTCAAGCCGTAGGGCGGGTCGGTGAAGTAGATGCTTCCATCCGACCGGACCACGATGTCGTTCGGGCTGTTCAGGCGCTTGCCTTCGTAGCGGTCGGCAAGAGCCGCAATCGTGCCGTCTTTCTCCGTTCGGCTGACGCGCCGTATGCACTCGCAGGCGATCAGTCTGCCTTGCCGGTCGAACGTCAAGCCGTTGCTGAATCCGGAGGGATGGCGGTAGATGCCGATTTTGCCGTCAACGGTGCAACGAACGATATTGTTGGACGGAACATCTGAGAACAAAAGGTATCCTTCGGGACTCCACACAGGGCCTTCCGTGAAGCGGAAACCACCGGCGACCTTCTCCACAGAGGCGTCCTTCGGTAGAATCCCGGACGAATCGTGTTCGGCGGCTAAAGCAAGCGAGGCAACAAGCACAAGGCAAAGAACGGGCGTGATGAGATGCGGCATCGATAACCTCCTGTTTCCATTGTAGAGACCGGGCGGATCGAGAGCCGAAATGCTAGCGCCGATGACGCTCCATCCAGAAGACGCCGAAGTCCACGATCTCCCGCTGGGGAAAGAGCATCGCATCGGCGTAACCGACTTTACCGGTTTTTACCAGTCCGGTTTCGGCGGCAAACTCACCACCGAGTTTCTCGAAGTCGCTGGAATCGCCGTGGACATCGACATACTCCAGCCATTCGCGCTCTCCATCCTGTTCTACCAGGAATCGGCGTTTCACGTACTGCTTGGGCCGGTACTTTGCCCTCCGTTCAGCGAGGTGCAGTGAAGTGTTTCTGTCGTGGCGGACTCCCAGCAACAGTACCCAGGCGCCCAGTTCGTACAACCTGGCCATCGGGGATCCCTCGCCGTGGGTGTCAGTCAATGATTCCGGTGCCGTGATGGCTTCCGCGTTCGGCCCGCGCGCGGCGACGGACAGAATGGGGTGGGCGCTCCTCAGCGTGCCCTTCTGCCTGCGGAAGCATTCCGCGACGGCGCCCATCTGCGTGGTCGGCGTGAGGTCCGGATCGAACGGGGGGAGTTCATCCTCGATGACCTGGAACCATTCCTTTGGAACCGGCTGGTTCTTCCACACGCGCGGGCTGTAGAAGCCGTAGTTGTGCGCCGGCATCACCAGCGTTCCATCCGGTCCCAGCGCATCCTCCAGCGCAAGAACCACGGCGTGCGCGCCGCCGACCACCCAGCCCAGCGCGCTCAGCGAGCAGTGGACGAGCAAGGTCATGCAGGGCTCGACACCCAACCGCCGCAGGTCCGAGCAAAGACTTCGAGCAGTTGGCGGAAGTCCCATGGTTCTCGCGATGACGTCCTCAACAGACACGTCGCAATCCTCTCAAGCTGGTTCAATAACCAGCATTTCGTGAACCGAGAACGGGCGAACGTTCACAGTCTGCCACACGATCTCGCCCGGTGTTCCGTCGGTCGGGTACTTCACGCGCCACTTGCCCGGCAGGTTCACTTTGATCCGGATACCGGAAAGCGTGCGGTCGTCGATCCAGTCGACCAGATGAACGATCCAGGCCTTGCCCTTGTGGTAAACCTGAAATTCGACGCCGTCCGGCGGACTGACCAGGCTGACCGGCGATTCTCCCGAGGCGCTGTCGACCAGCGTTGATAGCAGGCGAGCCACCTCCGGACGTCCCTCGCCGTAAAGCGCCGAACCCGGAATCCCCAAGGCAGTCCTCGCTCCGAGTCGTTTGTCGGCGAACAGGTAACAGCGTCCCTTGCCGAAATCGTTCGAGGTCAACGACGGTGAGCCGTCGGGACGGCGGTCAAGCACAGTGGCCGAAACGACCTTGATGCCGTTCTGTTTGTCGTAACTCGCTCCGAACACGTCCGCTAGAGAGAAGTCTTTCTGTTCCCTTCCCCATTCATCGCACAGGGATGTGTCGGCGGTGGCGATCAGCACGCCGCCGTTGCGCACCCATTCGCGCAGGATGTTGCATTCACCGGTTGTCAAAACCCGCGCATCGGCCAGAACCATCACGCGGTACCGGCTGAGGGCGTCTCCCGGTAGCGTTTCTACAAACCGGGCGTCCAGGGGCTTGCCGCGGCGGAGCAGGTCGGAGTACAGCGCCAGTGTGTTGTTGACATACGGATTGCCGTCTCCGGCCATGTCCGAGATGGACGTGCGTTCAGAGAACAGCACGGCGTTGGTGGCGGTGGAGGTGATTCCGGTCAGCCAGCGGTCCGCGTTCGCCATCCGGGCGAATTCAGTGCGCGTCAAATCCCAGTATCCCGGATCCCAGTTTGCCAGCATCGGTCGGCCCTGGTCGTCGTTGGGCCCTTTCCAGAAAGCGCGCCAGTCGCGGTATTTGGTCAGATAGATGTCGGTCCACTGCAAAACGCCGTCCGAGTGGGCCATGCCCGTAACCATGGAACGGCGGAACCGGCTCGGCGTCTTGCAGGAATAACCGGCGCCGGCGGTGAGGATCGTTCGGTTCCTGGATACGTTCCTCTGCAAGTCGATCACGAAAGCCTCGCGCACGGAACCGTTGCTGTAGAGGTCGTTGGACAACATCGGGAGCGCCTGTCCGATGGTGACGTGGGACGCGGCCTGGGGATACCAACCCAGCAAATCCTGGGTGATGACGAAGGGAAACGCCTTGTCCTTGGCCAGTCCGTCCCACAGAGCGCGCAGGTGGTCGGCCAGGGAGTGGCACTTGAACATCTGCCATTCCATCCACAACGGCCTGTCTTCCGGTTTCTCGATGGTCACAACGGGTTTGGCGTCAACCGGTACAGAGATGCCGGCTTCGGCAAGTTCCCTGCTTCGATTCTTGAGCCAGGCGCGGAAGTCGCGAATAACTAGGAGATCCTCCGCCAGTTTGTCATCAAACTTCGGCTCATCCACGGCGAGGTTGATATGAACGCCGCTGTTACCCATCACCTCGCGGCGGAAGTTGCGGTACAACTCGATGACCGACTTCGGATCGCCAATCATCAACCGGTTGTTCTCGCGTCGCCTCAGATCGCCCGCGAACTGGGCGTAGGGAAGGCCGACATCCTTGACGGCCTCCATCGTGGCGGGGAACACCGTCGATTCGTTGTAATGGCCGGCGTATGAGTACAGGAAATTGGCATTCGCCTGGCGGAACGAGCGGAAGTGGTGGGTCATCTCCTGCTCGAACGGCACATAGCAGATGCCGCGGATAAACTCGCGTTTCCACCAGTCGTTGGGAATGTTCAGCGGTTTCCACACGAGTCCCTTTCGGACGGCGGCGGTTTCGGTTTCCACTTCAGCCGCGCGTTTGTCGGCCTGATTTCCGAAGGCTTCAATGTCCGCCAACAGCCGGTTCATTTCCGACTGCAGTTTGCCGACAGCCTCGGACCGCGGCGCGGCGCCTGTCATTGTGTCCGCCGGAATCGGGAAGGACACCTCCGTGAAGGTGTTGTCCCTGAACGTGTTTGCCCCCTCGAAAATCACCTTGCCGTCGATGGAAACCTTGATTCGTGTGATGCCGGGCTTGTCGTCGTCGAGGCCGACGATGACCAGTGTCGCCTCTCCCGATGCGTTCTTTGGAGCGCTGAAACCGGCTTGGAGGGTGCTCCGCGGACTCGGCTTGCCGTAAGCAAATATCGCGTCCGTCGGCCTGTCGAGGTTATGCGTGTAGCCTCTGCGTACCGACGCATTTGTGAACGAGGCAAGCGGCAAATCCACGGAAGCCCCGCTTTTCCAGACGATCTTCACAGAATGCACGCCCACCCAACCGGCGTTGCCTCCGTCTCTGGACAGGTCTTCCAGCGCGAATACGTGGTCGCCTTCCGGGGGCAACTCCGCAAGCCTGGCTTGAATCAGTTTGCGCCGGTTTTCAAGTTCCTGCCACCCGGCCCGGAGATGCTTGTCGATACCGTTCACCCGATTGACCAGGAACGTATCGACCGGTTTGCCCTGGCGCTCGAGTTCCTCAAAGTCGAAAATCGCCATATCCACGCGGCGTCCGGCCTCGTAGTACCGCCGGTCCAGTGTTTGTCCCACCTGCACGTGCAGGGCGTCCAGATCAACGGAGTCGCGAACTCCGGCTGTCTCCGCCAGGCACGCCGTTACGGACAAAAGCGCGGCAGTCAGGACAAAGCGGCGGAGAAGAAACAGGTTCATTAGGTTGCTCCTGGGATAACGGCGGCGGGGAACCGCGAGGGATGTCGTCACTTCATTATGGCATCCGGCGGAACGACCGGACCCGAACGATTGGGACCCGCCGCGCATAAGGAATGGTACTTCCGGCTCATTCCGCGGCGTTGCGGAGTGACGTACCATTTCTGTGCAGGTTCGGCAAACCTGCCGGACAGACTGTCAGGAGCAGGGAGGTGCTCGCATGAAACACATAGTTTGGATTGCTGTTCTGGCTGTTGGAGTTGTGTTGGCAATGGTCGTGGCGCACCGTCAGGACGTTCTCGCCGCCGCGCCGAAAGCCGCGTCCAGCACGGGCAAGGTTCGTATTGGAGTGTATGACAGCCGTGCGATAGCAGTCGCCTGGGCCGCGTCCGAATTTAATCCGGTACGTCAGAAAATGGCAGAACATACGGAAGCGAAGAAGAAGAACGACGTGAAAAAGGCGGAGGAACTGGAGGCCTGGGGTAACGCGAAACAGCGACTGCTTCACTTCCAGGGCTTCGGCCGCGTGCCGGTGGACGACCTCCTGACTCCGGTGAAAAAGGGCGTCGCCACGGTTGCGAAGGAAAAGAAACTGGCCGCGATCGTTATGCAGTGCGACTACACAGCCCCGAACGTGGAGGTTGTGGATGTTACCAACGCACTGGTCGATCTCTACGAACCCAACGACCGAACGCGCGAGATCGTTCGCACTCTGCGCGATGTGAAACCGGTCGGACTGCTGGAACTGGCCGATATGAAAGCCTCCGATTGAGACCCCGGCGCCGCGGCAGTATGATGAACGTATGAGATTCTGCTGTTCGCAAGACAACGACCTGTACACACTGCTGGCGCGGGACGGAAAGCCGTATCCCCGCCATGACACACCCGAACAAGCCTTCCGGGTCGCCCCGGAAGGCTCCGGTGTGTTGATCCTGGCCGACCGATACCCCGACACTCGGACATATCTGCCGGACGCAAGTTGGGCGCTCGCATCCGCAAAACGGCTTAGGGTGTACATCGAATTCCCGGATCGTTTGCCTGATATGCCGCTCGGAAATGTGCAAAGCACCGAATGGGAGCGGGTGGTGGTCGCGTCCGACGCGTTCGGGAGCGGTCTGCCGGCACTCTCGATCCTGTCAGTGTCCGACTGCCGGTATGTGCGCGCGAAGGCAGAAGACCCGTGGCTGGTTGTCGGCCGGGTAGCCGGATTTGACAAAGCGGTCTATGGAATACCGGATACCGCCGCGCCAATCCTGTTCCGGGCGGCGGACCGCGACATCCTTGTGGCGACCACGAAACTCAGCGGATTTATCACCGGTCGTTACGGCCCGTCACAAG
>JAKQQT010000491.1 GCA_029564025.1 Armatimonadota bacterium | reverse complement strand
AATCGTCCGGTTCGCTGGAGGACGACCCTCTGGAACCGATCGGCGAATATGCCAACACCTGCATCGGGCGCGAGCGCGTTTTTGAGTGGTTCGCGGGACAGAAGGGCTCGCCGCTCTCCATTTACCGGCTGAACTACGCCGTCGATTTGCGCTACGGTGTTCTGGTCGATATCGCCGAAAAGGTAGCCACTGGCAAGCCGGTGGACGTTACGATGGGCTACGCGAACGTGATATGGCAGGGAGACGCCAACGCCCGCGCTATCCAGTGCCTGCAACTGGCGTCCATTCCGCCTTTCGTGGTCAATATCACCGGCCCGGAGAAGTTAAGCGTTCGCGAGGTAGCCCACCGCTTTGGCGAACTCCTCGGCCGAAAGCCGGTCATCGTCGGAGAGGAAGGCCCGACTGCCCTGCTGAGCGACGCGGGCCTCTCACAAAGGCTGTTCGGACCACCGGAAGTCTGCGCGGACCGCTTGATAGAGTGGGTTGCCGCCTGGCTGTTGAACGGCCGCCCCACCCTTGGCAAACCGACCCACTTCGAAGTTATCGACGGACGATACTAAACCACAGAGGCACAGAGACACAGAGTTTTGTTTTTTGTCTTTGATGTGTTCATATGAAGGACATCCGGTCATACAGGCATACACCAAAGATATTTCGCTTGTTCGTCTCTGTGCCTCTGTGTCTCTGTGGTATAAAAAATGAACATCAGAACACACCTGCTACAAGGTCAGGTCATCCCGGCGATTCCGCTGGCGTTGACCGCCGAACGGAAACTCGATGAGGAGCGTCAGCGAGGGCTGGCGAGGTATTACGTTTCAGCCGGTTCCGGGGGACTTGCCGTCGGCGTCCATTCCACCCAGTTCGCCATCCGCGATCCGAAGGTCGGCCTTTTCCGTCCGGTTCTGGAAATCACCTCCCGCGCCATCGACGAGGCAGTTGGGAACAGGCCGTTCATCAAGGTCGCCGGCATCTGCGGGCGCACGGACCAGGCGCTCAAGGAAGTTGATACAGCCCTGGAACTCGGATACCACGCGGGCCTGCTGAGCCTCGCCGCCTTCGCGAAGGATCCCGATGCTGTTGTTCTGAAACACTGCCGCGAGGTGGCGGAGGCCGTGCCGGTCATCGGGTTTTACCTTCAACCGGCGGTCGGCGGGAGGGCGTTCTCTTACGATTTCTGGCGCGGATTCGCCGAGATTCCCGGCGTTGTCGCCGTCAAGATCGCGCCCTTCAACCGCTACCAGACGCTGGATGTGGTGCGCGCTGTGGTTGAGACCGGGCGCGACGACATCGCCCTGTACACCGGTAACGACGACAACATCATAATCGATCTCTTCACGAAGTTCCGCTTCCGGGTAAGCGGCCGCGTGGTCGAGCGCCGCATCGTTGGCGGACTTCTCGGCCAGTGGGCGGTTTGGACAAGAACTGCCGTGAAGATGCTGGAGGAGATCAAGATCGAGCGGGAGAAGGATACCATCAGCGCCGTATGGCTGACGCATGCGGCGGAACTGACCGACGCAAACGCCGCTGTGTTCGACGCCGCCAACCGGTTCCACGGGTGCATTCCGGGAATCCACGAGGTTCTGCGGCGCCAGGGCCTGCTGGCGGGAACGTGGTGCCTCGATCCTAATGAATGCCTGTCGCCCGGTCAGGCGGAGGAATTGGACCGCGTGATGAGCGCTTATCCGCATCTGACCGACGGCGCCGACTGATTGTTTCGTGAATCCTTCCGTCCGAAAGGAAGTGCCATGTCCCGATTATCCATTATCCTCGCGGCCCTCGTGCTGACGGCCGCACCGCAAGCCCTCGCCGCAAAGGGCAAACCGTTCACGGATTACATCAGGCGCGTGAACGCCTTTCCGCGCGCGAAGCTCGCACCGCACCCCAGGCTATTGCTGACACCGAAGGAACAACAACGCGTGCGGTCCGCCATCGCGACGCCCGAAGGAAAACCGTACTGGGATGCCGTGTGCAAAGCCGTCGATACCTACCGCAAAGCCGAGTTGATTCCCGATCCGGCTCCGTTCAAGGACGGCAAGTGGACCATCGAAGAGTGGCGGCGCATCGTCAACGCGGGCGGCGACATGCAGAACAAGGTCGTTTCCTGCGCCTTCAAATACGTGATGACACGCGATCCTGCCGACCTGGCCGAGGCCAAACGCTGGACCATGAACGCGGCCGGTTGGAATCCCAACGGCCCCAGCGGTATCGAAGGCGTGGACCACCCGGCGCACGACGTTCTGCGCGCCCTCTGCGTTTCCTACGACTGGCTGTACGACCAGTGGACGCTGGACGAAAAGGCGAAGATTGTCGACAGCATCACCAAACGCGGTCGCGCCCTGTACAGGCACCTCAAGCCGTACACGTACGATTCCTGGAACAACCATCCGTGGTTCCAGACCACCGCCATGGTGGATGCCGGCCTCGCAATAGCCGACGAAGTGGAGGAAGCCGACGCCTGGTGGCGCTACGGCAGTGAATTGTACTTCACCGAATATCTGCCGCTCGGCGGTCGCGACGGAGACTGGCACGAAGGAACGCATTATGTTTCCTACACGCTCATTTTTGTTTACGAATGGGCCAACGACCTGCTGACCTCCACCGGAATAAACGCCTACGACATCGACTGGCTCAAGAAGGTCGGCTATTTTCGGCTGTACACGGCTCCGCCGATGGGCGGAGGCATCCACTTCAACGACAACAATGTTCGGCCGCCGGACGCCTGGGACCGCATGACCGCCTTCAACGCCGCACGAACGACGCGTGATCCGGTGTTGCAGTGGTACGCGGAATCCATGCAGACGCAACCGCCCTCCAATGCGCTTCCCGCTCTGTACACCGTGATATATCGCGACGCCACGGTGGAGCCGGCGCCGCCGGGACCGCTGTTGCCGAAATCCGTGTGGTTCCGCGATTCCGGCTGGGTGGTATTCCGGGGCAATGTGGCGCGCTCGGACGACGTTCAGTTCGGCCTCAAGGCCGGGCCGTATCTCTCCGCGCCGGGAAACAAGGGGCATGATCACCCCGATCAGGGCTCGTTCCTGATCAATCATCTCACCGAACCGCTTATCGTCGATTCCGGGTATTACGACTGGTACGGCAGTCCGCACCACAACAACTGGACCTTCACGCCGAAAGCGCACAACACCTTCGTCATCGACGGAAAACCGCAGATGACGGCCACCCAGGGCGCGGACGGCAAGGTGACGGCTTTCATCGGCGGAAACAACAGTCCGTCATTCGTGGAATGCGAGTCCGCGGCGGCTTATCCGAAGGACACACTGAACTCCTGGCGACGGCAGGTGGTGTTCATCAGGCCGGACGTATTCGTGATCCGCGATGTTGTGAAACCGGTTCAAAAATCGGTCGTGGAAATGCTGTTGCACGGACCGAACGAGTTCGCGGTAGCCGGTCGGACTCTGGCCGTCAAGAACCAGAAAGCGGCGCTGACGGGCCTGATTGCCGCGCCCAACGACCTCAGAATCACCCAGTGGGGGGGCTTCCCGGAAGACGCTCAGCCGGAGCGCAAGAAACCCGAAAACTTCCCGGACCAGTGGCACCTCACCGCCGCGACCGGCGAACCCGTGGTCGATACGGTGTTCCTCAGCGCCTTCTGCACGCGTGAAAATGCCAAACTCGAAATCAAGCGCTGGGCCACGCCCTCGCACGACGCCTTTACGCTGATCGTTGACGGCAAGGAATGGCGGATGTCCTTCAGCGATGGAGACAACATCGGCGCCGGAGTGGTCGTTTCGGAGGTGAAGTCGACAACCACGGTGCGCCAGATTCTTCTGGCAAACACGAAATATCACGTAGAGAACAGACGCCTCGTATGGAAAAGCGCCGTACCCGCCGACATCAGCGGTGTCCGCAGGGGAATCGATCTCGTTGCTTTTGAGGTGCGTATGCGCCAGGCCGGCCGTGTCAGCATCGGCGCTTCCGCGGAACCGAAGTCGGTTACCGTGGACGGCAAGCCCGTCAAGTTCGAGTGGAACGCCAAGGAACAGGCGGTTTCGTTTGTTCTTCCGGACGGCACAAGCCGCGTGGTGGTGAAGTAGGGGTAGCAGGTGAACCTATGCCGAGCCGGTCCGGTTCCCCTCCTTTTCAAGGAGGGGCAAGGGGTGGTTGCCCTGTCTGACCTCCCAAAAACCACCCCCAACCCCTCCTTGAAAAGGAGGGGAGCAGAAGGGCGGTACAGGCGTGGTTCTGGTGGTTGTGTAGAAAGAAACCGGGTCCGTACCGGCCCCTGGCTTCATCACGGAATATTCCCCTGGCTGAACGAAATAATCGCGAACCACGACAGCCCTACCCACAGGCCAATCAGTCTTGAACCGAGTCCCTCCGCTAACATCGTGCCTCCACCGCCACAAAATGTCGCACGGAAGGTAGCAATCAGCGACAAGGCCAGCGTCGGCAGTACCAGTGCCAGAAGGAATAAACCGTCAAGCGAGGGATTAAGCGGATGGGACCCGACAGCATAGGGAAGGCACCGATCCTTCAAACCAAGCCTAGAAATGCCCACAGCAAGGCCGCGTGACCGACATAATCCCACTTGGAAGAATCTCCTCCGGTTCCTGAGAACATCGCATACTCCCTTACTTCCCCGCCTGATGGTGGAACAGCAGGTCGCCGTCGCCGCCGGTACCATAGCGCGTGTACAGCCAGGAGATGCCAATCAGCGCCAGGCCCAATCCGCCGAACGACAGCACCCGGTACGGCAGATCCTGCGAAGCCATATCGAACAGGAACACCTTCACTGCCGTGGCGCCGGCCAGCGCCAAGCCCAGCAACCGCACCGCGCGGATTTCCTTCCACACGCCGCCCACCAGCAGAACCACCGCCGAGAGCGCCCACAAGATGGAAATACCCACCTGCGCCGCGCGGTCCCACTGCCCGAACGACTCGCGGTTCATCCAGAAGAAATGCCACGTTTCGTGCGTCAATCCCCACAGGGCAACCAGCGGCGCCGCAAGCAGAGCGATGCGCTGGACCGGAATCTCGTCGGCCTCGCCTTCGCCCGATGCGCACATGGCAAGCAGAATCGTAAGCGCGGCGAAAGCCATCACGCGCAGGTTCACCACCGGCATCCACGTGACGCCGGCCGTGCGGACATCGGCTTCCAGCAGGGACAGGACCGCCAAACCCGCCACGAGGTAGCCGAAGACCCTCAGCCGTTTCGTTTCCATCGCCCGGCCCGCGACCAGCAGGGACGCGGCATACACGCACCAGACGGTGATCGAAATCATCATCGGCGCGGGATTGTCCGGGAAAAGACCTTCGTGGTACGCCTGCATGATCGCGAGGGTGGCGGTCCACAAAACGATTGCGTGTGACACCAGGGGGAGCCAGCCGACCGCGGTTCGTTCCTCGGTGTCCGGCCCGGTTTCGGCGCGGCGTCCCATCCAGGCGATCGCCGCCAAACCCGCGGAGGCGAACAAGTATGCCGCCAGGCGCAGGTTCCAGAAAGCCGGTACGGTATCGGGAAGATCCGGAAACGCGGCCGTCGTAATGAACGGCAGAACCGCCGCCAGCGCCGATACAGAGACGGCGGAGTGGCGGAACGGTTGCCGCTTCATCCACAAACCACCCGCGTACTTGCCTGCTGAATAAACGGCCCACACGACAGCCGTCAGATAATACGGAGCGCCCGGCGTGGATGCCAGCCCCGGCAGGTAATCAAGCCGGAATGCCAGCAGGATTTCCTGCATGATGAACCACGCTCCGGCCAGAATCGCCAGGATGCCGTACGCTTGCGCGGCCGGTTCCTTCTTCTCGTTCTTCGGATCGGAAAGGAACACCATCACGGCGCTCGAGAGGGCGAACGCCAGCACCGTCAACGCGCGCGGATTCACAATCAGCGGCGCCCGTCCCTCGCTCCACAGGGACGCCCAGATGACGCCCAGCAGAGCGATGAACCACACCGTCGGCGCCGCATACCGAAGAACCTTGCCGGTATACCTCTGCGCAATCCAGCACAACACGGCCGCCTCCACGCTTAAGGCGATGACGAGGCTTTCCGACCGCAGTTGCGCGGCAAGAGCGCAGGTGGCGAAAAGGGCCGCGATTCCCACCGCCGCCTCGCGGAGCATTTCGCCGGATTCCGAACGCGTGTACAGCCACCACGCCAGACCGACCTCGCACAAAGCCGCGATTGCCAGGAACGCGCCGGGGACGCTGCCGAGGTGGTTGTGCAGAAGCGCCTGCCCCGCCGAGGCATATAGAACCGAGGCCGAGCAAAATAGCAGGGCGTCGGTTTCCTTCGGCTTAACTTCCTTCAGGAACGACGGGGCTATACTTACCGCCGCGTAAGTCAGGTAGTAAAGCGTGAAGAAGAGGAATACCGTCCACTCGGCTCCCGAAGACCCTGTGTCCAAACTCCACCCGAAGAGAAGCAGAACCAGGGCTGTGAATGCCAGCCATTGATTCGCCACCCAGCGTTTATGCAAGGCAACCGCCAGTATGCCCGCGTTGAGCACCAGCAGGTAGGTAAGGAACGGCACAACGGAACCTCCGGGTCCCCCAGTCGGGGACAACACAGCCGGAGCGAGGAAGCCGCCCAGCGTGGCGATGAGGCTCAGCGCCTGTGTGTCGTATCGTACCGCCAGGTACACGCCCAGTGCGGCCACGGCGGCGAGTCCGAGAAGTGCCAACTCGAACGGCAGGATGCCGTATTTGTCCGAGGCCGCCCAGGTGTTGAGATACAGGATCGCCAGGCCGCCGCCGGTCATGCTGGCCGAGAACGTTTTCTCGCGATCACTGGTCCACTCCCCGATCACCAGGAACGCCGCGCCGAACAATACGCCGATCGCAACCTTCGCCCAGTCGCCCAGGAATTGCCACGCGTAGGCCAGGAAGAATGCCACGGCGAGGAACGAAAATGCCACGCCGACCCACAGCGCCCAGCGCCCGCCGACGATGGCCTCCCAGTCCGGGCCCTTCACGCCGGCCAGCAGTTCCGATGCGGGCGCCTGCCGGGGTTGATCCGGCGCCGGCGCGAAAATCATCTGCGTGACTGGAGCCTGCGTTTTCGGCGGTATCGGCGG
>JAKQQT010000479.1 GCA_029564025.1 Armatimonadota bacterium | reverse complement strand
TGGTTGCAGGTGAAGTCCCGCGAAGAAGCCCGTGCCGAACTGGCGCCCCTGCTCGATGAAGCCAAAAAGTGCGGCATCACCTCGTTCGAGCCGTACGTCAAGTGGATGCTCCTCGAACCGGAAGAGGGCAAGTGGGACTTCTCGTTCTACGACATGCAGGTGGAAGAGTGCGCCAAACGCGGGATGAAGTGGACTCCGTTCCTCATCGCCGGCCCCGCCTACGCCACGCCGAAATGGTTCAAGGAAAGCAAAGAATCCGTGTTCGCGAAGTGCCTGGAGCACGGCACCGAAACGCGCACACAGAGCATTTGGAATCCCGCCATGCCGAAGCGCGTGGACACCCTGATGAAAGCCTTCGCCCGCCACTTCGACCACGGTCAGATCCAAAGTGTTCTGCTCGGTATCTCCGGCGATTTCGGTGAAAGCATCTTCACCGTGGAGGGCAACTACTGGACCTATTTGTTCGACGGCGAGTATCACCACCACCGGGGCTGGTGGTGCGGCGACGCATATGCCGAACGCAGTTTCCGCGATTCCGTGCGCCGCAGATACAGCAACGTTTCTGACCTCAATGTCGCCTGGGACACACGTTACACCTCATTCGACCAGGTGAAGCCGTTCCTGCCGGACAAGGCGCCCTCGCGCCAGGCAAGGCTGGACCTGGTTCGCTGGTACCGTAACTCGATGACGCGCTACGCCGAGGTGTGGCTGAAAACGGTTCGCAAACACATGCCGAAAACCGAAGTTATGCTCTGCACCGGCGGACAGGGCATCTCGGTCCACGGGGCCGACTTCACACAGCAGGCCGTGACGGCGGCGAAACACAAGTGCGGCCTGCGCATCACCAACGAGGCCAGCGATTACGGCGAGAACTTCATGCTCACCCGCCTCGTCGGTTCCGCCTGCCGGAACCTCGGCACGTACTTCGGATACGAACCTGCCAGCGGCGTGTCCGATGAAGGTGTCGTGGGCCGCTTCTACAACGCGGTGGCCTCCGGCGCCGACGAGTTGTTCGTGTACGACTCGCCTGCGTCCGGTGCGCGCGGCGATATCTACCGGCGCTGTGTCCCGTTCCTGACGAAACGCAGTCCGGACGTGAAGGTCGCGATGTTTTACTGCAAGACCAGCGAGGAACTCGGCATCGAGGGCTTCAGCAAGGGCGGTGACGATTACTATTCACACTGCGCGCAGTTCCGCGACTATGCCGACTTCGACCTGCTGGACGAATCGCTCATCGCGAAAGGTTGGCTCAAACGCTACAAGGCGCTCGTGTGGATGGACGGCGCCGTCACCGAAAAGTCGACGCTGAAGGCGCTGGAATCCTGGATCAAGAGCGGCGGAAAACTCTTCCTGCGCGTCCCGGCTGAAGAAGTCAGCGGTAAAAAGTGGAAGATGAAGGCGGTGGAGATAGAATCCGGCGCTGACGCCGATGAATGGTTCCGGAACGTCGCCAGGGCCGCTCCGGACCTCTTCCCGGACGGTATGAAGGACGGCCTGTTCCTGACCACGCTGTCCGACGGCAACCGGCTTCTCTACAACAGCACGGGCGGTGAACTCACGTTTGATTCCCGGCCGGTTCCGCCGCACAGCATTACAGAGACAAAACCGGCGCCGCGTTCCTGACGCCTGTAAAGGAGACCCTTGATGAAGCTTTTCCCACGCTTGATCGTGCTCGTCGTTGCCGTCGCCCTTGGTTTCGCCGCGCTGGCGGAAGATCCGCAGGAAGCCCGCCTCACCTTCACCAGCGATCCGGGCGACTTCATCGGCCTTGGCGAGTCCGTGGATATCACCTCCCACTCGCCCGGCGAACTCATCATCAGCTGGGTCTATTCTTCCCTTCCCTCCGGCGCACCCGACCGGTTGTTTTTCTGGTCGATTCCGAACACGCCGTACTACACCGCCTACACCCTCACATTCAGCACCCGCTGGCTCGGTGTTCCCATACAGACCGGTTCGTACCCCGACGCCTTCCGTGACGCCGCCGGCATCGCGGGTCACCCGGGCCTCGATCTGGGATTTGCAGGGCGGGGGTGCAACCAGTTGTCTGGCAACTTCACCATCAACCAGTGCGACTTCTTCCACCCGTCGCCCGGTGTCTGGAAGGTCGCCGCGTTCGACGCCACCTTCGAACAGCACTGCGAGTTCGCGTATCCGGCCCTGCGAGGACGCTTCACCTACCGCAACCTCGCCGCGCCGCCTCCCGTACCGGAACCCGGCACGCTGGCCCTCGCGCTTGTCGGCGGAACCGGGATCATCGTTCGACGGTTGCGTAAGGTCAGATCATAACGGTTCTTCCATTGCTATAGTCCGCAACCGGCGAATCTCCGGGAACGCGAACGCAACCCACAGCACAACCAGAATCGTCCCCACGCCGCCGGCCACCACCGAGGCGACCGGGCCGAAGAAGTGCGCCACCGTGCCGCTCTCGAAACCGCCCAGTTCGTTCGACGTGCCGATGAACACATTCTCCACCGCCGACACGCGCCCGCGCAGATGGTCGGGTGTGCGCGTGGGCACCAGAGTCCCCCGTATCACCACGCTCACGCTGTCGAACACGCCGGTGAAGAACAGCGCCGCCAGCGAAAGCCAGAACGACTGCGAGACGCCGAATACGATGGTCGCGATACCGAAACCGGCCACCACCCACAACAGGGTCGGCCCGGCGCGGCGCATCGGCGG
>JAKQQT010000458.1 GCA_029564025.1 Armatimonadota bacterium | reverse complement strand
CGACCTACTGCTTGGAAGGCAGTCGCTCTAGCCAACTGAGCTATTCCCGCGTTACAACCTGGTACCAGAGGAGGGACTTGAACCCCCGACACCGCGGGTATGAACCGCGTGCTCTGACCAACTGAGCTACTCTGGCGAAGTACCCCGGCCGTACCGGCGCAAGAACAGTATATCACTCCCAGCCAAGCGCGGCAAGATTTCACGCGGCAAGCCTGTCGCCGAAAAGAGGCCCCTCCCCGCTTCCGGGAAGGGGCCATACACTCATCAAACACCCGTAACCTCGGTAATCAGCGGCCCGCGCCCTGCTGGCCCTGGCCAACGAACGGGCAACTGCCGTTCCTGCCTTGGCCCTTGCCTGCGCCTTTACCCATTCCGGCGCCCTTGCCCTGGCCTTTACCGGCTCCCTGGCCCTTCGCTCCTGTTCCGTCGCAAACTCCCATTCCCTGCGGCACTCCCATTTCGCGAAGCAACGCCTGGTTGGCGGTGGTCAGCCTCTGCAGTTCCTGCCGCAGACCGTTGATTTGCTGTTGCTTCTGCGCGATCGCCGCGGCCGAACCATTCTGGTTCTTCAATGCCGCAATCTCGATGTTCAAGGTTCGAATCCGGTTGTGCACGTCCTTCAGTTGCGCTACGAACTCGGCCTGCTGGGGAGTGCTCGGCGTCACTCTGGCCCACCAGCCCCCCGGGGTTCCGGATCCGTTGTTCAAACCGATACAGGTTCCGGCGCCGTTTCCCCGACCCATACCTGCTCCGCGTCCCTGACCGTTACCCTGGGCGCTAACCGCCGTCAAGGCCAGCGTTCCCGCCAATCCCAGGATCGCAACCGTCGTTAACAGTGTCTTCTTCATCTCTGTCTCCTTTCAGGTCCCTGGCGCAAGCGCCTTAATCTCGATTCACAGTCAGGACGCCGCTGTCGAAGATCGGTTCCCGAACCCGATTACAAAAAACACAGGCAGTCTGCGTCTTGAGATAAACCGAAGCCTACACGCTTGTTACCTGCCATCGTTCCCGAACATCCTGCAAATCTACTTTTGAAATGCATATTTGCAGGGTATCCACGACTTGTCAAGCGTCACCGAACTGTCCGCCCCTACTCGACCTCGAACTCCAGCGCATCGTAAGCCATCTCCACTCCGGGCGGAAGCGACGCGCTTGTTTCCTCGTGGTCCAGGTCGTGTCCGATATGCGTGAGGAAGGCGCGGCGGGGGCGAATCTGCGTGATGACTTCCAGCGCTTGCGCCACCGTGTAGTGCGTTGGATGCGGCTCGTGCCTCAGAGCACCGAGGACAAGCGTGCCCAGGCCCGACAGCAACTCCATGGATTTAGGCGGAATCTCACTGCAGTCTGTGATGTAGGCAAAGTCCCTCACCCGATAGCCGAGGATTGCCGTCGGTCCGTGCCACACCGGCACGGGCGTGACGGTTTCGCCGCCAATGTCGAAAGCCCCGTCAATACGGTTCAGGCTGATGCTTGGTCTTGATGTCGCCGCAACCGTCGCCCGACCGAATACGTAAGGAAAAACCCGCTCAATCGCGTCCGCCGTTCGTGGAAAACAGAAGACGGGCAACGGTGCCGAATGGTCGGGGAACATACGCACGTCGTCCAGACCGTAGATATGGTCGGCGTGCTCGTGGGTGTAGAGCACCGCGTCCAACCGGTCGATGCCGGCCCGGATGACCTGCAGGCGAAACTCCGGACCGGTATCGATAATGACGTTCGCACCGTTCCACTTCATCAACAGCGATGCGCGGTACCGCTGATTGCGAGGATCAGTGGAAGCGCATCGCGGGCAACGGCACCCGATGACTGGCATGCCGCTGGACGTGGCGGTGCCGAGGAAGTGAATATTCAGCATTGGACAGCGCTAGAATCCGCGCTCGGCGGAGAGAACCGGTCGGGCGCCGTCAACATAAGCCGCCGGGTTGTCCGCGCTTCGGTACACCTCGTGCGCTCCGTTGTCCAGGAACACCTTTTCTACCTTTTCGCACTCCTCACGCTCCACGCGGATGGCGATCAGCATTTCCTTGCCGGTGCGAACACGGTCAATCAGGTCGCGCCCCACGTGGTTCGGAATGCCGATGTCGCTGAGGGCTCCCACCGCGCCGCCGGCGGCCACGCCAAGCGCGGCCCCGCCGATGCCCTGCGCCAGCGGACCCGCGGCAATCAGCGGCCCGTATCCGGGCTCCGACAGCGAGTTGCGCGACCACACACCCGGCAGGTCCACCTGGTGCCGGTCCATCGGCGTGGTTGTCGCCTGGTTCGGGGCGGTCAGCGTGAGAAGCGACGTTGTTTTCGAAAAGCCGCCCTCCTCGTGTTCACGCAGTACCGCCGAGATGCCGTCCTTCGGGTAACCGGCCCCGGTCAGACCGTTAACGGCGCGACGAGCGTCCGCGGTGTCGTGAAACATCGCGACAATGGTTTTGATCATTCATCGCCTCCCTTGTACCGGCGGGCAAAATCCAGCAACAGCGCCAGGCCGTAACCCGTGCCGCCTGCTCCCTGGTACGCCTTGTCCTTGGCCTCGAAACTCGGTCCGGCAATATCCACGTGCGCGAATGGCGTCTTCTCGACAAACTCGGAGAGGAAGATGGCCGATGAAATGGAGGTTCCGCCCCGTTCACCCGAGTTGTCAATATCGGCGATCGGGCTGTCCAGTTTCGAGCGGTACGGCATGTAGAACGGCATGCGCCACAGCGGTTCCTGCGTCTCCTCCGATGCGGCCAGCAGTGCCTCGGCAACGCCGTCGTCCTTGGCGAAGAGCCCGGCCAGTTCCGATCCAAGCGCCACCACGCACGCGCCGGTCAGTGTGGCGATGTCCACAATCGCGCACGGCTTGTATTTCTGTTCGCCGTAGATGAGAGCGTCGGCGAGGATCAGCCGGCCTTCGGCGTCGGTGTTTGTGATTTCAACCGTCTTGCCGTTGGCATACTTCAACACGTCGGACGGACGGTAGGCCTTCCCCCCCGGCATATTCTCGGTGGCGGGCGCCAAAGCGACGATATTTACCTGCAACTTCAGCCTCGCCGCGGCGAGCACCGTTCCCAGCACCGCCGCCGCGCCGGCCATGTCATCCTTCATGTGATGCATGTCCGATCCGGGCTTCAGGCTGATACCGCCCGTATCGAAAGTGATTCCCTTGCCAACAATCACCACCGGCGCCTGGCCCTTCACAGGCATATACTCAAAAATCGTAAACGTCGGAGGTTCGCCGGAAGACGAGGACACCGCCATCAGGCCGGCCATCCCCAGTTTCTCAATGTCTGCTTTCTTCAGAACCTTCGCCTTCACGCCGGCTTCCTTCGCGGCCGCCAGGGCTTGTTCGGCCAGAACCGTCGGGGACAGATGGTTTGCCGGCATGTTGACGAGAGACCGGGCCCAGTTGGTCGCATCGGCGATAATCTTTGCATCAGACGCGGCCTTCGAGGCTCCCCGCTGTTCGCTGACGACCACAATCTTTTCAACCTCCGGCCTCGGCTCCTTGATCGTTTTATGAAGGTCGGTCCGCAACAGGCCGGTAACCGCTCCGGTAACGATGATCGACACAGCCGAAATGCCGAACTCCCCGGCCACGGCGGCGTCGCTGACGGCGATCTTCTTCGCGCCGCGTTCGCGCGCATAACGCACCGCCATCGCGATGGAGCGCTTCCACTGAAGGCGCGTCAGTTTCCCTTTTTCGCCAAGCCCGAGCACGACCACCAGGCGGCCGTCGACAATCAGCGGCGTGATGTCGTTCGACTTCAGGCGCAGATAGGAGGACTTCGCCGCCTCAGCCGCCGCGGGTACGATGTCCAGCGCAGAGAGGTCGTCGGAAAACGCGGGAAGGATCAGGGCGTCTACACTGGTTAGAGAGAAGGTTTTCGAAACGGAAATGGTCATTTGGTGTTCTTTTCTTTGATTGTTGTGGAGTGCGGTCGTGTCATGTTATCAACACCGCCGCGCAAATGGGCAACCCGTCCGCTCCGGGCGGGATTCCCCGATCCTTCCCCGGAGTGATGATGGAAACGCTGTTACGTTCCTCAAACATCGCCGATATTCACGATAAGGTCTTTCACGGCAGGCGCCTCAATCTGGAGGATGGATTGCGCCTCTATGAGTCGCCGGACCTTCCCCTGATCGGCCACATGGCCAACCTGGCTCGGGAACGCCGGCACGGAGCCACCACCTACTTCGTCCGCAACCAGCACATCAACTACACCAACATCTGTCAGAAGGACTGCCGGTTCTGCTCGTTTTATGCAAAGAAGGGCGGACCGGCGCCCTACGTCTTGAGCCCCGAGGACATCGCCAACCGCCTGCGCGAGCACCTGAACCATCCCATCACCGAGATCCACGTGGTGGGCGGAATCCACCCGAGACTCGACTGGCAGTATTACCTGGACGTCCTGGGCGCTATCCGCTCGGTCCGGCCGACGGCGCACATCAAGGCGTGGACGATGGTCGAACTGGCGCAGATTCACAAGGTCAGCCCGTACGACACGCTGGATAAAACCCTGCAGGCGCTGATGGCCGCCGGCCTCGGTTCGTGTCCCGGCGGAGGTGCTGAGGTTTTGAGCGACCGTGTGCACGAGGAGCTTTTCGGACGGAAGATCGACAGCGCGGAATGGCTGGACATCGCCCGCGTCGCCCACCGCAACGGCCTTAAAAGCAACGCCACGATGCTGTACGGCCACATCGAGACGTACGCCGAACGCGTGGAGCACTTGATCCGCCTGCGCGAACTGCAGGACGAAACCGGCGGCTTCCTGTCGTTCATCCCGCTGGCGATGGATCCGAAGAACACCGCCCTCTCCCACATCCACCGCGAGAGCGGCATCGACGACCTGCGCAATATCGCCGTCGCCAGGCTGATGCTGGATAACTTCGATCATATCAAGGCGTTCTGGGTGATGATCACACCCCAGGTGGCGCAAGCGGCGCTTTGGTACGGCGCCGATGATATGGACGGAACCGTGATGGCCTACGAGATCACGCATGTGGGCGTCCCTGGCGATGAACACCGCCAAGCTTTGACCCACGAAGGATTAATGGACTTCATCACGTCCGCCGGCCGCGTTCCCGTGGAGCGCGACACCCTGTACCGGCCTGTATCCGTTCCCGATGTTCAGGAGGCTCTGTCTTGATACCTGCCCGTTTTATTCGCATCCTGTTTTTCCTGCCGCTTGTCATCGCGCCCGCTTCGTGCGGTCCTTCAACAAAGACACCGGCAAGGCAACCCTACGCATGGCGAAGTCCGGAATTCCACCGCTTCGTTGAGGACTCCTACAGATTTGCCGGCGTGCCCAATCCCGATGCGTTCTACGACTGGTGGGAGAAAAACGTTCCGCTCCCGAACGGAGAGACCGGCACGTGGGAACAATGGATTGAAAAAACCCGCGCTCACATCGACAGCCTGGAAGAACCCGACCAGCGGGCCGCCGTTGCAGGCTTGATCGCGGCCGAACTCCACAAGTCGGTGAAAAAGGGAATACCGAAGTTCAGCCTCGACCGGGGATTCGAGTTCACCAACACGGTCAAACTCGGTGAACGCCAGTGCTTCCTGCAATCCATCGTCATCGCGGCTCTGTTACAGGCCCTGGACCTGGACGCCGGCGTTGTGATGGTATCGGGCAACGAAAAGGGACAGGAAACCAACAACGCCCACGCGATCGCTGTGCTCAAGCTGGCGAACGGCACGGACCTGCAGGTAGATGCCTCCGAGAAGGAGCCGTATTCAACGCACAAGGGCTTGTTCGTCGATATCCGGGGCAAGGGATATCGCTACGTCAAACCGGTGTACAGGGCGGACGCCAAAGTCATGACCGGGTACATCGATGCCGGAACGGGCAAGCAGATTGCCGTGAACGACGTTCGCGGCCTCGATTACGCGTTCCAGCGCTCGCAGTTCCAGTACTATCGCGGAGAAAGAGCGCCCGGCGGTTTCATCGACCCGAAACCGACGCCGGCCGGCATAAAGAATCAGGTTATGTTGTTGAAACAATCGGTCGAAATCTGCCCCGGCAATCCGCTGGCGGTGTTTATGCTGGGTCGCGCTTACGACAAGTCCGGTGACGCGAAGTCGGCGGCCGCCCGGTACCGCTCGGCCTACGCCCTCTACACGAAGTACGGCTGGGTACCCGGTAGCGTGAAGGGCTACGTGCCGAACGCCAAGGCCAAAGCGAAGTAGATGAGCGGTTTCCAAAGCGATATCGAGCGAAAGGTTCTAGCCGGTGAGAGACTCACCGGTGAAGACGCCGTTGCCCTGCTGAAGTCGCACGACCTGAACTTCCTGGCGGCCCTGGCCGACTGGAAGAGGAAACAGGTGACGGACCCGGCGCGCGTGACCTACAACATCGGCCGCAACATCAACTACACCAATGTGTGCTGGGTGAGGTGCAAGTTCTGCGCGTTCTACCGCAAGCCCGGCGACGATGAAGGCTACGTCCTGCCCGTCGAGACCGTGCTGGAAAAGTGCGGCGAACTGGTGCGGGCCGGCGGCCGGGAGGTCCTGCTTCAGGGAGGCCTTCACCCGAAACTGAAAATCGAATGGTACGAAGACCTCCTCCGCGCCATGAAAGCCGCCTGGCCGGTCGATATACACGGCTTCAGCAGTACCGAAATTAACTACATCGCGCACATCAGCCGGCTTTCGCTGGAGGAAACCCTGCGCCGACTGCGCGATGCGGGGCTCGATTCCATTCCCGGCGCCGCGGAGATGATCGTCGACTCCGTGCGCGACGCCATCGCGCCGTTCAAGGAGAAGTCGGAGCGCTGGACCGAATTGATGCGCACCGCCCACCGCCTCGGCATACCGACCACCGCCACGATGATGTACGGCTCGGTCGATACCATCGAGGACCGGGTCGAGCACATGCTTCGTGTGCGCGCCCTGCAGGACGAAACCGGTGGTTTCAAGGCATTCATCCCGTGGTCCTTTGCGCCGGAAGGCACCGAATTGCAGGCTGAACTGGGGCCGGGTTGGAAACCGGCCACCTCCTTCGATTATCTCCGCATCGCGGCAGTCGCCCGTCTGGTGCTCGACAACATCCCGCACATCCAGGCATCCTGGGTCACGCAGGGACCGCGCATCGCCCAGATTGCGCTGAAGTTCGGAGTGGACGATTTCGGGAGCACCATGATGGAGGAGAACGTGGTCAGCAGTACCGGCGTTTCCTTCCTGATGCCAATCGCCGAAATCCAACGCATCATACGAGACGCCGGCTATGTCCCGCAGTTGCGGGACACCCAATACAGGCCTCTACCCGATCCGCCCGACGAGGCCGTTCTCCTTGATCCACAGTTGCTCAAAATCCAGCCCCCGGTCGAACGCGCCTGACCTTTGGCATTCCGATGCAAATGCGTTCATCATGACACGGAATGACACAGACGATTTCCGATACCCTGCGGCAAAGCGCCGAACTGAAACTACTCGTCGCTGAAACTTGCGGACCCGCCATTGAAACGCTGGCCGACTGGCTGACGGAGACCCTTCGCGCCGGAAACAAGGCCCTTCTGTTCGGCAACGGCGGTTCATCGTGCGACGCGGAACACATCGCGGCCGAACTTGTGGGCCGCTTCCAGAAGGAACGCGCCGCCTGGCCCGCACTGTCACTCACCGCACCCACTGCCACGGTGACTTCCATCGCGAACGACTACGGCTACGACTTCCTTTTTTCCCGCCAGATGTCAGCCTGGGCGCGTCCGGGGGATTTGGCCATCGGACTCACCACCAGCGGCAGGTCGCCCAATGTCCTTCTTGGTTTGCGGTCGGCGAAAAAGGCGGGCGCCCGTTGCGCCGTCCTCACCGGTCAGGCCGGGCTTGCGGAACCGGACGCGGCAGACCTGGTGATCGCGATTCCTTCCGGTATCACAGCCCGCGTCCAGGAATGCCATATCACCGTCGGGCACATCCTCTGCGATATCGCCGAAACAAGGCTGGCTGTTTAGATGGCGTCCCGATACCCCGAGTTCGACTTGGATCTCATCTCAACCTTCCCGATGGCGGAAAGGGTAAACAAGGTCCATCTGAAGGATCTCGCCCGTCCCGCGCCTCCCGACGGCGGTATTTCCGGCTTTCTCGATTCCCTGGGCGGCCAACTGGCGGCGCCGTTGCTGAAGGAAGCCGTCTCGGCGATACGCTCCGCCCGCGAAGGCGGCAGAGCGATCGTTTTTGCCACCGGCGCGCATACCATCAAAATCGGCCTTGCGCCTGTCCTCATTGACTTGATGCGGCGGGGGTTCATCACGGCGGTCGCCACCAACGGAGCGTGTGTTATTCACGACCTGGAGCTCGCACGGTTCGGCGCGACCAGCGAGGACGTTTTCAACACCCTCCCGCAGGGCCGCTTCGGAATGGCAGAAGAGGCCAACCGCGAAATCAATGCGATTGCCGTCACAGCCAGGGAACAGGGTCTCGGTTACGGGGAAGCAGTCGGTTTGGCTCTCAATGACGCTCGCTACGCCGACATCAGTCTGTTTGCGAACGCTTACCGGCTGGGTATTCCGGTAACCGTTCACGTCGCAATAGGAACGGACATCAACGTCATGCGTTCCGACGCCGTCGGGGCTGATTTTGGAGACATCAGCCTGCGGGATTTCCGCATCCTGGTGGAGCATATGCGCGGCCTGAACCGCGGCGGCGTTCTGCTGAACGTCGGCTCGGCGGTCGTACTGCCCGAAGTCCTGCTGAAGGCGATGTCAATCCTTCGCAACACGACTGAACTGGCCGACTTCACCGGCATCAACCTGGACTTCGTTCAGCAGTACCGAAGCGGACAGCAGATTGTCACGCGCGTCGGCGCCCTGGGAGGCCGCGGCATCGCGCTGACCGGACACAACGAGATCATGGTCCCGCTGATTGCCTGGGCGCTTGCCGCCGGCGACAACCGGCCGCCGAAGGACCTTTCGTAACATGCCTGAGCACAACATCGCCGCACCGGAACGGCTTCGAGAAATCGTGAACGCATTCGCCGACAGGCGCGTCCTCGTCGTCGGCGATATCATGCTGGACGAATACGTGTGGGGCGAGGCGAACCGTATCTCGCCGGAAGCGCCGGTGATGGTCGTTGAAGTGCGCGATACCACTTATGCCATCGGCGGGGCGGGAAACGTGGGTCACAACATCAGATCCCTGGGCGCCCACCCACGCCTGTGCGGCGTTATCGGGGACGATATGATGGGCAAAATCCTGCAGGGTATCGCCGCAGGCGCCGGCATCGATACGGAGGGTCTTGTGTGCGCGCCGGATCGGCCAACCACTGTTAAAACACGCATCGTGGCCCACAGCCAGCAGGTGGTGCGCGTGGACCGGGAGACGCGTGATCCGATCTCCGGAACCGCCCTTGATGAAATGCTGGTCAAGGTGAAGCACGCCATTCCGACAATCGATGCCGTCATCCTCTCCGATTACGCCAAAGGAGCGCTGACGGATGAGTTGACGGAGACCGTCGTCTCCCTGGCCCGCGCCGCCGGCAAACCGACCGCGGCGAATCTCAAACCACCCCGCGTGGCTCCTTTCCGCGGAGCCACACTGCTGACTTTGAACATGCATGAAGCGGAAAGAGCATCGAACGAGACCATCCGCTGTGACGCCGACCTGCACTGTGTGGGACGCGCGCTGAGAGAACGACTGGACTGCCGCGCCCTGCTGATCACGCGAGGCGCTGACGGAGTCGCTCTTTTTACGGACGGTGTTGAACCCGTGCATATCCCCGCCCGAAGAGTGGAAGTTTACGACGTGACCGGCGCCGGCGACGCGGTTATCAGCGCATCGACACTGGCACTCATTTCCGGCGCATCGCCCGCGGAAGCCGCCGCCATCGGCAACCTCGCCGGCAACGCCAAGGTGCGCAAACTCGGCGTCGCTCCGGTAACGACCGGTGAGATTCTGGAGATGATCGGTTGAAACGGGCCCGAGACAGGGTGATTCCGCTCGCGGAACTGGCACAACGTTTGGAACGTGAACGCTCCGGAAGGACCGTGGTGTTCACCAACGGCTGTTTTGACATCCTTCACGCCGGCCACATCCGCTACCTGGAAGACGCCCGGGCGCTGGGTGATATGCTGGTTCTGGGAGTGAACTCCGATTCTTCGACAAGGCGCTTGAAGGGACCCTCGCGCCCCATCGTTCCCGAAGACGAGCGCGCCGAAGCCGTGGCGGCGCTCCGATCGGTCGATTACGTTACGGTTTTTGAAGAGGATACACCGGTCGAAACGATACGAATACTGAAACCCGATATCCACGTCAAAGGCGGCGATTACCGCGCCGGGGATCTGCCGGAAACGCCCGTCGTGGAGTCATACGGGGGAAAAGTCGTCATCGTGCCGTTCTCCAGGGGGCTGTCCACCACTTCCATTATTGAACGCATCCGGGGGGCTGTCTGATGAAAGTCGTCGGCGTCATTCCGTCGCGCTACGCCAGCACCCGCCTGCCGGGCAAGCCCTTGCTCAACATCGGTACGAAGCCGTTGATCCAGTGGGTTTACGAAGCCGCCCGTTCCTGTCCCGCGCTTTCCGATGTGCTTGTGGCGACCGATGACCAACGCATCGCCGATGCGGTTTCCGGATTCGGCGGGAAAGCCGTGATGACACGCGCGGACCACCCGTCGGGAACCGACCGCCTTGCCGAGGTCGCCCGTATGCTGGACGCCGACGTCATCGTCAACATCCAGGGCGATGAACCGTTCATCAAGCCGGAAACCATCGATGCCGTGGTTCGCCCATTTTCCGAGGATCCCGAGTTGCAGATGAGCACGGCGTGCGTCATCACGCGTGACACCGCCGAGGCCGGCGACCCGAATGTGGTGAAGGTAGTCGTTTCGGCGAACGGAAACGCGCTGTACTTCTCGCGACTGCCTGTTCCGTTCTCGCGCGACGGCGGCGAAGTGGAATACCGCATCCACCTGGGGCTCTACGCTTACAGGCGCGAGTTTTTGCCGGTGTTTGCATCCTGGCCGCCGACGACCTTGGAACTGACCGAACGCCTGGAGCAACTGCGCGTTCTGGAGCACGGATATACTATCAGGGTTGTGGAAGTCGCCGACCGGGCGATGGGCATCGACACACCCGACGATTTGGAACGCGCGAGACGAATGATCACGTAGGGGCGATTCACGAATCGCCCGGATATTGGGCGGACACAGTGGTCCGCCCCTACTGCTCTTTCCCGGTCCCAACCGGGAAACACGACTGGAGAACAAAACATGACACCATTCAACGGATTGGGTTTGGGCCTGCACAACATCGCCCGACTGTCGGACGCCGAAACCCGAAGCATCAGCGCGGAGAACCGCACCGGCGAAAAGGGCAAGGGCGCGATGGCGACCACGGGCAACCTGGAAGGCGCCGCGCGCGAACTTGGCCAGGGCTGGAAGGTCAGCCCCTGCATAAAGGTGCCCGGACACTCGACGGTCACGCTGGCCGAAATCGACGGACCCGGCGCGATTCAGCAGATGTGGTTCACCGTCAAGCCCTCGATGTGGAGACGGCTGGTGCTTCGCATCTACTGGGACGGCGAAGAAACACCCAGCGTCGAGACGCCCATCGGCGACTTCTTCTGCAGTGGCTGGTGCGAGCGTGTGAACGTGCTCAGCCTGCCGATCAACGTCAATCCGGCCGGCGGTTTTAATTCGTACTGGCTGATGCCCTTCCGTAAGCACTGCCGTATCACGTTGGAGAACGTGTGGGACGAGGAGGAAGACAGCTTCTTCTTCCAGATCAACTACGCTCTCGCGCCGGTTCCGGATGATGTGGCCTACTTCCACGCCCAGTTCCGCCGCGTGAATCCCCTGCCCTACAAGGACGTCTTCACCATCGTGGACGGTATCAAGGGCAAGGGCCACTACGTCGGCACGTATATCGCCTGGGGCTCCAACAACACCGGCTGGTGGGGCGAGGGCGAAATCAAGTTCTACATGGACGGCGACAAGGAGTTCCCGACCATCTGCGGAACGGGCACCGAGGACTACTTCGGCGGAGCCTGGGGATTCGACAACGGAGCCGGCCCGGAAGCCTACACGGCACCCTACATGGGCATGCCGCAGGTCATCAAGCCCGACGGCATGTACCGCTCGCAGATGCGATTCGGGCTGTACCGCTGGCACGTCCAGGATCCGATCCGGTTCAAGAGCGACCTGAAGGTCACGATACAGGCGCTCGGCTGGCGCCAGGGCGTGCGCTTCCTGCCGTTGCAGGACGACCTCGCGGCGGTTGCGTACTGGTACCAGGCCGAACCGCACGCCACGTTCCCGACATTGCCCGACGCGGACGGCCTGGAAGTAATCTGAGCGCCATTTTCGGTTCATAGTTCGGTAGGGGCACAGCATGCTGTGCCCCTACGTCACGACCACAGTCGCCTGGGCGGGCACGGCATGCCGTGCCCCTGCCGGTCTGGCACCTGACACCCGACACCTGAACCCTACCCCTTGCGTTCAAACACAATCAACGTCGGCCAGGGGTAATACGCGTCGTGGGGCGGAAACGAACTCCAATCCGCCGCTCCGTCCGGCCTCCAGATACCAATGACCTCGTAGCGGTCCAGCACATTGTTCCACAACCTCGCAAGGCGCCGCGCTTCGGGATACGGTGCTTTGTCGGGGTTGACTACTTTCTGCGGAGGTTCCTCAAATCCGGGGAACTGCCCGTCGGAGAGGCGCAACGCATCGGCAACCTCGTAGTCGCTCAGGACAACGAACTCCGGCCATTCGGGGAACGAATCGGCTTCGGGCGCCAGCGTCACGATACGGCTGTCCTCGTTCATCTGCCTCTCGCGGAAGATGCGCTCCGACTGAGGACCGCCGTTTGCCGGGCTGAGCGGCGGACTGAAGAACCACGGCGAACGGGTGAGGCCGACGGTTCCCGTCTCCAGTTCAGGCGTATTCGCCACGGCTTCACGAACGTCGCCCACGAAGTACCGTGAATCCGGATTCGGCTCGATTTCACCCCACAGTTGGCTGAGGAAGTACACCAACAGCAACGCTTGAAGAGTCGTACCTGACAGGGCGACCAGGTACAATGGCCATCGTATCCAGGCCCTGTGCGAGCAATTCACAAGCGCTATGGCCGCCGCGACGCACAAAACCGGCAACAACGGAACGGTGTAGCGCTGAAACCGGACTTCGGCGAGGCTGATCAGGACGAAGTACGGCAAGGCAAATGCGATTAATGTCCAGAAACCCGAAGTCAACTTCCAACGGCGGATGCCCAGCAAAACGGCAATCGCGACGGCAACCGTCGTGAAGGTTCCGACGCCCTGCCACAGGTTGACCTTCAGGTGGTACCACCATCCCGGTCCCGTATTCGCGAATACCAGGCCGTGTCCGGTGCTGACGTGCAGTGCCTCGTATCGGAAATCGCGCAGGAACTCACCGGTCGCCAGAACAGCACCCGGTGTCGAAACCACGAAGGCGGCGATACAAGCCAGCGTCATCCACAACGCGTGACGCTTGCGATCCGGAACACCAATCTCACGCGCCAGCCACACGGCTGTCCAACCGGCCAGCAGGACCAGGCCGGCGTTGTACTTGGTTCCCGCCGCCAGTCCCGCGTACACTCCCGCCCACACCGCCGCCCGCAATCCCACTTCTCCATACCGTAATGCGCTGTACAGAGAAAGGGTGATGAGCAGAGTGGCGGGCACATCCACGGTCAGGTAGTGGCTGTGGAGGACGTGCATCGGGATCACGGCCATCAGCGCGGCGGCCAGGAGGCCAACGCGGTTGCCCTTGAGGCGGCGTCCGATGAGGAAGACCACGTAAACCGTCAGCACTCCGCACAGCGCCACGATCCCGCGCCCGGCCAGCGTCAGGTCGGCCATCTGGTTCACGCCCTGCCGTGTCGGCGCGTACGCGCTGAGGACGTCGCGCGCGAAGCTTACGGCGTAGATGAGCGCGCTTCCGTAGTTGAAGAAATGGGGATTCCACTCGCCGCGCGCGAGGTTCACCCGGTCGGCGGCAGAGATGACCATCACCTCATCGGGGTGATACGAGAACCAGTGCTGTTCGTTCGGCAATCCCCATCCAAGGCCGACCACGCGAACGAACGCCGCAAGCGCGAGGATGCAGATGAGCAGAAGTGCCGTGGCCGACTCGCGCCACCGGTTATCGTCCGGCGCCTGAATCCTGAATCCTGACACCTGAATCCTTCTCTCTGTGTCTCTGTGGTTATCACCGGAACGAAGCGCCCAGTTTCTCGACCAGCGCTTGCCGGACGTTCTCCAACGCCTCGTTTGCGACGGAGTCCTCCAGAGTGCGCTCGTCGTCGCGCCACGTCAGCCGATACGCCAGGCTTTGGGCGTCCGCGCCAAGCCGTTCGCCGCGGAAGACGTCGAACAACGAAACGTCGCGCAACAGCGGACCACCGGCGGAACGAATCACATCGACCACTTTGGCCTGTGTCACGGTTCGCGGCAGGACGAAAGCGATATCCCGTGAAATGGCCGGGAAACGGGCTGTCTGGCGGTAACGCGGTTCGGCGCACACCGAGCGCAAGGTTTCCACGTCAATCTCAAACACGCACAATCCTTGCGGTACGTCCAGGCTCTCCGCAACCTCCGGGTGAATCTCGCCGAGGATGCCGATCTCCTTGCCGTTGACACTCACCCCGGCGCAACGGCCGGGATGGAATCCCTCGCGCTGAACGGCCGCGAATGTCAATTCCGGGACACGCACGCAACCGGCGACGGCTTCCAAGATACCCTTTGCTTGCAGGAAGACACCCGCGTCCACGGATGCCAGCCAACCGGCTTTTCCGTCCGCCAGCAAGGCAACCGCCCAGCGCACGTCCTCGCGCGGGATTCCGTTCTCCAGTCGCTGTACCCGGCCGAGTTCGAAGAAGCCGAGTCCCGCCCTTCCCAGGCGCGAGTTGCGCCGGCAGACGTCCACCAGGCCCGGAACCAGGCTGGGCCGGCAGGCGTTGACCTCGCGCGACAGCGGATTGCTGAGAATCGCCGTCGGCCTGTAACCGAGCGTGATACAGAACTCATCATCGACGAGCGTGGAGGTCATCGCTTCCTGAAGACCTGCCTGCAGAGACAGTGTGTGCAGTCGCGACCGGAACAGCCCTTCTGCGTCGAGGCCGCCGCGCAGGTTCTCGCCGCGGGGATTGGCACAGGGAATGCGGTCGTAGCCCACAATGCGGGCCACTTCCTCCGCCAGGTCGTCTTCGCGCACGATGTCGGTGCGCCAGGTGGGAACCATCACGCGGATGGGATCGGTTCCGGCGGGTTGGAAGTCCAGTCCCGCCAGCGCGTCGATCATCTCCTCAACGCTGAAGTCGGTTCCGTTCAGCAGGTTGCACCGCTCCGGACGCAAGGACAGAGGGCGCGGCTCATACCTGGTCGGGTAGACGTCGATGACGCCTCTGGCCACGGTTCCGCCGGCCAGTTCGGCAATCAGCGACGCGGCGCGGTCCGCGGCGTCCACCACACCGGACGGATCCACGTGCCGCTCGAAGCGGTAACTGGAGTCCGTGCTCATTCCCAGCGCTTTGGCTGTTCTGCGGATCGATACCGGGTTGAAGTGCGCGGATTCCAGCAGAACGTTCACCGTGCCTTCGGATATTTCGCTCTCGGCGCCGCCCATCACGCCGGCAACCGCCACCGCGCGTCCGGTGTCGGCGATGACCAGCATCTCCGGTTCCAGAGCCCGCTCTCCGCCGTCGATGGTGGTAATCGTCTCGCCCGGATTGGCTCGGCGCACGATGATGCTGTGGTCCTTGAGCAGGTCGTAATCGAAGGCGTGCAGTGGCTGGCCGTATTCCAACAGAACGAAGTTGGTTACGTCGACCACATTGTTGATGCTCCGCAAACCGGCTGATTCCAGTTTTTCAACCATCCACCTGGGCGACGGGCCGATGCGAACACCACGGATGATACGCGCGGCGTAACGGGGGCACAGGTCGGGCGCGTCGATGCGCACGGAAGCCAGTGTTTCCGCAGGGGTGTCGTCTTCGTTCAGTGCCTTTTCCGGGATGCGGACCGGCACGCCGGATAGAGCCGAAACCTCGCGCGCCATGCCGATCATACTCAGCGTGTCGCCCCGGTTCGGGGTGACCTTGATCTCCATCACACCGTCGCGCAGGTGCTCCACTTCGGAGCCGCTCATCGTCAGGCGTTCGGCCAACTCGTTCTCGTCCCAGGCCACGGGCGCGTATTCCAACAGCCACGATACAGGGAATTTCATGTCAGAACTGCTCCAGGAATCTCAGGTCGTTTTCCCACAACAGACGCAGGTCGGGGATGCCGTACTGAATCATCGGCATCCGCTCCAGCCCCAGGCCGAAAGCGAAACCGGTGTAGCGTTCGGAGTCGATCCCGTAAGCCTCAAGTATGTTCGGGTGCACCAATCCGGCGCCGCCGAGTTCCAGCCAGCGGGGCTTGCCGTCGATGGGCCACGAAATCGATATCTCGGCTCCCGGTTCGACGAACGGAAAGAAGTCCGGGCGGAACCGGACGATTGTGTCGCTTCCGAACATCTGGTCAACGAATGCCTGCAGTGTGCCTCGCAGGTCCGCCATCGAGATACCCTCGCCCACGGCGAAACCGTCCACCTGGTGGAACGTGTGACCGTGCGTGGCGTCCACGGCTTCGTAGCGGTAGCACCGGCCGATGGTGGCGAAGCGGAACGGCGGTTTGTGCGTTTCCAGCAGGCGGCCCTGAAACGCTGTCGTTTGCGTGCGCATCACACACCGGTCCACCGTGTCCTTCACGAAGAACGACATCTGTTCGTCGAACGCGGGGTGTTCTTCCGGGTAGTTCAACGCCTCGAAGTTGTATTTGAAATATTCGATGTCGGGGAACTCGTGTATCTCGAAGCCGAGCCCCGTCATGATCTGCTGAACGCGCTGAATGGTTGCGGAAAGAGGATGCGTGCGACCAAGCCTCAGCGGCGCACCCGGCAGTGTCACGTCCAGCGTCTGGGCGGCCAGGCGCGCGGCGCCCTCACCGGCGGTCAGGTCCGCCTTGCGCGCGGCGATCCATTGTTCCACCTGTTTCGCGGCGTCGTTGATCGCCTGGCCCAGGCGCGGACGGTCCTCTGGAGCGGCGGAACCCAGCGTTCGACGAAGTGCCGTAACACTGCCCTTCCGTCCCAGGTATTCAGTTTCGATGCGGTCCAGGTCGGCGCTGTTGGCCGTTGCGGCAATAGCGGCGCGTGCCTGTTCGAGTAATGCGGCTACATCCATTGATTGGGTTTCCGATCGCGGGAGAGTGTGAAACACAAACCGCCTTCCGTGCTTGGGTTCACAGAAGGCGGTCGATAACGAAAACGAATCCCTTGACTGTTACGCCCGAACGGTTTCAACCAGCGCAGAAAAACCGGCGGGATCGTTGACGGCCATTTCCGCCAGAACCTTGCGGTCCAGTTCGATGCCGGCCTTGCCCAGCGCGGCGATAAAGACGCTGTATGTCATGCCGTTCTGGCGGCAACCCGCGTTGATGCGGGCAATCCACAGGCGGCGGAAATCGCGCTTGCGGTTGCGGCGGTCCCGGTAAGCATACTGCAGGGCGTGCTGGACGGCTTCTTTCGCTTGTTTGAACTGCGAATGATGCGACATCCGGAAGCCGCTGGCCTGCTTCAGGATCGAATTATGCCGCTTGCGGGTCATCATCCCGCGCTTGACTCTAGCCATAGGTCATGTTCCTCTTTGTTCCGCGGATACCGACAGCCTCGCGACCGCGTCTGTCCGGGGGGAAATGGGGGTCTTTACAGCCCCGAATTAGAAACTGCTGGGAAGAAGCAGTCGGATGCGCTTCTCCGTCTTGCCGCCCACCGTTCGTTCAAGGTCGAGACGGCGGTTCCGGCTCTCACGGCGCTTGTAGGCTTTGTGGCCGTTGTGGCTGGCGCGATGGGTGATCTTGCCGGTACCGGTGATCTTGAATGTTTTCGCCGCGCGGCGATTGGTTTTTATCTTGTTCTTTGGCATGGTTGATTCCATCAGCCTGCGTAATAATACAGGCATCAAAAGGAACCCGACGCAAATCGGCGCGACGGGCACGCTCTTTCAGAATAGAGCGCGGGGCGCGAAAAAGCAAGCGGAATCCCCTTCTCCTGCCGGACGCTGGCTATCAGGCGGGATTCCGGCGAACTCGCGGCGCCGGGCGGATCAGGTCGCCGTGCGAGGACTGAGAATCATGATCATCTGGCGGCCTTCCAACACCGGCGGACGCTCGATCTGTCCCACGTCCTTGACTTCATCAGCCAGACGGTCCATGGACTTTCTTGCGAATTCCGGGTGCGAGGCCTCTCGACTGCGGAAAAGCATCGTCACCTTGACCTTGTCGCCTTCCAACAGGAATTTGCGGGCGTGGCCCACCTTGGTCATCAGGTCGTGCTCATCGATGCGCGGACGCATGCGGATGCCCTTCAAGTCGGCGGTTTTCTGACGCTTCCTCGCTTCGCCCTCGCGCTTGCTCTGCTCGTACTTGTACTTGCCGTAATCGATGATTCGGCATACGGGGGGATTGGCTAGTGGAGCAACCTCCACCAGGTCGAGGTCCCTGGAACGGGCAATGTCGTTGGCCTGGCGGCTTGTCAGAATACCGAGCTGTTTCCCGTCCGCGTCGATTACGCGGACCTGCGGGGCCCGGATGCGTTCATTGATGCGGGGAACATCCCGGTTATCCCGGGGATCGCGCCCTCTCCGATTCCGATCGTTTATAAAGATACCTCCTGTGGAATATCGTGTCTGTTCTTGAGACACCATGAACACCGGAATGTTACCAATACCGGAACGTTTGTGTCAAACAGAGTACAGAAGCCGGGTGATCTCTTTAGGTCCAAATTCCATCTTCTGTCTTCCATCTTCCAAAAAGGGGCCCCCGCCCGAAAGGACGGAGGCCCCGCGCGACATCAGGTCGCAGTCAACATGCTTAGTTCGGATACCACATGTTGTACTGAATGATGTTGTTGGCCGCGTTCGGGTTCCAGTTGTTGTGCGGCTGGACCGTGGAGACGCCACTCGTGGTCGTCTGGGCGATCTTCAGGAACTTCACGTGGCCGTCGCAGAAGGCGTAGCAGGCGCCGCCACCGTAAAGGTCGCGGGCAACGCCCTTATCAGCGGCGCCGTTGGTGGCCCACTTGCTTTCGTCGTACGCGTTGGCGGCCAGACCCTGCTCAACCCAGTTCTTCGGGTCAATGTCGATCCACATCACGAGGGCCGACTTGTAGGCGGCGGTCGCCGCCGCGCTGGTGGGGCTGGTGGTGCGGCTGGGCACCGCGGCCGGGGCGGAGCCGTAAACCGCGTTGGTCGCCACTTCGGCGAAGAGAATGGTGTTGGCCGCGTTGGAGAGGCCGCTGGCGGTCAGCGGAGCGACGGCGTCGGTGCCGGTCCAGCGTCCGTTGCCGTTGTTGTAGCCGGTAATCAACAGACCGTTCAAACAGTAGGTCAGCGTGCGGTTCAGGGCCGCGCCGGACTGCGACGGGGACTGAATGCCGGTATCACCGTTAGTGTAAACGTCCTTGGCCTTGACGAACGGGTCAATCTGCTCGTCCCAGGTGTTGTGGACAAAGGTCGTTCCGGCGGCGTTGGTGGCAACCCAGCCCGGGAAGGTTTCGTTGTAGTCGTTCGAGTACTGCTGAACGGCCAGAGCGAGCTGGCGGATGTTGTTCAGCGACTTGGACTGCTTGGCCCGCTCGCGCGCCTTGGCGAAGACCGGGAACAGGATGGCGGCCAGAATCGCGATAATCGCGATGACGACCAAAAGTTCGATAAGCGTAAACGCTCGTTTGCGTTGCATTTTACTCTCCTTGAGTTGGTTTCTTTCGCAAGATGTTATGTAAATCCTTCGGAAGCCTTTCGGGCTCAACCGTCGGATCCTGGTTTCTTCAGTGTACGCCGACACTCTCGGCGTCTGCTCTACTCAACGGAGACTGCTACCGTCGTTCAGCCGCGTTGATCCTCCGGCCCCTGGCCGGTCTCGGTGACCGCACCGTTAGCGGTGGCGGGTATGAAAAGATAAATTGATGGCGGAGTGTTCCGTCGGGTGGATGTCTCACCTCCTCACACTGGTGGAGTCCGAGTCTACGGTCATCCTGGATGCGGGAATGATTGCGTAGTCGGCGATATGAGAGCCGGGTGCACAACGTGCACCAATCACATACTTAGTATATCACTTGCCACCGAAAATTACCATAGTCTTCCGGTAATCAAAGAATCTCCCGGAGTCGTCGCGACCGCATCGGGTGGCGCAGTTTCTTGACGGCGCGGGACTCGATCTGTCTGGCCCTCTCGCGTGTCACGCCCACCGCCGCTCCCACTTCCTCCAGCGTCCTGGGATTGCCGTCCGCCAGTCCGTACCTCAAGCTGAGCACTTGTCTCTCCCGCTCGCTCAGCACATTCTTCAGACAGGTGTACAACTCTTCCTTCAGCGCCGTGCGCGACACCAGTTCAACGGGTGAAGAGGCCTGATCCACCAGGCAATCCGCCAGTCTGGCTTCGTCCTCTTCTCCGAATGGAGTCTCCAGCGATATCGGCTCCGGACCGATGCCCGATATCTCCCGGATACGCTTGGTCGTCAGGCCGGTTTCCCGGGAAACTTCCTCAATGGTCGGATCACGCCCCAGTTGCTGGGAAAGCGTTGAATACGCTTTTGATATCTTGCGCAACGCGTCTGCAATGTGAACCGGAACCCTGATCGACCTCCCCTGTTCCGCAATGGCTCGTGTCACCGATTGCCTTATCCACCAGGTAGCATAGGTGCTGAATTTGAAGCCACGGCGGTAGTCATATCGTTCGACTCCACGCAACAGCCCTATGTTTCCTTCCTGGATCAGATCGGCCAGAGACAATCCGCGGCCCACGTACCGCTTGGCGATGGCAACGACAAGTCTCAGGTTCGCGCACACAAGTTGCTCGCGAGCGTCGTAACCCTCCATCACGGTCTTTTCCAGGCTTTCCCTCTCCGCTCCGGACAGGTTGAGGTTCCTGTCGTCCAGCCGGGCGGCGGCCTTTATGCCGCGTTCGATGCGCTGGGCAAGGGCAATCTCGTGCTTGTGGGCCAGCAGACTGCTCTTGCCGACGATGTTCAACCACGTCCGAACGGCATCTTCCGAGGTGTTGTGGTCCGTTCCGGGACCGGCGAGCGCCGTGTCAGGACCGGCGTCCATCCATTCGTCCGGCGGGAATTCCTCATCGGGTTCGTCATCGCAGGACGGCGTGGGTTCTCCGGAGGTGAACCACTGGTCGCCGGAGGCTTCGGGATCGGAGGTAGTGATATCTTCCATGAGGGACTGCTGGGCGCTTATGGAACGGTCTCTCCAGGTTGGTAATCGCGAATCCCGCCGATTCGCAAAAGTGATGATTACTTATCTAATGATTAGCATGAATGCTGTATCGAATGGAACCTCACGGCTCGGAATCCTGCACACGTGTCCGATCCGACAGGCGTGATTCACGTTGAAGAACCGACCATTCGATCCATCGGGGATCATTCCGGTCGATCGAGCCGGATGCCAGTTCCGCCTTCAGTTCCGCAAGCCGTTTCTGTCGGGCACAGGTCTGCAGGTACACAAGTGCCTGTCGGGCGACTTCCAGTGACAAGGGATCCTCACTCATGTTAAGGTCGGTTGCCAAACGCGCTATCTCCTCAGGCCATCCGGCCAGATTCTGAAGAGGATCGCCCTCGCGTCCTATCACCAGTTCCGCAAGGGCACGGTTCGCGGGTTCGGCAAAATGATCGATCTTGAGTTCCAGATCGTCCAGCCAGTCGGGACGTATCAACAGGGCCCGCAGGAGGATGCGCTCATTCACGGCCGCGCCGGACGGTGTCTTCTTGCCCCCGATGGTGTCCGATGTACCGGCAGGCTCCAGCGCAGTGGAATCACGCGAGGACGTTCCGGGTGTTCCCGCCCGGCCTTTGTCCGTGGACACCGACACCCGCTTTCCGTAATTGCGTAGCGCCCGGCGAATCTCTTCTTCCCGATATGAGACACTGCTGAGGTTGTCCACCGACCATTCTTCCGCCAACCGCCGGATGTAGGGCTCCCTTCGCATGGGATTGCGTATCGATGCCAGTACGGCAATCGCCTCGCGAACGTAGGCAGACCGTCCTTCGTCCGTCGCCAGGTCGTGATGCGCCTGTATCTGGTCCAGTTGGAAGTCGGCCAGGCTTCGTGAAGTGTCGACCCTGTGCTGAAACGCCTGGGCTCCTTCCGCGCGAAGGTACGTATCCGGATCGTGACCGCCGGGCAGTTCCAGGATGCGAACATTGACGTCCGACTCCTCAAACAGGGGACCGGCGCGCAGGGCCGCCCGGATACCGGCCGAATCCGCGTCGAATGCCAGCACGATCGTCTTCGCGTACCGGGCCAGCGCTTGGACGTGATCGGACGTCAGGGCGGTGCCCAGTGTCGCCACGGCATTGGCGCAACCGGCCTGATGCGCCGCCAGAACATCGGTGTAGCCTTCCATCACCACCACCGTATCGGCCTGCTGGATAGCCTTGTGGGCGAAGTTGAGCCCGAAAAGCGTTCTGCTCTTGCTGAAAATTCCCGTCTCGGGGCTGTTCAGATACTTGGGTTCCCCATCGCCGATGATTCTGCCGCCAAACGCGATAACGCGGTTCTGGAGATCAAAAATGGGAAACATCAGGCGACTGCGAAACCGGTCGTAAACTCCCTTATCCCTTCCGGCCACGGCAAGGCCGGTATCGATCAGTTCCTTGTCGGTCCAGCCGATGCGCCGAAGGTGCCTGATGAGTGCGTCCCATTCCGCGGGCGCCCAGCCCAGCCCGAATGCCCTGGCGCTTTCGTCGTTGATCCCCCGGTCCCGCACATACTTCAAGACCGCCGGGTTGGCCCACAACGCCCCGGCGAAGAACCGCGCGGCTTCCGCGTAGGCCGCACGCAACCGCTCGCGCACATCGGCATTGCGGCGCGAACGCTCGGAGTTGTCCAGTGTCACGTGGGCCCGTTCCGCAAGGCGCTCCAGCGCTTCCCGGAACGTGAGGTTGTCCATCTTCATCACGAAGCGGAAGATGTCGCCACCTTCTCCGCAACCGAAGCACTTGAACATGCGGCGCTCGCGGTCGACGTGAAACGAAGGGGTTTTCTCTCCGTGGAAAGGACACAGGCCGACCCATTGGCGTCCCCGCTTGCGAAGGGATACGTGAGCGCCAATGTAGTCGACTATATCGACGCTTGACTTGATCTGTTCGACGGGATCCATCGACGCCTCTCAAGTGGCAAATAAGCAAGGGACGGGTCAAACCCGTCCCTTGTCAAGACACATATTGACGGGCGTTGTTACTGCACGTCTGCCACGATGATGCGAACAACCTTGTAATTCAGGAACTGGAAAGCCACGTGCGCGGTTTCCTGGTAACTGGCCTGAATGAAGTTGCCGGACATCGTGTGCGCTTCCGGCCAGCCGTAGGCCGCCAGAACGTCGGAGTACGTACTGCCGAAACCGATGTTGCGCGCGGTTCGAATACCCACGTTGGAGAGGCTGGATCCGACAAGTTGGATCACGCGGCCGTCTTCGTCCACCTGGGCCTGAAAATCGAATCCCTTCTTGCCGAGGAAGTTACGCCATGTGTAGGTAACGGCCGGTCCGCCGCCTTGAGCCGCTGTTTCGGTTCCATCACCGGCAGGAGCAAACGGATTCACGGAAGGACCCGCCATCGGCATCCCGCCGCCCATCGGCATACCGCCGGGCATTGGAACGCCACCAGGCATCGGCATTCCCATTCCGGGCAGGGCTCCCGGTCCCGCACTGCTGAAACCGCCGGGTGAGGCGCCGAACGGATTCGCGGACTCATCGGCTCCGCCGCCCGCGCCCAATGCAAGCGTGGGAGGAGGATTCTTGAAACGTCGCGTCAGTTCGGAAGCCTTGGTACCGATGCGAACACCGGCAAGCGACCGCTCGATACGGCTCGTTTTACTGGCGGACGTTTTGCTCGTCTGAGCAACGGCGGGAACCGTCATCAGGATGGCCAGGCCAAGCCCGGTCAGGGCCCATTTTGACACACGGGTCATGAAATATCTCCTTGCGAGGTTGCTTGCATGTCCGCCGATTTCT
>JAKQQT010000447.1 GCA_029564025.1 Armatimonadota bacterium | reverse complement strand
CTTGAGGTCCTCGTATTTCACGGGGTCAAGAGCGGCAAGCGCTTCAGACTTGTCCGTACGTTTGAGAAACGCCAGAACAGCAGCAACCTCGTCGATGTCGGACAAGTTCGCATTCGTGATCCGTTCAGTGAACAGACGGTTTTTCTCCATCGCATTTTCCGGATCGCCCTTGATATCGAGCGCAAGGGCATATTCGGGATCATCCCAAAGAAGGTTCGCTCTTTTCCCCACAGTTCGTTTGACGGCTTGAGGTACCAGAAAACGTGTTGCACGAAGCTTTTTGCCGTCGGGCACCTGCGTATCTTCAATGTTGACTGGCGAGCCATCAGGCAAGAGTGTGACTAAGAAAGGCAACGCCTTCCGCTCCCACCCCAACGGCGCGATGCCGGAATCGGGGTCGGCGGCTTTGCGGTCGTAGTATTCTTTCAGCGCCTGCAGGATCATTTGCGCACCTCCTCCGAAGCCACGTCAGGAACATCGATCACGCCGTGCACCATGTTCGCGCGGTAGAACATCGGCCTGATGTCCTTCGGGTCTGAATAGTCCATGTCGTAGAGCATGAAACCCAGATCGCGGCTGTCGGGGATCGGCTTGTCCGGCTCTTCCTCCGGACGCTTGATCAGGCGGACGGACGCGCAGGAGAACTCGCGGCATCCCAGATACGGATGGATGAAATACTGCCCTTTGGTCGCGCGCCGGTCGAACATAGCGGCGTATTTCGCCTCTTTTTCGTCTGGGCGAGCCTCCGCCTGTTTGAACATCTCTTCTTCCTCCGCGTCCGTCAGCCACTCGGGCGACGGATTGAGTGCCCGCGTCCGCTTCTCCACGGGAATGAACGTGAATTCGGCGTAAAGCCGGTATTTCACGTCCCGAAGGAGCAGCCCCGCACGCTGCTGGCGCGAATCCTCAATGAAGATGCCGACGTCGTTCCGAGGACTTGCGATGTTGGCCACCTCGTTTCGCCGGACAGAAGCCCACCGGATCGGATTCAGCACCTCGATCTTCGTGATGCGCCAGCGGATCGCCGGTTTCCAAAGGATGGCCTCGAAAATCGCGCGCGCGGAGGACGGCGTGATAACGTCGTAACTGACGCGCTCGACCTTCATTTCGGGGCGGGTGAAGCAGGCGAAATCGCCGCTGACATCAAGGCAAAAACCTCTCATGACGGGATCCTTTCGTTTTCCGATTCTGACGCACGACACTCGACTCACGACACTCGGGAGATGCGGCAGTAGAAGCGTGTAACACAATCCTGCCGCCCCGAGTGTCGAGCGTCGTGAGTCGAGCGTCCTCTCCTCAAGTTATCAAGTCCTCCGGAGCCAAACCGTCCCGGCAAAGATCCAGCCCGAAGACCTCACTGTACAGTGACGGCATCGTCTGGACGTAAACACCGGGATGCGGCTCCTCCACAAACCCTTTTTCAATCAGGTCCGCAAGCGTCCGACGCGGCACCGTCACCGTGAAGCGCTGCAACCGGCGCATGATGTCGCGCTTCGGCCCTACGGCCAACAAAGAACGGATCAGCGGCTCGTTTCCGCCGTAGCGGACGATCACGGCTGCTGATGCCTGATCGTCGATCATGCGGAACGCTTCCGCCGCCTCGCGGAACTGGAACTGGAAGTCACGCGCGTTTTTCGTCAGCCAGCCTTCAAAGGCTGTCCCTAAATCGTTTTGCGCCGAATAGAAGACTTTGAAGAACTGCGGATAGCTTGTTGGCGATTCCGCATCCAGACCGGTTGCCAGCAGACCGCTGAGCGTGTCCTCCGCTTTGCGCAATTCGCCGCGTGGGGCAGGCTCGGGCGGCATGAAGACCACCACACGGCCCGGTTCCGCGGAAAGGCCTTCACGGTTGCAGCGTCCCGCTGTTTGGGCGATGGAGGGCAAGCCGGTGAACGCGCGATAGACTACCGGGAAATCGATGTCCACGCCCGCCTCGACCAACTGCGTACTGATGACGCGGACAGGCAGTCCCGCGTCCAGTTTCGCTTTGATGTCCGCGATCACGTGCGAACGGTGCTCGCCGCACAGGGTCGCGGAAAGGTGTATCGTCCCCTCCGGCATGAGCGCATGAAGATCACGGCAGTCTTTGCGGGTGTTCACCACGCACAGCACTTGCTCGAACTGTTCGAGTTCCGCCGCGATCTCTCCCCAAGTCTGACGGACGGCCCGATTCTTGGGAAACGCGATGTCGACTCGTTTCAGCCGGTCATACAGGTTCATGTCGGAAGGAATGATTTCGCGTACAGGTTCCAGCCCCGGCAGCGCAGGCTGAGTCGCGGTGGACAAGATCATGCTCACACCGTAATGCGTCACCAGTTGGCGCATCGCCTCCACGCAGGGCAACAGCAGTCGCGGCGGCAGAAGTTGCGCCTCGTCCAGAATCACCACGCTGTCAGCGATGTTGTGCAGTTTGCGGCACCGGCTTGAGCGGCTTGCGTAGAGCGATTCAAAGAACTGCACGTTCGTCGTCACGATGACCGGCGCGTCCCAATTTTCTGAGGCCAACCGTGACTGTTGCGTCTCGCGATCCGGATCGAAATTCGAATGATGTTCCACCACATTTTCTCCGCCGAGAAACGCCCGCAGGACATCCGCCGTCTGTTCGATGATCGACGTGTAGGGGATTACGTAAATGATCCGCTTCAGTCCGTACCTCAGCGCGTGGCGGAAGGCGAAGGCCGTGCCGGAAAGCGTTTTGCCGCCGCCCGTCGGGACGGTCAGGGAAAACAGTCCGCGCGGCGATTCCGCCGCCGTCTCGCAGGCCTCCCGAATCTCGGCGCGGATGCGGTTGACCGGTGTCTCTTTAGCCTCGCGTTGTTTCGCGTTCAACGCCGTGAAAAAACGCTCCGACAGTGCCCGCAACTGCGGATACTGAGAGCGGGCGGCGGACTTCCCCGACTCCATGAATGCCTCGGTGTCCAGAAAATCGGCATCCACCAAACAGGAATAGAGCATCCGTATCCAGAAACTGCCATCGGACATGTTGTCGTTTCCGAACCGCCACGGCGGTCCAAGCGAGGTTCCCGTCCATTCCGTCTGATGCGCCAGAATCCATGCCGCGACCGCCGGCTCCCGCACAACATCATTCTCTTGGTCTAGCCGATAACTCAGCGACCCGCACGGAGTATCACCTCCGATCCAATCAGGCAGTCCCGCGTGGTGGCCTGCGATGACGTAGGCGAGAATGCGCCCGACCTTGTTGGAGGGAAGCGCCTGAACTGCCCATACCGCCCCCACGCCGGAATGCGTGCGATCCGAGGCATCATAGTCCACATCCGTAAGATTGTTGCAGAAACGCAGATAATTCTGGAAGGAGACACGCGCCTTGCCGATGTCGTGTAACGAACCCAACAGCGCAGCCCACTTGCCTGATTGGAAAGGCTGCGCAAACATTTCTGCCATACAGGCGACAGCGGATGCGTGAACATCCAGCGGCTGCCAACGGTCAGGCGGCTGATCTTTTAGACTGTGTGCGTACACAAAACTACTCACTAACCGGTCGCTTTTTCAAACATGCTCGAGAAATCGTTCATGGTTCTCTCCGATTCAACATTATGTGTGCACCATACGCCTTGCGCGCCTGACGGGCAAGCGTTTTTACGTGGTTGTTTGTGGGACCGGGAGGTCGCCGAGGCGGCCGTTGGGCGAGAGGATGCGGCGGCTCTGGCCGGGTTCCGCGAAGGCGTGCGCGTCGTAGTGGGCTTTGATCGAGGCGTGAAGTCCGTCCTGAAACCGGGGCGTGATGAGGTCGAGTTCGCCCTTTGCGGTTTTCCGACGGCTTGAAATTTGGTATAAAACCGGCAACCGGGGCCAAAGAGTAAAGGAAGGAGAAGCACATGATGAAACGTTTTGCGGGATGGGGAGTTGCGGTTGCGTGCGCGGGGGCGGTGCAGGCGGCGACGCTGTTTGTGGAGACCGAAACCTTTGCGGACAAAGGCGGCTGGGTGGTGGACCAGCAGTTCATGGATCAGATGGGGTCGCCCTTTCTGATGGCGCACGGACTGGGCACGCCTGTGGCGGACGCCTCGACGGCCGTGGAGGTGCCGGAGAGCGGCACCTACCGCGTGCTGGCGCGCACGCGCAACTGGGCCGCGCTCTGGACGCAGAAAGACGCGCCCGGAAAATTCAAGATAAATGTCAATGGCGCGCCGCTGCCGGCGGTGCTGGGCACACAAGGCAACGAGTGGGCGTGGCAGGAGGCGGGCGCTGTTCGTCTTGAAAAAGGCCCCGCGCGGCTGGCGCTGCACGACCTGACCGGTTTCAACGGACGTTGCGACGCGCTGATCCTGACGACCGACGCCGCGTTCACGCCGGAGAACGAGGTCTCCAAGCTCGAGAGCTACCGCCGTTCGGTGGGGGCGATCAAGGCCGCGCAGCGTACCGAGACGGTGGATCTGATCATCGCCGGCGGCGGCATCCCGGGCGTCTGCATGGCGATCACGGCGGCGCGTCTCGGGCTGACGGTGGCGCTGATCCAGGACCGTCCGGTGCTCGGCGGCAACAACAGCTCGGAGGTGCGCGTGCATCTGGCCGGGCGCATGAACCTGCCGCCCTTCCCGCGGCTGGGCGATGTGGTGAGCGAGATCGGCCCGCGCCGCGGCGGCAACGCGCAGCCCGGCGACTATTACGAGGACGAGCGGAAAATCGAGGCCGTCAAGGCCGAGAAGAACATCCGGCTCTTCCTCAGCACGCGGGCGCTGGCGGTCGAGAAAGCGGGCGCGCGCATCACGGCGGTGGTCGGCCGGCACATCGAGACCGGACAGGAGACGCGCTTCACGGCGCCGCTGGTCGCGGACTGCACCGGAGACGGCGTGATCGGCATGCTGGCCGGCGCCGAGTATCGCTACGGCCGCGAGAGCAAAGAGGAAACCGGCGAGTCGACGGCTCCTGACAAGGCCGACTCCCAGACCATGGGCTCGTCGGTGCAGTGGTACTCGCGCGAAGCACAAGCGCCGGTCGCCTTCCCGGACATCGCGTGGGCGCTGCCCTTCACGGACCAAACGTGCGAACGCGTCAAGATGGGCGAGTGGACGTGGGAAACCGGCATGAGCTACCATCAGGTCAACGAGTTCGAGCGCGTGCGCGACTACGGCATGCTGGTGGTCTTTTCCAACTGGTCGTTCCTCAAAAACCATTCGGCC
>JAKQQT010000446.1 GCA_029564025.1 Armatimonadota bacterium | reverse complement strand
GTCGAGCTTGGCAACGGCAGTGCACTTTAGGAAACCCGGTTCGCGCAACGAACCGGTGCATGTCACGGGATTCGCCTTCGCGAGATCAAAGACGGCTTGGGCGACCTGTTGCGTCCCGAAATTTGTCAGCATGACACGAAGCTGTCCCGACGTCAGCGGCTGACGGTCTTTTCCGACCACACGCACCGTGAAGGTAGCCGGATCTCCACATCGATACACATGTGAATCGCGATCCGCGCGCACCTCTACCGTTTGCGCCCAAGCGAACAGCGGCACCAACAACCCCACTGCCATCATTTTCGCGCTCATGTTTCCTCCTTTCCGATTCCAAGAGCCTTGCCGATCTTCAAGGCTGCATGGAACTGATCGTCCGTCGTACGCAGCAGCGCGACATCTTCGCGCAAGGCTGCGGCACGCATCTCGTCCGGAATGTCTCGGCTGTGCACGATGACGATGGCCGGCGCACCCACCAGCGTGCAGACCGCAACGGTATTCACGTGGTTCTGCACCGTGATCAACACGGCTCCGTCCGGGCAGTGGGCCATCACATCGCTCAGCAGATCCGACACATACGCGCCTGACACGTCCGCCACGGGGTCCGGCACCAGCACCGGCACCCAGCCGCAAGCGGTGATCAACGCATCCAATGTCATGACGGCATGCCCTCGATATAGATGACCGACTTCACCGTTGTTCCTGAACTCTTCTTCGACGTGATCTCAAATTCATCCGACACCCGCCGCACATTCACCAGACCCATGCCGGCTCCGAATCCCAGCGAGCGGATCCATTCGTTGGCCGTGGAGGTGCCGTCACGGCAGGCCCACTCCACATCTTCAATGCCGGGGCCCGCATCACGCGCAATCACCTCGGCGCGCCCGTTTGAGACCTGCCATGACAGAACCCCGCCGTCGGAGTGTACGCACAGGTTGATCTCAAGTTCGTACGCCGCCACCGCGATCCGCCGAATGACCTTAGGCGGAAATTTTTTCTCTTGCAACACCTGCTTGATTTGGTTGGCGGCCTTGCCTGCGTTTTCGAAATCATACTTGCAAATAGGGAATTCGCGCAAGAGATAAAGGCTGCCCGCCCCGCCGTCGCCGCCTTGCTGGACCGAGTCACTCTCGAGGCGATGCAGCTCCCGGGTCAGTTCAACCAGCAGGGCGCGGTTAATGTCTCGCTGGCAGATAATGCCCACAAGCCGGCGGTCTCGGTTCAGGACAGGGAAACGTCCATAGTGGTAACGGTCAAAATACCGCAGAGCGAAGGAGAGCGGCATGTCATCTTCCAGCACCACCAGCTTGGTTGTCATGTGGCGTCCGCACGACTCGTGGATCGTGCCCGCGACCAGCGCCCGGATGATGTCATCAATGCTGACCAGGCCGAAGAAACGGCCGTTCTCCTCAACCGGCACGCCGCTGATCTTTTTTTGGCGCATCAGCTCCTGCGCCTGCTGCATCGATGCGGCGCGCGGCAGCGTCACCAAGTCCGAGGTCATCACGTCGCGCACTTTGAG
>JAKQQT010000437.1 GCA_029564025.1 Armatimonadota bacterium | reverse complement strand
CAGGATCACGCGCGCATCCGCGTCGGCGTTTTCCTCGCGCTGAACGAGCCAACCGGGATTATCCCATTCCTCGGCCCATCGTTCCGGCGCCCATCTTCGCAGAGCGGAGACAACATCCCGCACCCTGGCAGGCGTGTGAGACATATTCATCGGTCCAGAAACTCCGTGTTTATCCCGTAAGTTTGGGCTACCTTGCGGATTTCACGCAGAGACAATCCTTCGCCTCGGCCGCCGGCGCAGAGGTCCATATATTCCGTTCGCGCTGACGCTTCGGCGTATTCGATGATGTCCAGCGCCGTTTCCACCGATTCGGCCGAACGGGTCAGAATACCGTGCTTGGCCCACAACAGCACGCTTGCGCCGGTGTTTGCGGCGGATATGGTGGCATCGCATAATTCGGGCGTACCGAACACTTCGAATGGAACGTATGCGAAACCTCCGCGAATAAAAACCACGGTCTCAGGTTGCCAGCGCATCAAGGCACGGTTCAGTTTGTGCGCGCTTTGATAGGCCGGTATGTGGCTGAGATACGTCAGATACGGCGGCTGGGCGTGGACCAGAGCCTGGAATTCCGCGCTGTCCGCGGCAACGGCGTGACGGTGCACCGCGAGATGCGTGTTGAACTCGCTTGTCACGCGGGTAAAGACGCGATTCGCCGACGTGCGCATGACCGCCGTGGTCCCGCCGTCCTCAATGGTCATCAGCGCGATTCTGTCAGCGGGACCAATTTGAAGTTCGCGCAGACGGCAACCGGAACCGGTAACCAGTATCGACCGTCCCGCCAGTTCCGGCACGGCAATCGGAAGCGGAACCGTTTCCGCGTTCGGGAAATCTGTCGGAACGCCGCTGATATCCGGCAGAAGAACGGAGATATTCCCGGCGCCGCCTTCGCACGCGCCCAGATGGTCGAGCCTCTGCCCCGCATTTGCTATGGAATCAAGAATCGCCACTAAAACCAGTTAGACTCCGGAAGTGTGTTGGCGCAAAGGCGCCCTCATCACTTTATGTAACCGGCGCGCGCTTTGTCAGTCGGTTGGCGTCATTTCACGGCACTTCCCACCGGGAAGTTCGAACTCTGAGCCGTTTTCCGTCCGAGGTCACCAGCACGCCTCCGTCGCGGTCCGTGCGGAAAACTTCGGCTCCGGCGGCGGACAGGCGTTGCAGTGTCGCGCGGTCCGGGTGTCCAAATCCGTTGTTCAGCCCCACCGATATCACGGCGCTCTCTGGGCCGACGGCCCTCAGGAAACGGGAACCGCACGCGGCGGCGCTGGCGTGGTGGCCCACTTTCAGAAGGTCAGCCCGGATATCCGCGCCTGTCGCAAGCAGACGGTCTTCCTCCTCCACTTCCGCGTCGCCGGCCAGCAGGAACGCGGTGTCTCCGTACGTGAGTCGCAGGATCAGACTGCTGTTGTTCACATCGGTCCCTGGTCCCGGTTCCGGACGCAACGCGGTGATAGTGACCCCTGAATCCAGTTCCAACCGGTCTCCGTGACTCGGTTCCTGCTTGGGGATGCGCCGCTTCTTTATCTCTTGGAGTGTCGCCGCGTAGCCGGGCGATTCGGTATCCGTACCGCCGGGATCCCAGAACAGGGCGACCGGGAAACGCCGAATGACTTCCGGCGCGCCGCCTGCGTGGTCCTCGTGTGGATGGGTGATGATCAGCGCGTCGACCTTCTTCACGCCGGCACGGGAGAGAGCCGGAACGAGAACTCTGCGGCCGACATCGGAAGAAGCCCGGTAGCCGCCCGATTCCTCTCCGCGGTAGGTCCCGCCTGTATCGACCAGCACCGTTTTCCGCGAGGGAGTCCGAATGAGTATGGAGTCCCCCTGGCCGACATCCAGAAACACGACCTGCAGTGGCCTGGGCGCGGTTGAGGTCCAGAGGAGCGATGCGAAAATGACCGCGGTTGCCGGCGGCCAGGCCCGTCGAACGACCTCCCGGCCGCGAGCAAATCGGTTCGCCCACAACACCGCCAGCAGGGCGATTTGCCAGATGACAACAAACCACACGGGTATCGTCCAAACGTCCAGCGCGGACCAGCGGAATCCGCTGATGAACCGGACGACCGCAAGTATCCATTCTGTGAACCACGCGTTAACACCGCCGACCGTACGGGCAACTAAGGGTGCCCACGGCCACAAGGCGCCCTGTATCAGGCCCAACAGCATCGCCGGCGCCACGGCGGGAATGACGAGCAGATTGGTGACCGGCGCGGAAAGGCTGAGGCTTCCGAAGTACAGGCCGGACAGGACGGACGTTGCGAGCGAAGCGACCAGCGATCCGCTCAGCAGGTGTCCGGCCCAGCGTTCGAATCTCGGGATGATTCCGCTCGCGGACACGGCGACTCGGCGGTACCACAGCGCGAGGCACACGGCGGCCGAAAAGGACAACTGGAACCCGGGATCGATCAGGTTGGCCGGAGACACCGCCACCAGGGCCAGCGCCGCCGCCGAAAGCGCGCACCATATGTCGGCCTCGCGGCGGAACAGAGGCGCCGAATAAGCCAATCCGACCACCAGTGCCGCGCGAACGACGGCCGGTCGAAGACCCGTCATCAGCGTAAAGAAAATCGTGGACAGCACGAGGACGAGTGCCCGTGTTTTACGTGCCTTCAACGATTTTGCCCGCCAGAATAGCGCCAGTATCTGGGCCAGCACCGCTACGTGCAAGCCGGAAGTCGACAGTACGTGCACCACTCCGCTCCGCCGGAAAGCCGTCTGGTCCCGCTCCGGTAGCGCGGCCGTTTCGCTGAACAGCAATCCGCGCAAAAGGCCGGTTGACGGATTCGTTGATGTCGCCGCAATCCCTCGTTCTAGATGGCGTTTACTGCGCAAGGCCAGCGCGATAAGAGCATATTCACGGCGTCCTTCCTCAAGCGAAATCGTATCGGCTCGCATGACCGCGACGATGTTGTCCCTGCGGAGATAACGGCCGGGAGGCAACTCGCCGGGATTGCCGGCGTCGTCCGGCAGTCGGACCCTGCCTTCAACCGCGATCGCGCTTCCGTATTCGGGCACGGCAACACCCTCGGGAAGGTACACGCGGATCCGACCGGTTGCCGTGCGGCTTTCCCGCCGCGTCTCGGCCTGCTCAGCCCTGACGTCAACAGACGAAAGACCCCCCGTCGTCTGGACTGCGTATACGTACCCATGAAGACGCGTCCAGCGATACCCGGCAAGATGGGCCACGGAGTCGGTCGGAAGCCGGTTCCATGCGTCAGCCCGCCAACCACCCGCGGCAAAAAACAGCCCGGCCACCGCAATCGTCACCGCTGTCGGGCGAGAGCCGAACACGAAGCCGAAAAGCAAGCACAACGCCGCGATGACAGCCCACACCTCCACGGGGACCGGCACACACAGCCTCAGGGCCGTGGCTGAGCAGAAGGCGACAGCGATCAGCGGGAGGGCTCTGCGCGGGCTGGAGGAGGTCATGGCGGCTGGAACCGTCTCCTATTCCAGCGTCACGAACGGGCGCAGTTGCTCCATTGTCTTCGGCCCGATTCCGCGGATTTCCAGCAACTCGTCCACCGTTCGGAATCCGCCGTGCTCGCGGCGGTACTCGATGATCTTCTTCGCGGTGCTCGGCCCGACGCGCGGTAAACGCTCCAGTTGGGTCTGCGACGCGGTGTTGATGTTGATGGTTCCTTCGGACGGATCGCGCAGTTCCTTCGAACGGGAGCCGGACGAACGTGTGGTTCGCCTCGGTGTGGTTGTGACGACGGGAGTTGCAGAACCCGCCCACGTCGGTTCGGGTGTCGGTTCCGGCAGGGCGACCTCGGTGCGAGTCTCCGGTTCGGGCGCGTACGGCTCGGTGCGGGTGACGTAATTCTCCGGCGGAACCGGTGGCGGCGATTCGCCAAATGCGGGAACAAGGATTCGGGAGCCGTCCTTCACAACCTCGGCCAGGTTCAAGGCGTTGATATCGGCTCTTGCCGTTTCGCCTCCAGCCGCGCTGATCGCATCCATCACGCGCGCGCGGGAGGGGAGCCGGTACAATCCGGGTTTGTTTACGCATCCCGCCACGTGAACGTAAACGGTGTTCCGCCGGTCTACTTCCAGGCTGGATCCGCGAAGAGGCGTCAGAGAACCTGCGGCATGGGAATTCGTCGCACGGGCGGGCGTCGCGCGGCCGCGCCGGTACATGCCCGCCGTCAGGGCGGTGATGCCCAGCAGAGCCACCACGATCCAGATGAGCCCCGCTCGAGAGAATGGAAGCATCGGAGTTGGGATCAACGTTCAGGAACGGCAAACCGCTGTTCATCTCCATATTGAACGCGAATCACGGCCCGGAGCAAACCCCGGAACTATCTGTCCCCCATTATCACTGTTTGACGGAACCAAACCGAATCCCTACAATGTTGTTATAGTAAGTCATCATTAGGAGGCGGTTGTGTTTTCGACACGTGACGCATATGGTCTGAAAGCCCTGGTCGAGCTGGCGCGGCAACCGGCGGGGGAGGCCCTGCAGAGCCGCGAGATCGCCGCGCGGCAGGGCATTCCACAGGCGTATCTGGACCAGTTGCTGGTTTCGCTGAGGCGGGCCGGCCTGGTGAAAAGCGTTCGGGGCGCCGGCGGCGGATATCTGCCGGCGTTTGACCCGGCCGCATTGACTGTCGCCGATGCCTTGAAGCCGCTGGGAAACGAGTTGTTCGACGACCGCTGGCGCGCAGAAGCCGGAGAAGATTCCAGCGTGACTGCGATATTTGATGACGCTCTCGGCGCGGCGCGGAAGGTTCTGCAAGGCGTGCGTGTTTCCGATCTGGTGGATGCGGAAGACGCGCAACGATCCGCGCAATCATTTATGATGCACATCTGACGGCCCCAACCGGGGCGGGAGTTTACGATATGGCCAGGATTGCAAATAGTGTTACGGACCTGATTGGTTATACGCCGCTTGTCCGGCTGAACCGCGTGACGGAGGGCGCTGTGGCGGAGGTCGCCGCCAAACTGGAGTTCTTCAACCCCGCCGGGAGTGTGAAGGACCGCATAGGCCTTGCCATGATCGAAGCCGGAGAGAAGAGCGGGGCGCTGACGCACGATTCCGTGATTGTGGAGCCGACCAGCGGCAACACCGGGATCGCCCTGGCGATGGTTGCCGCCGCGAAAGGCTACCGCCTGATCCTCACGATGCCCGAGACGATGAGCCAGGAGCGCCGCCGCCTTCTGAAGGCATTCGGGGCGGAACTGGTTCTCACTGACGGTGCTCTGGGGATGAAGGGCGCCGTTGCCGAGGCCGAGCGCATCACGGCGGCCACGCCCAACGCGTTTATGCCACAGCAGTTTAAAAACCCCGCGAATCCGGAAATCCACGCGGCGACAACCGCCGAGGAGTTGTGGAAGGACACCGAAGGGAAGATCGACATCCTGGTTTCCGGCGTCGGTACAGGCGGAACGGCCACCGGCGTCGGCCGGGTTCTGAAAGCCCGAAAACCGGGATTCCAGGTCGTCGCCGTCGAACCGCGCGAAAGTCCGGTCTTGTCGGGCGGTGTTCCGGGCAAGCACGGAATCCAGGGAATCGGGGCCGGATTCATTCCTGATGTGATGGACATCGGGATTATTGACGACATCTTCCCGGTGGATACCGCTTCCGCCATAGCGATGGGCCGCCGGCTGGCGAAAGAGGAGGGTATCCTGGCCGGGATTTCATCGGGCGCCGCCGCGCACGCCGCTGTGGAAGTCGCCAGGCGTCCGGAAAACGCCGGAAAACTGATTGTCGCCGTCTTTGCCTCGACGGGAGAACGGTATCTGAGCACTCCGTTGTTCTCAGACGACTGATCCGATTCGCGGGTATTTGTGTCTCCTGTCGGCGTGAAGGTTACAATGTAAACGTTGGAGCGTGACTATTCCCGATACTGAGAGGAGCGCGGAACAGTGTCATCCGTTCTGGGTTTGCGGTGCAAGGAGTGCGGAGAGCGGTATCCCAAATCTCCGGTGCATGTGTGTGAGTACTGCTTCGGTCCGCTGGAAGTGGAGTACGACTACGCGGAAATCGCGAAGGTCCTTACCAGGAAACGGATTGAAGACGGCCCCATGTCGATGTGGCGCTACCGCGACCTTCTTCCCCTGGACGATCAACCGCGCGCCGGTCTGCAGGCCGGATTCACACCCTTGTTCAAGGCGGAACGGCTCGGTGAGGCACTGGGACACAAAGATCTCTGGGTCAAGAACGATGCCGTCAACTGCCCCACGCAGTCGTTCAAGGACCGCGTGGTGGCCGTTGCCCTCAGCAAAGCGATCGAGTTCGGATACGATACCGTGGCGTGCGCGTCCACGGGGAATCTGGCGAATTCCGTCGCCGCCCAGGCCGCCCAGGCGGGGCTGAAAGCTTACGTTTTCATACCGAACAACCTGGAGCGAAGCAAGGTTGTAGGAACACTCATCTACGGCGCCACGGTGCTTTCGGTGCAAGGCAACTACGACGACGTCAACCGCCTGTGCTCCGAGGTGGCCGGCAAGTATCCGTGGGCTTTCGCGAATGTCAACATCCGCCCCTTCTACGGCGACGGCTCGAAGACGTACGGCTACGAAATCGCCGAGCAACTCGGCTGGCGCGCGCCTCGGCATGTTGTTTCGCCGGTCGGAGGCGGTTCACTGATTGGAAAAATCCGTAAGGGTTTGTGGGAACTGGCTGAATTCGGTTTGATCGAAAAGCGCGAAACAAGCATGTACGCCGCGCAGGCCGCGGGCTGTAATCCGGTTTCGGGCGCCATCAAGGCCGGCACTGATATGATCCGACCGGTGAGGCCCGACACCATCGCCAAGTCCATTGCCATCGGCAATCCGGCGGACGGGTACTACGCAGTCAAAGCGGCCACGACGTCCGGCGGTTGGGGCGACGATGTGACGGATGAGGAAATCGTGGAGGGCATGCGCCTTCTCGCCCGCACGGAAGGCATCTGGACGGAAACGGCAGGCGGAGTGGTGGTGGGCGTGGCGAAGAAACTGATCGAACAGGGACGCATTCCCCGCGATGAAACGACCGTTCTGGCTATTACCGGTAACGGACTGAAAACCATCGAGGCGGTGGAAGATCACATTGGCGAAACCCTTCCTATTCATCCGACGCTTGATTCGCTGGAAGCCGCACTCGGCGCTTGAAAGCCGGGGCAAAGTTATATAACGATATTTGTAAAGGGCGCTGGTATGCGCCCGCGGAGGAATTCATGCCGGTCAACGTTCTCATCCCGACACCGTTAAGAAAACTGACGAATGAGCAAGCGCAGGCTCAGGTTGAAGGCGCCACGGTCGGCGAGGTGCTGACCAATCTTGGGGTGCTGTTTCCAGGCATCATAGAACGGATTTGCGAGGAGACCGGCGAGGTCCGCCGTTTCGTAAACATTTACGTCAATGGCGAGGATATGCGCTTCGTCGAGGGTCTTCAGACGAAGGTCTCCGATGGAGACGAGTTCTCGATCGTACCGGCGATTGCCGGTGGAAGGTAGGTCGTTCCGTGGTTACCAAACGGGTGCATCTGACATTCAGCAAAGAGGCCGTGCGACAGCCCATCATCTGGCAGGTCGGCCAGGAGTTTGAGGTTGTCATGAATATCCGCCGCGCGGACGTTCAGCACGATATGGGCTGGGTGGAGCTGGAGATGGAAGGAGATGAGGAATCGATCGCCAAGGCGATGAAGGCCTTCCAACAGCGCGGAGTCCGTATTGACCCCATCGAACTGCAAACCGTCACCGGCTGATTTTACCAGCCGGTTGGTGCGTTTCGCAAACACGGGCCGATGACACGGTCGGCTTCCCGTTGCTTCGCCTGACCCCCGCATGATGAATCCCGCGCGCGGTACCGCACTGGTTACCGGTTGCTCCAGCGGATTCGGCCTGCGAACCGCTGTTTCCCTTGCTCTAACCGGTTTCCGGGTCGTGGCCACCATGCGCGACCTGTCACGCCGAAACGAACTGGATGTGGCCGCCGACTCCGCCGGGATCGTCCTGGATATCCGGCAACTGGATGTGACGGATAGCGCCGCGGCGAGTGATCTGATTGCCGGAACTGGTGCCATTGACGTCCTGGTGAACAACGCGGGGACCGTGCTTGCCGGCATCGCCGAGGATATCTCCGCGGACGAACTTCGCGGTCAACTGGAATCCAACTTTCTCGGCGCGGTGAATCTTGCAAATCTGGTGATCCCCGGCATGCGCGAACGGCGCGCAGGCCGTATCATCAATATCAGCAGTATACTCGGGCGTTTCGGCTCGCCGGGATTGGCGGCTTATTCGGCATCCAAGTGGGCGTTGGAAGGATGGTCGGAAAGCCTGCGTTACGACCTTCTTCCGTACGGCGTCTTCGTGTGCCTCGTGGAACCGGGGTTGTTCCCGACGAATATCGCCGGAAGGAACCGTCACACGGTCAAACACGCCGATGACACCACCGGACCCTATGCTGAAGCGTACCGGCGCATGGCCCGGAGAGCCAAGATACAGATGGAGCGGAGCCGGTCGGATTCCCGGCACGTGGCCGACGCCGTGTGCCGGTTGGCCTTGATGAGCCGTCCTCCTCTCCGTACGCCAGTGGGAATCGACGCGAAACTGGCGCTTCGTGTTTTGCCGCTTGTCCCCCAGTCTTTATTGGAATGCCTTCGCCTGTACCTGTTGCGAAGGCGCCGGGCCGGTGGGTAATCTGACGTGCCCGGGTGACCCGTAACCCTGTATAGGTGGTATAATCTTCGAAATGTCTACCAATCGGTCTGATGCGCATCCCGCAAGTTGCGTCTGATCCGGCCGTAAGAAAGGCGCATCAAGGCACATCATGCTCCGAACACTAATATTCTTTGTCCTAGCGTTGACATCTCTCGCTCCCGACACTCTCGCCGCAGGAGAAAACTCCATCGCGGGTCCGTGGCGCGGGACGCTGGATGTCGGCAACGGCATCAAGCTCAGAATCGTGTTTCACTTCAAGGTCTCCTCGAAAGGAATCCTCGGCGGAACAATGGATTCCGTGGATCAAGGCGCCACCGGAATCCCGCTGAGCAAGGTTACCCTCAAGAAAAACACCTTGCACGTCGAAAGCGCCGCTGTCCAGGGGACGTATGACGCAACCCTGTCCGCCAACGGCAGGAAATTCACCGGAACGTGGAAACAGGGACCGGCCAAACTGGCCCTCAATCTGGAACCGGGGACATTCGCCGAGAAGAAACGCTCACAGGAACCGATTCCGCCATTTCCGTATGTTTCGGAAAACGTGACCTTTTCGAACCCCGGCGCGAAAATCACGCTCGCCGGAACCCTTACGATGCCGAGGAAAGGAGGACCGTTCCCGGCGGTGCTCCTCATTTCCGGCTCAGGACCGCAGGACCGTGATGAGTCGCTTGCCGGGCACCGGCCTTTTGCGGTGCTGGCTGACCACCTGACCCGAAAAGGCATCGCGGTGTTGCGTGTCGATGACCGGGGCGTCGGAAAATCGACCGGCTCATTTGCCGTCGCGACGACCACGGACTTCATGTTGGATGCGCAGGCCGCACTGAAGTTCCTGAGGTCCCGCAAAGGGATTGACGCCAGGCGCACTGGTCTGCTTGGTCACAGTGAGGGAGCAATTGTCGCCGCCTTGCTGGCGGCGAAAGACCGGAACGTTGCGTATACTGTACTACTGGCCGGTCCCGGTGTGAAGGGGGAGCAGTTGATACTGCGACAGACTGTTTTGCTTCAGCGCTCGATGGGGGTGCCGGAGAAAGATATCGCCCGTGGGCAGGCTCAAGCCAGGCGGATATACTCCATTCTTCGCTCGAAGAAGGACACGGCGACCGTCCGCAAGGAACTGACCAGACTCGCCGCGGAGATGAAAGACGGGTCCGAACGGGAGGCGCTCACCCGTCAGTTCGGCACTTTGACCTCGCCATGGTTTCGCCAGTTTCTGGTCCTGGATCCGGCTGTCGCGCTCCAAAAGGTGAAGTGTCCGGTGCTGGCTGTCACCGGAGCCAGGGACCTTCAGGTGGATCCCGACCAGAATCTGCCGGCCATCAAAGCGGCGCTCAAGGCAGGAGGCAACACCGATTACACCGTAAGAAAACTGCCGGGATTGAATCACCTGCTCCAGGCGGCCAGAACCGGCACGATTGATGAGTACGCCCGCATAGAAGAGACTGTGAATCCCGCGGCCTTGAATGCCGTGAGCGGCTGGATTCTGTCTCGCACGAGACGCTGACAGCCCAATGCCGAGCGTCCGCTTCTCAGTGATAAATAGCCCGGTTTGACCCCGCGTTCCCTCCGCCATTCCTGCCCCAGGGCATCAATTCTCCGGAATCGACGCAGGGTCATCGGAGTTATCCCGCTTGCCCTCCAGAAATACCGTTGATGTGTTAAACTGTTAATATCTCAACATGCGCCACCTGCAGTCGGCGCAACATAAAAGGGCCGTGCCGGACACCGTTCGGCAGGGAGGCAATCCTATGAACGCACCCAATCGCAGGGCTTTCACGCTCATCGAACTTCTGGTCGTGATCGCCATCATCGCCATCCTCGCGGCGATTCTGTTTCCTGTCTTTGCGAAAGCTCGTGATCGCGCCAAGACCACCGCGTGCCTGTCCAATCTGAAACAGATAGGTCTGGCCGTGATGCAATACACGGACGATTACGAGGGCACGTATCCCAAAAACCGCCACTATGACGGCGTCGGCATGCAGTACTGGACGTGGAAGCGCGCCATCTTCCCCTACGTGAAAACGTATGAGGCGTTCCGGTGTCCCAGCATCACACCCAAGGGATTATGGGCCGCCTACAACGACAACGGTGCGCCGGGCGATGAAAGCAACCTGATGCCCGAGTTCTACAAGGACAAAACCAAGGCGACGTGGATGCCGGTTGGTTATGCGTATTCGGGCGGTTTCTTCCACGAATCGTCCGATGGAACCGGCAGGGAGAAGCCGCGCAAGATAAGCCAGGTCAAGGATCCGGCGAATGTTCTGTTTATCCTGAACAGCCGCAGTTCATTTCCCGACCTCGGTCCGTGGATGATGAGTTCTCGGTACGATATCAACGGCAATCAGGTGTCTTCTTCGAACTACGGTCCGTTCGTCGCGCACACCGGCCGCGTTCCTTTTATCATGGCGGACGGGCACGTGAAGGCGTTGAAGATGATGGAAACCGTGACGCCGATCGACATGTGGCAGTCCAAGGATCCACAGTTCGGATGCCACACGGAAGCCGGCCTGAAAGCGCGGGCCGCTCAGCTGGCCAAAGAATATCTGTAAATCCCAAGCCGGAACGCGCGGGCAACTCGACACGTCCAAGAGAATGAGGACGCGGCGAAACCGTTCCCACGCCTGTGTCAAGTCGCCGGTGCTGTGTCGCGCCTCAGGAGTCCGCCCCGTGAAACCTCGTCAACTCCGCGCGTTTACTCTGATTGAGCTCCTCGTGGTGATTTCGATCATCTCCGTGCTTGCCGGTATGCTGTTTCCCGTCTTTGCCGGCGCCCAGGAAAAGGGGCGGCAAACCCAGTGCATCAGCAACATGAAGCAAGTAGGTTTTGCACTGGCGACGTATCTGCAGGATTATGAAGATT
>JAKQQT010000423.1 GCA_029564025.1 Armatimonadota bacterium | reverse complement strand
CTGGACCTCCAAATCCACGGACGTGAAACGCCACGCCAGGGTGTACCTGGGCGACAGCGGGTCCCTGGCCATCGGCGGGGGGCTTGCGGCGACGGCGTTGTGGTTGCACCTCGGATGGGTGTTCGTTGCCGTCGCGGCGGTTTGGATTCTGGAGGGTTTCTCCTCACTGTGGCAGGCTCAGGTTCTGACGAAGTGGCTGTATCGTCCCGGCGGCCGCGTGGAGATTTACGGCAATGAGTGGGCGCCCCACAACGAGTTCCCGTTGCCTCTGCTGGCCGCGCCTGTGCATCACCACTTCGAGATGGCCGGCTTTCGTCGGGATCGCATCGTGCTGTGGTTCCTGATTGCGTCGGCGGTTTGCGGTATCGGCGGAGTGGTCGCGGCGAAGTTCAGTATCTGGATGCTGATCGGATGGCTGATCGCGGCTGTTCCGGTGATCATGCTCTGGTCGCTGGCATCGCTGTTCCGGACGATGTACCTTGCCATCGACGAGCACAAGATGCTGGTCATGAAGAGCGGGATACCGTTCCGCCTGGAAGGTGTTCCGTACAACAGGCTCGTGCAGACCACCGGGCTGTCGGTAACGGAGATGACCGACGACGAGTTGCTGTGGCTGAAGCGCCCGATGACGAGGCTGGACGCGATGGAAGTGCTGAGCCGGATCCTTTCCGCGCACAAACGCGAGGAAGCCTCGGTGGTGGCCTCGAAAATGCCCGAAGCCGCCCGGAAGTTGCGCCTCGCCGATATCGTGATGGACAAGCCGGATGCCTCAGCCTGACCGCTTCGAACAGTCCGCCACCTTCGCGGCGCTCATCGGCAGGCAGGTGGAGAATGCCCGGATTCTGCCGACCGACTCGCGCAACACCCTGATCCGGCTGACGCTGGACGGAGGCGAAAAGGCGTTCCTTAAGTTTTTCGACGCGCCAAACGATCCGCACGGACCGAACCGTTTCCGGCGCGAGGAAAAGGTCCTGACACTGCTGGCGAACGTGCGGCCGCCTGTCGCGCCGCGTCCGCTTGGCGGCTGGGTGTGCGCGGAAGGAACCGCCGGACTGTTGATGGAGGACGCGGGTACCGAGAACCTCGCCGACCGGTTGATGAAGGCGGAGAACCCGGTCGAACTCTGGGAACAGACGGCGAAGTTCGTGGATGCGCTGTACGACGGCATGCGACTGTGGGAACTGCCTCTTCAGCGCACGGCGCTGTCGATTTCGCTCGACAAGGTGAACGCCGCAACCCTGATGATTCGTTTTCGCACGGCTGTGCGGCGCGTCACCGGCGGTGAAGTTGAATCGCGGGTGTTGAGCGCGTTCCGGCAGTTCGTCCGGCCTGCGCTGGCTGGCGGGCGCGAAGTAATACACAATTCGCTGTCGCCGCTGAACATCGTGCCCGACGATTCCGGCTGGCGGGCCATCGACTGGGAAACC
>JAKQQT010000402.1 GCA_029564025.1 Armatimonadota bacterium | reverse complement strand
GATGACGGGCGTAGCGCTGACAAGGCGGATACCACCGCCGTGTTCCGTGGTGAATCCGTTTTGCAAAACGAATCCGTCTAGCACGGCGCTGTTTCCGGCCGAGCTGTCCGCGTAGACGCACCTTCGAGTGCCGCCGCCGTCGATGATGGTCGGATTGGCTCTGAAGTCACGCGCGGAACGCGTTGTCTCCACGCCTGTGAATCCGCCGTACACCGCCACACCGCTTTTCAGTGTGATCTGTTCGGTATACGGTCCGATGGCAACCCACACCTCGGCGCTGGTCGCCGCGGCTTTGTTGATACCCGCCTGGATCGTCTTCTTGGCGTTGGCCCAGGACAGGCCGTCGCGGTCGTCATTACCGCCCGGACGGACAAAGATGGCGCCCTGGCTGGGCGGCATGGTGCCGTCATACTCGCTGGCGCCGATGTCCACCGTTCCGTTCAGGATGCGCGCCTTGCCGTCCAGATCGCGGTCTTCCGGTATGACAACAGTGTTGTATCCGGTATCGATACACGGCGAGCCCGTGTTGGGTCTGGGGACCCCCTGCCCGTCATAGGCGAGTTTCGGATCGACCGAGATATTGCCCTGTCGTCCCGTGGGATCCGCATATCCGCTGAAGTTGTAGGCGCCGTTGTTGAAAACGTTGTTGTTGCGCCACGCAATCAGGTACGAGGTTACGTTGGTTCGCATGCCCGCCGAGTTGCCGGCGATGATGTTGTTGAACACCCGCGCGCCGGAGTAATCCCAGAGGATCAGGGCGCCGTCGCCGGTGTTGTTGGTTATCGTGTTGTTGATGACGGGAGTCAGCCCGCCGAGGATATCGATGCCGCTGGTCGGGCCGGAGTTCTGGGTGACCACGTTGCCGGCGATGCGTCCGTAGTAGGTCCGGTAAGCAAGGATTCCTGCTCCGCGGGCGCCGGCTGAGCAACCGGTGATTACGTTATTCAGAATCCAGGGTCCCGAGCCCTCCGAAGTGAAGATGCCGCCGCCCCAGTTCGACGCATTACAGTTGCGGACGATGTTGTTGCGTATAATCGGCTGGCCGGCGAGGTTCATGCCGCCGCCGTTGCCGGTGGAGTAACCCCGCTCCACGATGAAACCGTCCAGTCCGCCATCGCGCGTTGTATTTCCTTCGGAACTGACAACCGTACCGTTTTGGAAGGACGTCAGGATGGTCGGATTGCCCTTGATGTTCCTCTGGTTCAGCGAGGTTTCACTGCCGGCGAAACCACCGTACACCATCACACCTCGCTTAAGCTGGTAGGTTCCGATGTACGTTCCCGCGGCTATCCACACGTGAGCGCTGGTCAGCACCGCCTGGTCAATGGCCGCTTGCGGGGATTTCTTTGCGTTCGCCCAGGATAGACCGTTTTTGGTATCGTCGCCTCCCGGTTTGACGTAAACGATGCCCTGAACCGGAGCAACGCCCGTGTACTCGTCAGCGCCGATGTCCACCGTGCCGCCGACGATACGCGCCTTGTCCTGCATCGCGCGGGATTCCGGTATCAAAGCGTCGTTGGTTCCTGTATTGATGCAGGGTGATCCCGCTTTCAGCCTGGGCAGTCCGGTGGTATCATATACAAACATCGGATCGGTTGAGATGTTGCCGTTTGTGCCGGTCTTGTTGTAACTCGCACTGCTGAAGTCGTATACGATGTTGCCGTAAACGAGATTGTTCTTCATGACCACGTTTTCGGGGGTCATGTTACAGCGTACGCCGTAGGTGTTG
>JAKQQT010000397.1 GCA_029564025.1 Armatimonadota bacterium | reverse complement strand
GTACTCCCACCAGTTGTTGTAGAATCCGTCGGTCTTGCCGGGGGCGTGAGGGATTCTACTCATCCACCAGATGTGGTGGCCCACGATGCCTTCCCAACCGCCGGATTTAGCGTTCAGAAGTTTCTTCTTGCGGGGAAGATTGGGGTAGGTGAGCCAGTCGTCGGCGTAGGTCCACACTTCCTTCGTGTTGCTCCAGTCATAGCCGCCCGCCGAGTTGGGAGCCTCGTGGCAACTGCCCACTTCGGATTCGCCGGGGAAGTCGCGGTCGATCCGGGTGAACCGGTTCCACACGTTGTCGCCGTTCTTCTTGTGGTCCCACACGCCTTTGCCGACCGTGAGCGACATCACGCTCTCGATGCGGTGACAGAAGTCCTCGAGGGCTTCTCCCTCGCCGCGTTCGTAGCTGAAGCCCATAATCCAGATGGTCTTGCCGACATCAGGGATGTCGTAGGGGCGGTAGAACCACGGATTGTCGGTCTGATAGGGTATCTTGTCGCCGGGGATTTTCCAGTGTAGTTCGTCCCAGTCGAACCATGGGGAACCCCAGAGCCAGATTTCGCCGATGTTCTTTTCTTTGATCTTCGCGACGAGGTCGAACTGCTCAAACATCGTCTTGAAACTGGTCATGCCCCGAACGGCTTTTTGGGGATCCTTCAGCACTTCGAGGAAGGTTTTTTCGTCGTAGGTGTATCCGTTTCGCTTCGTGGGAAAGCCGTCATAGTCGATGATCTCTACAACGCGGTAGTCCACGTAACCGTGGCTTGCCACCCGCATATCGTCGATCAGTTTGAGGGTGAGCTTGTACGGGTTGCTCCAGCGCATGTACTGGTGAAGTCGCTGGTTGTTTTGCGTCTTCAGGATCGGATCGTAGTTCAGAACCAGCACGTTCACGGTTTTCGTTCCGATGCTCTTGGCGGTCGGGGGTGCGCTGACGCAGGAACCGACAGCGAGCACAGCCAGACCGAGTGACAGGGCGAAGTTCACGGACTTCATCATTATCTCCCGCCTTTCCAATGGCCCACACAGTTGTGAAACCATCATCATTCTATACCTGCCGCGGCTTCAGCCGAAAAAAAGAGCCGCCCTGCCGGGCGGCCCTCCTAATGTCACTGCCTGCGTGATGTGCCTACAGGTTTGCCTTAACGTAATCGCGAGCGCCGTCCAGTTCGCCGGCAGAGCCGAGGTACTGGTTGCGGCTGGCGATGAACTTGGCGTATTCGGCCATGAAAATCGTTCCGGGCGGGCGCAGGTCGAAAACGCTGGGCTGGTCGCGGAAGAGTTCGCGATGAACGCGGCACCACACCAGGCGGCCGTCCGTGTCGATGTTGATTTTGGCCACGCCGCGCTTGGCCGCGGGGAGGTACTGTTCGGGATCGACGCCCTTGGCGCCCTTCAGGTTGCCTCCGGCCGCATTGATGCGCTCCACTTCGTCCTGCGGGACCGAGGAGGAGCCGTGCATCACCAGCGGGAAGCCGGGCTTGAGGGCCGCAATGGCTTCGATGATTTCGTAGTGAATCCCCTGGGTGCCGGTGAATTTGAAAGCGCCGTGGGATGTGCCGATGGCGCAGGCCAGGCTGTCGCAACCGGTACGGTCGATAAACTCCTTGGCTTCCTGGGGATCGGTCAGGTGGGCGTCTTTCTCGTCCACGGAAACGTGCTCTTCCACGCCGCCCAGCTGGCCGAGTTCGGCTTCCACGCTGACACCCTTGGCATGGGCGCGTTCCACCACGCGGCGTGTAACGGCGATGTTCTCCTCAAACGGGAGGTGCGAGCCGTCGATCATTACACTGCTGTAGAAACCGCTGTCGATGCAGTCATAACACGCCTGCTCATCGCCGTGGTCAAGGTGCACTGCGAACAGGGCATCAGGCCAGATCTCGTCCGCGGTGCGGATGATGGCTTCCAGCATGCGCTTGTCCGTGTACTTCCTGGCGCCTTTGCTGATCTGAATGATAAAGGGCGCTTTGGAGTCCATGTTGCCCTGGAACAAACCCATGGCCTGCTCCAGATTGTTGATATTGTAGGCGCCCAGAGCATACTTGCCGTAGGCGTGCCCGAAGAGAACACGGGTCGGAACAATCACTGCGATACTCCTCTAGATTCGTGGTCTGGACTGACGCGCAAATGCGGCCAGCGACAAAAAGGGATGGCTGAACATCATCATGTTACCCGGACGCCCTCAAGCAAGGCAAAGGCGCCGGCAGTGGGCGGCCCTCAGCCCGGGTCATTGCCGAGATACTTTCCGCCGAACGTTTTCTTCAGGAGATGGGCGGCCTGTTTGGCCTCCGCGTCCAGCCCGTCCAGCCGGACGAGTTCCGATCGGGTGTACTGCACGCCTGCGTTGTACATCGGTGCGATTTCGTCGTCCTCCAGGCAGACAACCGTTTCATTCAACAGGCGACTCCAGGCTCGGATCACGGTTTCAGGCTCCTTGTGGAAAAATGGGGACACGCACCACAGGCGCGTAGTGTCGATTCGCTCGCTCTTTGGTGCTAAAATATGTTTCCAAGTGTAACACTTTTTTACGCGTGCAGGGGTTTGACGCTCAAGTTGACCCTACAGATGCTGGTTCGAGACTACCAATAATGTTAGGGATCCCTTTCAGAAAGGACCATCCTCGATGTTCTCCGGCACCTTCGTCTACACTGTAGACCCCAAAGGGCGGGTTACGATGCCGCAGAAGTTCCGGCAGTTGCTCGGTAATCCCTTTGTTTTGACGAAAGGCCTGGGCGGTTGTCTGCTCGCACTGAGTTCCGAACAATGGGACAAGGTGATGGAACGCTTCAAGGCCAGCGTGGCGTTTCAACGGTTCTATCTCTCGTCCGCGCACGAAGCCCGCGCGCACAGCCGAACCGGCCGATTCCTTGTACCGGCCCCGTTGCGGCATTCCGCCAACGTGCGGCCGGGTTCCGACGTTGCCGTGGTCGGTATCGGCGACGGAGTTGAAATATGGGACAAAGGCCGATGGGACCGCGTGTGCAATGAACTGCCTGCCGGGCTTTCGCGCGCGGAATCGACGTTTGAACTGAGCGTCGCCAACCAGTCCGCGCCGGGACCGTTTGAGGTTCGCACCAGAACGCTGAGAGGATTGCCTATCGTCGCGTGCGGGGGAACGCCGGACGCCGATGCCGCGGCGCAAGTGTCTCGTGTGCTGGAAGAAACCGCCAACAGCCACGGCGAGATCATCCTCGATATGCGTCAGGTGTCACGCCTGGAGACTATACTCGTCGGCATGCGTTTCGCGTGGCCGGAAGACCGCTGGGCGCATTTGATCATCGTAGCGCCAGAAAGCTCCTACGCCTTCTGCAATCAATACCTTGGCTTCGCGCGTAACGTGTTTCCCAGCCTGGAAGCCGCGTTGTGGCACCTGGAAGACCCGGCAACGCAACACTGAACTGATCATCGAATTCCTGAACGGGCTGTCAACCGACGGCCCGTTTCTTCATCCGGGGTATCCCGCCGCTTTCTGAAGACCGCGAACGGCAATCGGTAGCAGGCGCGCCAGGTTCACACAGTCCTCGCGGTTGTACCGCAACAGCGTTTCCAATGCCGATTCGTTGCCTTGTCGGTACTGCCTCCAAAGCATCACGGCGTCCCAGCCGGACATTCCATCCAGGTCGCCGGGACGTGCCAGGCCGAGCCTACGCTCGATGACCTTCAGACCGCCTTTGTAACCAAGTCGGTGGAACATAGGGCAGAGGTCCACGTGAATCTGGTGCCACTTGATGCGGGGATCCCATTTCTGAAGGACGGGAAGATCGAATCCGGTGCCGAAGAAGGTCACCAGAACCCGGTAATCGTCCACGGCGTCCACGAAATCGCGCAGATTCTCGCCGTAAATCCACGTTCGCATCTCGCCCGAAGCAAAGTCGAAGATCCCGACAACGGTGGGATGAGCCTCTTGACCCATTCCGGTGGTTTCGATGTCGAGGAAACCCATCCGGTTGGCGAACTCACCGGCGGCGCGCCATTGTTCGGAGGCGGGAAGGTTGCGGGCGAAGAAGGTGTGGTTGTTTGCCTGAAGAGCCTCTATGCTGTGTTCCAGCATGGGCGCGGCGGTTTCACGCCGGGCGCGCGTGATGGGGAGTGATTCGGAATCAAGAAAGGCGCGCCAGCTCAACACGCCTGCGTCCCACAGCGAACGTTCCGTTACCCGTCCGATGCCGGGCGCATGCAGATACGTTGCCTCGAGCACGGCGCGCCTTTCCTTTGCTACGAAAGGCCCATGGCTTGCAGGTTCCGCAGGCTGATGGCCGCGCTGTGCAGGCTGGGGCGAGTTGGTTTGTCTTCCTCCACGATCAGCCATTCGGAGCCGATTTCGCGGCAGGCCTCCAGGATGTCCTTCCAGTTCAAAGCCCCGTCGCCCACCGGTGTGTTGATGTCCTTGTTGGCCTTGTCGTGGTCCTTCGCGTGCACCAGGGGGCAGCGACCGGGGTAGCCGCGCAACCAGACAGCCGGATCCACACCGGCGTAGTAGGTCCAGCCGACATCGCATTCCACCTTCACGAGGCGGGGATCGGTGCGGGCGAACAGCCTCTTCAGCCCGTACTCGCCGTCGATGAGTTGGAACTCGAACGCATGGTTGTGGTATGACAGCCGGAATCCGGCATCAGCGCAAGCCTGGCCAATACGGTTTAGTTCTTCGGCGAAGGCGTCGTACGCGGCGGCGTTCGGTTCGCGCGTTTCGTTGGCCCAGGGACAGACGATGTCTTTTGTCCCCAGCGTTGCCGCCCGGTCCATCACGGCGCTCAAATCGGTTCGCATCCCGTCGAGTCCTTCGTGAACTCCGGCAACTGAAAGGCCGAGGTCGTCCAGGCACTTACGGATTTCCTTCGCCGTATGGTTGAACATACCGGATACCTGAACCGCCTTGTATCCCATAGCGGCGACTTTCGCCAGCGTTCCGAAGTAGTCCTTCTCCGTCTCGTCCCGAACGGTGTAGAGTTGCAGGGCGACTCTCAATTCCGACATCATATTTCTCCAATGGTTTTGTCTGGATCACGGTCATCCGCAGGATAGCAGAATCGAGTGCCATCAACGCGAAGGCTGGAAGACGTGGATGTTTCCGTCCGAGTCAGAGACAAACAGGTGTCCCGCCGCGACCATAGGCGTGTTGAACGTCACATCCGCCTTGCGCCAGGACCACAGGGATTTGCCGTTTCGCGCGTCGATGACGTACAGCACCCCGTCCGTGATGTCCATTCGGCCGGTTTTTGGCCCCTTTACGGGATGCGGTTCGGTTCCGCAGATGAACAGCAGATTTCCGGCAGACACGGCCAGTGTCGTTGCCGTCATCGGGCGCGACCACTTTTCCTGGCCGTCCAGCGCGTTGGCACAGAACAGCCGCTTTTTGCCGGAATGGTAGCTGAGGATCGTGCCGTTGGGACCCGCGCAATGGGCCTTCCCGGTTGATGTAACCGCCTTCCACTTCATTTCCGGCTTCGCCAGCAGTGCCCAGGCCCTCGTTGCGTCGTCGGGGCCTTGCGTCATCAACCGAAACTTCGTGAACATGGGCCACGAAGCGCCGGCGGAATGCGCCACGTCCATCCAGTCCGTGGAATCCGGGTCGCCGATGATGGTAGTCGGTCCATCGTTTAAACCCGCGCCGGTCGGCAACAGCCATATCTGTCCGGCGAACTTGCCGGGTTCCGACTGGTAGCCGATGGGAACGGCGATGGTCTTTCCGTCCGGTATCAGCGCCGGAGGCCCGAGAACCGTTCCGACCTGGTCACGCCAGACGGCCTCCCAGCAGTGCCGTCCAACAACGGTTCCCTTGCGCGCGTCGAGCGCCACAATCTCGCCGCCCGGGCACGGATCGCCCGGTACACAGTAGGGGATATTGACGAGATACAAGAGCGAACCTTGTACCGCCAGCGGTGAGATGGCGGGGTACACGGGATGATCACCGATCGGGTATGTCCAAACCGTTTTACCGGTTTTCAGGTTCACGCCCGCCACGGCGCAGGGCCACAGGTTTGCCCCGAGCCGTGAGACGGATGTGGGTTTCGCTGATGTGCGGATGACAGTGAACGCCAGGCCCAGCGTCGGCGACACCGCGCCCGGTTGTGTCACGTTAGGCACTTTCCAGATGGGCTTGCGCGTTTTCAGGTCGTACGCTATCAGGTCGCGCAGACCGCCGGCCGTCTTCTTCGTGTAAAACAGGGTGTTGCCGGCCGCCAGAAGAGGTTCATTGGTCGCTCCGGCGATGGCGTAGGCCCGATTGAACGGCGGCCGCAAGACCTCGGTGGACGCGGCGGTGTTTGCCGGATCGCGGCGGACGGTTGTCCAGTCATCGGCGCGCAAGGAAGCGCTCATCGCGGCCAACACAACCGCGACGAGGGCCGTAGGGCGAATATTCATGGTCAAACTCCTGCTATTGAGACAGCGTGACTGCCATCTCGCTGAGGCCCGGCTCGATTGTCGGCGTCATTGCGGCGGCTTCGAGGAACGGTGTCGCTGTGATACGGTTGCCGTTCAGACCAACCATGTGACTGTGCTGGCCATCGGCCAGAGCATTTACGGCCGCAACTCCCATGCGGGTCGCCAGGATGCGGTCGAAGGCCGACGGGCTTCCGCCGCGCTGGATGTAGCCGAGAATCGAAAGCCGCGGACCGCCGCCTTCCGGCGGGATGTGCAACTTCAGGTAGTCCGTAATCTCGCGGGCGGTGACCGTGGCGCCTTCGGAAACAAGGCAGATGAACATCGACTTGCCCCGGTGGTAAGCATCCACGATGATCTTTCCAAGAGCCTGCAGTTCCACTGGTTCTTCCGGTATGACCACCATTTCCGCTCCGCACGCAAGCCCCGCCAGCAACGCCAGGTATCCCGATTTTCGACCCATTACCTCGATGATGAACGGTCTCGGCAGGCTTCCCGCAGTGTCCTTGATCTTGTCAACCGCGGAAATGATGGTGTTTAGGCAGGTATCCACGCCGACCGCCATGTCCGTTCCGCCGATGTCATTGTCGATCGATGCAGGAACACCGGCGACCGGCATACCCAGCGCAACAAGCTCCACGGCGCCGCGGAACGAGCCGTTTCCTCCGACAACTACCAGGCCGTCGAGACCATCGGCTTTCAGGCGTTGAACCATCTCGGCGCGAACGTCAGGGTCCAGGAACCTCTTGCTACGGGCAGTCTGCAGGATCGTTCCGCCGGTTTGCATGATGCCGCTGACACTGCGGGAGGTCATCCTTATTCCGTCGTTGTCAATCAGGCCTTCATAACCGCGCCGATATCCGATGACCTCCATACCCCGTGCCATGCCGTGACGCACCACGGACCGTATGCAGGCGTTCATTCCGGGAGAGTCTCCCCCGCTTGTAAGCACTCCAATACGATTCATGCTTCCTCCAGTGACGACCGCGCCGGATTACTCCGAAGCCTCAGCCTCTGTTTCCTCGGTTTCAACCTCGGCTTCTTCTTCGGTTGCTTCCTTGCCGTGCTTCACGGCCACAAGAGCCACCATCTGGTCCGGCGGGGTAAGAACAGTAATGCCCTCGGGAATGAGAAGGTCCTTTACGTATACGCCGTGCCCGGCCGAAAGGTGGCTGACATCGACTTCGATGTGCGTCGGCAACTGGTCGGCGATCCCTTTCACATGAACCGCGTTGATCTCCTGCATCAGAACGCCGCCCATCTGCAATCCCTCGGGCTTGCCCTTCAGGGTCAGCGGAATCTCGGCTTCGATGGCCTCGTCGGCGCTGACGCGCTGAAGGTCGAGGTGAATGATGTGGCGGGAACGCGGGTCGCGCTTGAATTCGCGCACGATCGCTAGCGTGGATGAGCCCTCAAGATCGAGGTCTACCAGGGCATTCTGGCCGCCCTTTCGAAGAACGCGGGTCAGGTCGCCGGAACGGACCTTGAATGTAATAGCCGGTTCGTGATGACCAAGCAGGATACCGGGCACGAAGCCGTCGGCCCGGTCCTTGTTGATGGCGCCCTTGTGGCCCGTGGTTCGCGGCCAGGCGGTAAGTGGCAGGTGTTCCATGGTGGTGTGTCCTCCTATGATTGCGCCGGTTTGTGACCGGCTCTGATATCATCGATCCCTCTGGTGTAACCCTATATGCTATGAAAAGCGGCGGGTCAAACGGATAGCGCCGAAACGTCTTTCTTCCTGCGGGTGCGGGAAACCGAACCGGTTCGATGGAAAGCCCGTCCGCGCCGCTATGAATACCAACATCCGCGCATGTTCTGTCATAATGGCTTTGGGGAGTCAAGTCCAACCCTTTACAAGGAGGAACCATGAAGTTCCGTATTCTGCTGGTGCCGGCACTGGCCGTGTTGACAACTTTGATGATGAGCGGTTGTGGGAGTTCCACAAACCGCGAAGCGGACCGCATCGAGCGGCTTTACCGCTATATGGTCTCGACTATCGAGAACGAAGATATCAACGGTGTGATGTCGCTGTACTCACCGGGATTCCTGGAGAACGGCTACAACAAGACCGACGTTCGAAACATTTACCTTGATTTCTTCGCCGCATACCACAACATCGACGAGAACATCACCGTTCGCGATATCGACATCTCCGGCAACTACGCCGCGGTTGAAATCAGAGAATGGTGGCAGGCCCGGGACCAGAACGGAACTCTGGTTTACGTGGATCCGGCGATTTTTGTGGACTACTGGAAATATGAAAACGGCGACTGGTACCTGTACGGCAATCAGGAGTACGATATCAGTCTGAAGCAGGCGAAGCCGTTGAGATACGGCGCCGGACGACCCGTCAAGGTCAAATAGGAAGTCCTGACAACAGAGCAGGTGAACGCCCCGGCCATTCGGTCGGGGCGTTTTTCTATTCGTACCTCAAAGCCGTGATAGGATCCAAACGCGCGGCGCGCCAGGCGGGGTAGAGCCCGAAGACAATGCCGATGGTTGCGGAGACCCCGAAGGCAAGAAGAATCGAACCGGTGCTGACCGTATTCACGATCTTTACCGGCGTGTTGGCGCTGATACCGGCGGCGGCGCCCCACAAGGCTATCAGTCCGAACATCACGCCCACCAGGCCGCCCAGCAGGCTGACCATTACGCTTTCGATCAGGAACTGGGTCATAATCGCACCGGTTGTCGCTCCGATGGCCTTGCGCAGTCCAATTTCGCGGGTGCGTTCCGTCACGCTGACCAGCATGATGTTCATGATGCCGATACCGCCGACCAGCAGGGATATGGCCGCGATGCTTCCAAGCAGAAGGCTGAGGATTCGTGTTACCGTTCCGACCTCTCGCATCACGGCTTCGGGAGTCATCACGCTGAAGTCGTCATTCTCGCGGTAGGGCGGTTTGATGTCGTGCCGTGCGCGGAGGGTGCGGCGGATCTGGTCGGCGGCCCGTTCCACGGTTTCACTGTTCACCGCCCGGATTCCCGCGAAGGCGATGTTCTGACGGTTGACGAAGCGCTGTGCCGCCGTGGTGAACGGCATCAGGACGGTGTCGTCCTGGTTGTTGTCCATGAACTGGCCCTTGGACTTGAGAACGCCGCGGACGACGAACGACTGCCGGTTGATGAGGATTGTCTTGCCTGTCATGTCGAACGTTTTGCTTCCGGTCAGTTTCTCCACAATCACCGTGCCGAGAACAGCCGCCTTCATGCCACCCTCAACGTCCCGGCGGTGGTAAAAGGACCCGTGCTCAAGCTCGATGTTGGCCAGTTGCACGTAATCCGGGGTGCTTGCCTGGAAGGTGGTCGTCGCGGACTTGTTCTTGTACTTCACGGTGGCACTGCCGATATGCACCGGAACGACTGCGGATATCGTTTCGGGATACGTTCTCTGAATCGCCTTCACGTCATCGAGGGTCAGCCTGGGCGCGCGCTGAGGTCCCGGCCGGTTCTGTTGACGCCCGGGCGAGATGTACACCCAGTTGGCGCCGCCGGAATTGATCTCCTTGTTGATAGCCTCGCCGAATCCCTGTGCCAGGCCGACCATGGTGATCACCGAACCGACACCGATGATGACGCCAAGAGCCGTAAGAATCGTTCGCCCCTTGTTTACGGCCAAAGCCCTTAATGCCACCCGGAATGAATAAAGAAAACCCATTCGTTTTACTCCGGCGGCATTTCCGCCAGCAACTCCGACGCGAACAGGCGGTCGGCAACCGGTTCGTCCGACACGATGCGACCGTCCCGAAACCGGACGATGCGCCGCGCGTGCCGGCCGACGTCCGCCTCGTGGGTAACCACCACAACCGTGCTGCCCTGATCATTCAACTCCTGGAATATCTGCAGAACCTCCTCGCTTTGTCTGGTGGCGAGGTTGCCGGTCGGTTCGTCCGCCAGAATCACGGCGGGACTGTTGACAAGGGCGCGGGCGATTGCCACGCGTTGTTGCTGGCCGCCGCTGAGCTCATTCGGTTTGTGATGCATGCGGTCTCCCAGGCCGACGCGCCGCAAGGCTTCCTCGGCCTTTCGCTTCTGATGCCGGTCTCCGCTGTAAAGCATCGGCAACGAGACGTTTTCAATGGCTGTCGTGCGAGGAAGAAGATTAAACGTTTGGAACACGAAACCTATCAAATGGCACCGGACATAAGCCAGTTCGCTGTCGCTCAGTTGGCTGACCGGTTCATTTTCCAGGTAAAACTCGCCTTCGGTCGGCCTGTCCAGGCAACCAAGGATATGCATCAACGTGGACTTACCGCTTCCCGAAGGACCCATAATCGCGACAAACTCGCCGCGGGACGCCGAAAAATCGACGCCACGCAGGGCATGAACCGCGATTTCGCCCAACTCGTAGGTCTTCGTCAGTCCCTCGGTCCGGATAATCTGGTTGTCCATCACGAACCGCCCTGCTTCCTCTGCATGTCCAGGCGTCGCGAACTGAGAACAATCTTTTCGCCTTCCTTCAGACCGCTGATAATCTGTATCACCTTGTCGTCGCTGGCGCCTGTCTTGACAGGCACCTCGACGAATCGGCCCGGTTTTCCTTTCGTTGCGGCGGGCGGGCGGTAAACGACATCCTTGTCGTTCGCCAGTTTCACGGCATCCATCGGTACGCACAGGGCGTTCTTCACGCGTCCTGTTTGCACTTCCACTGTGGCTGTCATACGGGGTTTCAGGATTTCAACCGGTTCATCGAGGGCAACAGTGGCCTTGTAGGTGACGACATTCTGATCCACCGTGGCGCCGGACGCGACCTTCACAACGCGCGCTTTCATCGAGCGGTCGGGGAAGGCATCGGCCTTGACTGTGGCCGACTGCCCGATGTGGATCTTTCCGATATCGGTTTCGTCCACGGGCACTTCCACCTCCACGCGCCGGAGGTTGGCGATGGTCAACAGGTTCGGGGTCTGGAATCCGGCTGTCACGGTTTCGCCTTCCTTCGTGTCGACCGAAAGGACCACGCCGTCTATCGGCGCATAGATGCGCATCTTGTCGTAGTTGCTCAACTGGCGCTGGTACTCCGCGCGGGCTTGGACCATGGATGCCCGGGCTTCCGCGACAACCGCGCTTCGTATGGCGTTCTGCCGGCGGGCGGCTGTCGCGATGACCAGAGCCTCCCGGGCGCTTGCCAGGTCGGCGCGGGCGCTTTCGGCTTCGGCGTTGCGGACCTCGACCTGCGACGCAGACGCTTTCACAGATGCGAGTTCGGTTTGGGCGGCCTTCAATGCGTTTTGCGCGGCCGAAACCTCGCGCCGGGAGTCAGCAATGGTGGCGTCCAGGCTTTTTCTTGATGACGTCAGTTGGGAGGACGCCACGCGTTCCGCCGTGGTCGCGGATTCGGCGGCACTCTCGCTGACGTAGCCTTTCTTCAGGAGGGTTTCGGCGCGGCGGGCCTCGGATGCCGCGCGGTCCAGTTCGGCCTGCGCCTGCTCCACGTTGGCGCGCGCCGATTCGATGCGTTGTTCGGTGGACGCAGTTATCTGCCTCAACGCTTCCTGCGCGTTTGCGAGCGAGGATTGAGCGCGCTCGATGTCGGACCGGCTTGTCACGACGGTAGTTTTCTCCAGGAGATCGGCCTGCCGAACGCGTGATTCCGCGGATCGTACCGCCGCCGAGGCGCGCGCGATTTCCGCGTCGGTTTGCGGCAACTGCTGAAGGGCACTCTCGGTGGCCTGGCGGAACCGGGCCTCCGCGGCTGTTACGCTGGCTCCGGCCTGGCGCAACGCGGAGTCGCTTTCGGGATTGACAAGTTCCACGATCAACTGGCCTTTTCGGACCTGATCGCCGACATCCACGTACAGGCTCTTCACCTTGCCGCTGACTTCCGCGCCGATCTTCACTTCCGCACCGGTCTGGAGGGTGACGGAACCGGTCGCGGAAACCGTTTGCTCGATGTCCTGGCGCGTTACGGTGGCGAACTTGATATCGTCCGGTTTTGGGCGTTTGAACACGCGGTAGCCGCCGTAAAGCGCGGCCAGGGCGATTAGGGCGATGATCCAGCGCTTCCGGTGGCGTGAGCGTCGGGCGGGAATCAGTTTGTTCCTGGAAGGGGCCGGTGTTGTTTCCTGGTTCATAAGCGCTTGTGTCTCCGTGTTCCAACCTCATTCATTGTTCTGGTCTTTCCGATTCCGCATATAAGTGTAACGAACAATGGCTGGTATGCACATGGCTCTACGGGATCTTCCTACGCCAAGTTACAGATTCCTTCCTCGTGCATCACCGAAGTTACGTGTAACGCGAAAGGGGCATGCAACGTCATAATGGATGTAACATCGCGGCGAAACAGCGCTTCTTACAATCGAATCGATGTCCCTTTGTGAAGAGCAAATCAAGTTTTCTCCGCTATGCGGTCTTGAGCCCGCTGGATGTCGTCTACAGGTATATGCAAGTCTCAGAATGAAAGCAGAGCAACGTTGATCGGAGCGTGATGATATGAACCGGAATTTGAAAGCACTGCTGGCGGCGGGTTTGTTGATGGCGTTTACCGCGCTTGGCGGTATGCGGCCCGCCGACACGGATCACACGACGCTCGCGGGATGGTTCGCGGCGCACTCCGCGCAGGCGGAGGAATCCTCTCAAGGCGACATCGGGGACGGCACTGCCCCCAAGAAGCCCGGCTAGGAACGGTTTGGCTGAAAGGGAGGAGTACCCGAAATGCCGAAACTGATTGACTACTGGCGCGGATTGATAGCGGATGTCCGTACAGCCGAAAGCGCTGATCCGGAGCATCTGCGACAGATTGGCGACCTCTGGTATCCCGTTCTGAAGATGCGCGTGCTATCCGCCGTTCACGGAGGCGCCGAGAAGGTTCTCGGCCCGTCCGACATGCCGGCCGAACACGCCGAAACCGTCGCGCGCGAGGTGTGGAACGACTTTGTTGTCGCGGCCCACAAGCGCGCCGTTCCGCAGGCGTGGCCCGAATACGCTCAGGTCATTGAGCGCCTGATTCCATGGCTTGCCGGTCAACTTCACTGCCGGGAATCCGAAGTCGGAGGTATTGTCTCCGGTTTGAACGCGGCTGACCTGGAGGATTTGACCACCGAGGCCTTTTCCGTTCTGATAGACAGGAAGACCTCATCGCGCGAACAGCAAAGTGTGAAGGGCGCCGTCCGCGCCTACCTCTGGCGGGATCGCGAATGGCCGGACCTGGGTACCTGGGCGCCGTTTACTCTTTTCTCCCTTGCTTCACGCCACTTCGAGCACGGCAAGTATCTTGGTCCGGTGCTCTGCTCCTCGGAAAACGAGATCCTGGACCTTGTCAACCTTGCGCCTTACGGCAGACAGTGGGCACGGGATGTGGTCCGTCAGCGGGCTCAGGCTCGCACCGTGGACTCGTACCTCACCGTGCTGAACGCCATCCTCGACGGAACCGAATTGCCGCACAACTCCGGCCTTGTGGCGCGTCGTCTATCGCTTGCCCAATGGCTTGCCGATCCCGAAATGCGCATCCGTCGGATGATCGACGTACAGGGAATGGTGGACTGCGAAAAAGCCGTATGTCGGCGCTTCTCCGGCACCGCAAGTACATTGCCTCTGCTGGCTCTGCGCGTGGCGAACGGTACTGCGGAATGGACGGTTGCCTTGAGCGCCGATGACCGGAAGGTTCTGCTGGAACGCGTGGTGGAGTCGCTGGAAGCCTGCGCCATCCGCACGGAACTGATTGTTCAGACGGCGCAAGGCGGCAGGAAACGCGGTATCGACTGGGCGAAGGCGATGGTCGCGGCCCGGTCGCCACGTTCCGAACGGAAGAACGATCTCGGGCTTCTGGCGACTATTGCCTCCCGTTCCGCCGTTCCTCCGCGCCTGCACGCCTCCGAACGCAACCGCTCATGGCGCCGGGTATACCGGACACTGGCAAACGCGGCTCGCCCCGATGCGGGTCCGATTTGGGAGACCGCCCATGCCGCCGAAGGGACCCGGTAGTCTTCGCAGACTGCTTGCCCACGACAACGCATTGTACCCCTCCTTCGGCAGAGCCGCGCGCCGCGCCGGCGTGGGCGACGACGTTCTGGACGTGAAGGACAACCAGGCGGTTGTGGTGACGCCCGCGGATGCGATTCCCGAAGTCGACCTGGCCCACAAACGCGCTTGGAAAGCGTTCGACCGCCAGGATTTCGACGGCGCCGTGGAAGGATTTCTGGAGGCCCGCCGCATCGCGGCCAATCACGGGGAAGTCGCCTACAAGAGCGAGAACACACTGGCGCTGGTGTACGCCTCAATGGCGGACTTCGATGCCGCGCTACAGCAGACATCGCGCCTGAAATCCCTTTTGCAGAACGCGCCTGATACAATCCGGGCGCGCTTCCGTCCCGCACTCCACACCAACCGCGGAGTCGTGTACACCCGAATGGCGACCCGCGAGACGGATGAACGCCGACGAAAGCGGCTCTTCGAACTCAGCTACGCGGAACACTGCCTGGCGGCGTCCATTATGTTGCGTTCCACCGGCCGCCTGGACACCGAACGCGTATGGAACGTGGCTGATCTGGCGTGCCGGCTCGGCAGGTTCGACGAAACCGCCGCGCACCTCTCCGCCTATTGGGCGCGCGACGCCCGGCTGGCGAAACTGCTGGAGATTCACTCGCAAACCGGCGAGTGGCCGCGATTCCTGGCCCGGTACCAGGAAGCCGACGGACGGTTCGTTCCTTCCCGAAAATCCGACGAGCCATAACCATACTGAGGTATGGCTGATCCGAAAGTACCAACTCAAAATTCCGACGATCCGATCACTTTCACGTTGGCGCGGTCGGCCCGTGCCAGGCGGTTGAGGATAACGGTCAGGCACGACGGTTCCGTTCGGGTGTCCGCCCCCAGCCGCATCCCGCATTCCGACATCGAAGCCTTTGTGGCCGAACACCGGGACTGGATACTTGCTCACCAGCAACGTTTTCAAAAACGTCGAGAGCAGAACCACGAAAAATCCTTCCGCGAGACCGGCGTCTTTCCATTCATGGGAGCCGACATCACCGTGCGCGTCGAGGCGCCAAAGCCGGGCGCGCCTTCCTGCGAACTCATCGGCTCGGAATTGGTAATCCGGGGTCCGAAATTGACGAGAGAGGCCATCGCACGGTTTCTCCCCGAATGGTTCCGGTACGAAGCCCGCAAGTACATCGCTTCCCGCGTAACGGTGCAGGCATCAGACAAGCGGAAGTACGTCCGCATCACCTCTGCACGAACGAGGTGGGGGAGTTGCTCTTCGCGCGGCACGCTTTCGTTTTCCTGGAGGCTGATGATGTGCCCGCGGGAGGTGATTGACTACGTGATCACCCACGAGATCTGCCACGTGGATGTCCCCAACCATTCTCCCGCCTTCTGGCGCCTGGTGGAATCGCGCTGTCCCGACTACCGCGCGCAACGGCAGTGGCTAAAAGAGAACGGAAGGCGCATCCTGCAGTTGTCCGAGTTCTGAACCCTCGCCTTGCCGATTCGGACCGCCGGCCCACACAATGGTGATGGACGGAACACCGAAATCGGACGGTCCGTTCTCAATACTCGTACCTGAAGATAGATTGCCACAAGGAGAAACAAATGCCGGCCATTCAACAGATTATCGGTCGTGAGATTCTGGACAGTCGCGGGAATCCCACCGTCGAAGTGGACGTTTACCTGGAGGACGGTTCCTTCGGGCGGGCCGCCGTTCCCAGCGGCGCCAGCACGGGACAGCACGAAGCCGTGGAACTGCGCGACGGGGATGCCAAGCGCTTCGACGGCAAGGGCGTACTGAAGGCGGTCGGCAACGTGAACGGCGAGATCGCCGAAGCGCTGACCGGTTGCGAGGCGCTGGACCAGGTGTCCATCGACCGCGAGATGATTGCCCTGGACGGAAGCCCCAAGGGCAACAAGGGCCGCCTCGGCGCCAACGCTATCCTGGGCGTGTCACTCGCCGTCGCGAAAGCATCCGCCGAATCGGTGGGCCTGCCGCTTTACCGCTACGTCGGCGGCGTGTCGGCCTGCACGCTACCCGTTCCGATGATGAACATCCTGAACGGCGGCAAGCACGCGGACAACAGCGTGGATCTGCAGGAATTCATGGCGATGCCCGTCGGCGCCCCGACTTTCGCGGAAGCCCTGCGGATGGGTGCGGAAGTTTTCCACGCGCTGAAGAAGGTGCTGAAAGGCCGCAAGTACGGAACCGCCGTCGGCGATGAGGGCGGATACGCCCCCAACCTGAAGAGCAACGAAGAGGCCCTGGAGGTTATCGCGGAAGCCATCACAAGCGCCGGCTACACACTGGGAACGGACGTTGCGATTGCACTTGACCCGGCCGCCACCGAACTGTGGGACGAAGCCGAGAAGAAGGGTGAAAAAGGAAAGTACTACTTCTGGAAGTCGGACCTGCTGTTCACTCCGGAAGAGATGGTTGATTACTGGGCGGACCTCGTGAAAAATCACCCGTACATCATCTCCATCGAAGACGGAATGGCCGAGGACGACTGGGACGGCTGGAAACTGATGACCGACCGGCTGGGGAGTCAGATTCAGCTGGTGGGCGACGATAACTTCGTGACGAACACCACCCGTCTTCAGAGGGGTATCGAACTGGGTGTCACCAACAGCATCCTGATCAAGCTGAACCAGATCGGCACGCTCACCGAAACGCTGGAAGCCATCGAGATGGCGAAGCGCGCGGGATTCACCGCCGTTGTGTCGCACCGTTCCGGTGAAACAGAAGACTCGACCATCGCCGACATCGCCGTTGCCACCAACGCCGGCCAGATTAAAACGGGCGCGCCCAGCCGGTCGGACCGCGTGGCCAAGTACAACCAGTTGATCCGCATCGAGGAACAGCTCGAGGATATGGCCGTTTATCCCGGCCGCTCGGCTTTCTACAACCTCGGCGCCTGATTACGTACAGTGACAGGTTGAAGGCGCCGGAGGACGCTCTCCCCGGCGCCTTCCGTTTTCGCGCATAATGCGCCGGTTATGCAAATGAACACAAACACCGTACTGAAAACCGATCTGCCGTTCCCCCGATTTCGCTCCGGCAAGGTGCGTGATGTATATGACCTGGGCGACCGCCTGCTGTTGGTTACCACCGACCGCATATCGGCCTTCGACTGCATCATGCCGAACGGAATTCCGGGCAAGGGCCGTATCCTGACCCAGACGTCGCTGTTCTGGTTTGAACACCTGGCGTCCGCGAAACCCCACCACGTTGCCGGCACGTGGGATACGTGCGGAAGCGAATACCCCGAGGTGTCCGCCGAACAATCGCAAAGCCTGTTCGGCAGGACCATTGTCGGCGTCAAGACCCAGCCGTTGCCCATCGAGTGTGTGGTGCGCGGCTACATCAGCGGTTCGTTGTGGAAGGAATACTCGGCGGCAGTGAAAGCCGATCCCGGCTCGCGTTCGGTTCATCTGCACGGATACGATCTTCCGTCGGACCTTCGCGAGAGCGACTGCCTTGCCGAGCCGATTTTCACGCCCGCCACGAAGGCGGAATCCGGACACGATATCAATATCAGCTACGCTGAAGCGGCGGAATTCGTGGGCGAGGAGATTGCCTCCTCTGTTCGGGAGCGCAGTGTAGCCCTGTATACCGAAGCCTCGGCCTACGCCCGCGAAAGGGGCATCATCATCGCCGACACCAAATTCGAGTTCGGTCTTCTGAACGGTGAATTGTTGCTGATCGACGAGATTCTGACGCCGGATTCCTCGCGCTTCTGGGACGCCTCGCAGTATGAGCCGGGCAGGGGACAGGCGTCGTTCGACAAGCAGTTCTTGCGCGATTACCTTGAAACGCTGGACTGGGACAAAACGCCGCCCGCGCCCGAACTGCCGGATGACATCGTCCGGAAGACCGCTGAACGTTACGAAGAAGCCTTCCGCCGTATCACGTCATGAAGTACGCCATCATCCAACTCGACGGCGCATCCGATCAGCCGCTGGAGGAACTGGACGGACGAACGCCGATGGAAGCCGCGCGAACCCCGAACCTCGACCGCCTGGCGGAGAGAGGACGCGTGGGCAAAGCCTGCCTCGCGCCGGAGGATATGGACTGCGGCTCCGACGTGGCGAACCTGGCGTTGCTGGGATACGATCCGCACCGGTTTTACACGGGGCGCGCGCCGCTGGAGTGCGCCAGTCGCGGCATTCCGGTAGAAGGGCGGGATGTTGCCTTCCGGGTGAACCTTGTGTCGGTGAACGGCGAATCCATGCTCGACCACTCCGGCGGTTCCGTCACCAACGATGAAGCTCGGCAGTTGATCGACACCGTGCAGAGGCTGTTCACCTCCAGCGACGCCCGAACGCTGTACCCGGGCGTGGGTTACCGTCATTTGATGGTCTGGCGCGACGGACCGGACAGCCTGCGTTGCACCCCGCCGCACAACATCGTGGGCCAGTCGTTCATGAAGTACATGCCGGAAGGCGACCGCGACCAGTCCATCCGGCGCAAAATGTGGGATTCGTACGAACTGCTGGATGAGCACGAGGTGAACAAGCAACGCCGGGATGAGGGGAAACTGGCGGCGAATATGATCTGGCCGTGGGGGCCGGGGCGCGCGCCGTCGTTGCCGTTGTTCAGCACCCGTTGGGGCGTGCAAGGCTCAATGATCGCGGCAGTGGACCTCATGAAGGGGCTGGGGCGCATCGTCGGCCTGCACACGCCGGACGTGCCCGGCGCGACAGGATACGTGGAAACGAACTACGCCGGAAAGGCCACAACCGCGTTGTCGTCGTTGCGCGAGGGGCGGGACTTCGCGATGATTCACATCGAAGGTCCCGACGAAGCGGGGCATCAAGGCGACCACGAAGCCAAGGTCTGGTCGATTGAACAGATAGACAATCAGATTGTGGGGCCGGTGGTCGAAGGCCTCGGACAGATGGGCGCTTTCCGCCTGCTGGCCCTGCCGGACCACTCCACGCCCGTGAAAACCCGGAAGCACGGCGAACGCTGTGTGCCCTTCCTGCTGTACGACAGCCTGCGGGATGAAGACGGAAGACTGCCGTTCGATGAGCGCGGCATGATGGACACGAAGTTCCGCATCCCCGAAGGCCACCGACTGATTGAAGAGTTGTTCGCGGAGTAGACCAACCGGGAGGACCGACCATGCCAGAAGTACTGCCGTTCGAGGGAATCCGGTATTCCGGGGATCGTATCGGGGATATGACCCGCGTGGTCGTCCCTCCGTACGACGTTATATCCGAGAGCGAACGGTCCCGCATGGCCGAGGAGCCGTACAGCCCGGTTCGCCTGACGCTGGATCCTTCAAAGCCCGACGACACCGATACCGACAACCGCTACACCCGGTCACGGGATCTGTTCCGGAGTTGGATGACAGATGGGATTCTGGTCCGCGACAAGGAACCGGCCTATTACGTGCTTTCGCAGGAGTTCGAATGGCATGACAAGCGCTTCACCAGGCGTTGCCTGGTCGGCGCGTGCCGACTTCACGAGTGGTCGGAAGGGATTATCCTTCCCCACGAGCAGATACTGGAAGGTCCCAGGGCTGACCGCCAGAACCTCATCGAGACCACGTCAGCCAACTACGAGCCCATTTTCGGCTTGGCCCTGGGTGACGATGCCGCCTTTGCGAACCTGCTTGAACAATCCTGCAGGACCCAACCTTTGATCGACGCGCGGATGCCAAACGGCGAACGGCACTCTATCTGGCGTGTTGAAACCGCGGAAAACAGCGAATTCCGGTCTCTGTTGACCGATACGCGCATCATCATCGCGGACGGGCATCACCGTTACACCGCATCGCTGGCCGTGCGCAACCGGATGAACAGCCGGTTGGGGCCGGGACCGTGGGATTATGTGATGATGGCCATCGCGCCCATGGACGATCCCGGCCTGCTGATATTGCCGACACACCGCATCGTCGACGGGCTTCCGGCGTTGAATGTTACCGAACTCCTCCGGCGCCTGGACGATCTCTTTATGTGCCTGCCGATCGAGAATGCCGGGGAGTTGGAAGAGGCGCTCGAAAAAACCGAGGGTCCGGCTTTCGGCATGGTAACCCGAGAAGGTTGTCATCTTCTGGTTCCCTGGAATCTGGACGATTGCGCGGCCGCCGTGCGCCTGGAAAGAAGCCCGCTCTGGAAGAGGCTGGACGTTGCCGTCCTGCACGGGCTGATTTTTGACCGCTACCTCGGCATCGGCGCCGGTGAGAGTCCCTTCCTTCGGTACACCCGGGATGCGGCGGAAGCCATGCGGGCGGTGACGGAGAACGGCGCGAGCCTGGCTTTCCTCATGAAGGCGACGCCCAAGGAGTCCGTGCGACAGATAGCGCTGGGCGGAGAGACGATGCCGCAGAAGTCCACGTTCTTCTATCCCAAACTGGCAACGGGTCTTGTCATGCGCGACTGGTAGTTGCTGTTTTCCTTCCGCGCGCCTGCTGATTCACAATACCATGGCTTCCGAATTCCCAAGCACGGAAGCCGCGTCGGGCTTCCCCGATTTCGGGGACGCGCGGACGAACCCGCCGGCCCGATAATCCAGAACGTCAATCGGATGGCGTAAGCGCGCCCTTCGGATTGGCACACCAGGAGGTTGCCGCTCATGGCTGAAGTCACCCTCAAGGGTTTGACCAAGCAGTTCAAAAACGTAACTGCCGTCAACCAGATGAATCTCGAGATTCGCGACGGCGAATTCATGGTTTTCGTAGGCCCTTCGGGTTGTGGAAAAACCACAGCTCTTCGTATGATTGCGGGCCTTGAAGAACCCACCGACGGCGAGATTTACATCGGTGAACGGTTGGTGAACGACGTTTCACCCAAAGACCGCGATATCGCGATGGTGTTCCAGAACTACGCGTTGTACCCGCATATGACGGTGTATGACAACATGGCGTTCGGCTTGAAACTGCGCAAGATGCCGAAGGCCGAAATCCGGACACGCGTCGATGAAGTCGCCAAGATGCTGGGCCTGGACCAGTTGCTGGACCGCAAGCCGAAGCAGTTGTCCGGCGGTCAGCGCCAAAGGGTTGCCCTTGGCCGGGCTATCGTCCGCCAGCCGAAGGTTTACCTGATGGACGAACCGCTGTCGAACCTCGACGCGAAGTTGCGCGTTCAAACGCGGTCCGAGATTATCAAGTTGCACCGCCGCCTCGGCGTGACCACCATTTACGTTACGCACGACCAGGTGGAAGCAATGACAATGGGCGACCGCATCACCGTGATGAAGGACGGGCTGATTCAGCAGGTCGATTCGCCGTTGAACCTTTACAACAAGCCCGTGAATATGTTTGTGGCCGGATTCATTGGAAGTCCCGCCATGAACTTCGTTGAAGCAACAGTTGAGGCAGACGGCTCCATCAATGCAGGGCATTTCACGGTCAAGCCGAAAGGCGGACTTGTCGATAGTCTAAAGTCATACGCCGGCAAGAAGATCATCTGGGGTGTACGTCCGAGCGACATCTTCGCGAAGTCCATGAGGCCGGACCTCGCGGACGGCGGAGGTTCGGAACTCAACGCCCTTATCGAAGTGCGCGAAATCATGGGCGACCGCGCCTACCTGTACCTGATGGCCGGCAAGCACGCCATTGTGGCCGACGTTGAATCCGAGACACCCGTCAAGGAAGAGACAACGGACGCTTTCGTGGTTGACATGGAGCGCACTCACGCGTTCGATGTCGAATCGGAAAACGCTATCTACTGACATTGTGATTCGTCCGGCGGGTGTCGGGGCTCGTTCCCGGCGCCCGCCGACGCGCATATGAGGCACGAAACCATGACACCGCAACGTCTCGAAACCGTACAAGCCGCCTTTCACCACCGTTTCTCCGGGCAACCTTCGTTCACTGTACGTGCGCCCGGCCGGGTGAATATCATCGGCGAACACACGGACTACAACAAGGGTTTCGTGTTGCCGTGCGCGCTGGATTTCGATGTCATCATCGCCGCTCGGCCTCGAGCCGATGAAACCTTCGTGATGCTGAGCCTGAGCAAGGACAACGCCGGCGAAACGTCGTTTCCGGTGGACAATATCGAGCAGTCGGGCCCGCGTTGGGCACAGTACATCAAGGGCGTCGCCTGGGCCCTCGGCCAAGCGGGATATGACGTCCGCGGAATGGACCTTGTCATCGAAGGAGACGTTCCAATCAGCAGTGGCCTGTCCAGCAGTGCGGCGCTGGAAATTGCCGCCGCGACGGCGATGGCTCACGCGGCAGGCTTGAAGATTCCAGGCCCCGAACTGGCCCTGATCTGTCAGCGGGCCGAAAACGAGTTCGTGGGTGTCAACAGCGGAATCATGGACCAGTTTATTTCGGCGGTAGGGCAGGAGGGGCACGCCCTTTTCCTCGACTGCAATGACCTGTCCCACCAGCATGTCCCGTTTGACGTGGAGCCCGACGGCCTGCGCCTGGTGGTGATGAATACCTGCTACAAGCGCTCGCTCAAAGACAGTATCTACAACGACCGGGTCAAGGAATGCGCGACCGCCGTTGAGCAACTGGCAAAGCCAATACCCGGCATCAAACATCTCCGCGAGGTGTCGTGGGAGCAGTTTCTTGAGTATCGTGACACGCTGGACGAGGTGCCTCGCAAGCGCGCCGCCCATGTGATTTCCGAGAACCAACGTGTGCTGGATGCGGTGAAAGCCATGGCATCCGGGGACTGGATGGCACTGGGATGCCTGATGGACGCAAGCCACGACAGCCTTCAGACAGATTATGAAGCCACGGGTCCGCACCTGGACGCCATGGTCGAGGAAGCCCGGAGAATTCCGGGAACCATCGGGAGCCGGATGACCGGCGCGGGATTCGGCGGGTGTGCCGTTGCCCTGGTACGGGAAGACGCTGTCGAGCAGTTCACCGAGCAGGTCTCCGCACGGTACCGGGAACGGATGAACCTCGAGCCCGGGATGTACGTGGTGAAAGCGGCGGCCGGCGCGGGAATCGTGTAGAGCCGCGTCAGCCCATCAACACACGCACTTCGTGCGGGCCGTTCGGTGTCGGCGGGATGATCGCCCCGTCGACGGCCTTTCCGTTCAGTTGCACCTGTTGCACACCGTGCTGGACGCCGTTCGGATTTGAGACCTCAATCCGGTACTCCTCACCGCGAAAATGCCTGGTGACGTGGAAGGACTTCCAACTGCCCGGCACGCACGGATCGATGAGCAGGCCGCCGCGTGTCGCCCGTACGCCGCATATCCAGTCCAGCGCGACCTTGTGCATCCACACCGCCGATCCTGTATACCACGTCCAGCCGCCGCGCCCGAAGGTGGGGCTGTCAGGCCCGTCGATATTGCCGGGCAGTACGTACGGTTCCGCGTAGTACAGGTCCGGATTTTCACCGCGCCTCGGCGGACACATGGACGCATAAGCCTTCCAGGCGGCGTCGCCTTCTCCCAGCATACACAGCGCCAGGATGCCCCACGTGGCCGCGTGGGAGTACACGCCGCCGTTTTCCCGCACACCGGGAGCGTAGCGCGTGATGTAGCCGATTTCGTGGTCCATGCGCGTGTAGGCAGGTGTCAGTAGTAGCGGTCCGTACTCGCGGAATAAGTGCTGTCGCGCGGATTCCATCGCCCGGCGCGCCCGGTCCGGCGGGGCAACGCCTGATATCACGGACCACGCCTGCGCGATCAGATCAATGCGGTTCTCTGCGCACGCATGGCTTCCGATCTTCTCTCCGTTGTCCTTCGTCGCGCGCCAGTACCATTCGCCATCCCAGGCGTGCTCGTTGACGGCTTGAGCCATTGTTGATGCGGATTCGCTGTACCGGTTGGCGCGCGCCGTGTCGCCGCGTTCCCGGGCGGTTTCCGCGAACCGGTTCAGCAGGCCGACCATGAAGTGCGCCAGCCACACCGATTCGCCTTTCCAGGCGCGGCCGAGGTGGCTGAATCCGTCGTTCCAGTCGCACTCGCCGATCAACGGAAGTCCGCGCGGCGAAAGGCGAGACAAGGCCTTCTCGATAGCCGCGATGGAGTGTTCATAAAGCGACGCCTGTCCCGAACCTTCCGGCGCCCAAGGGGCTGTAGCATCCCAGATGCCTGAATCGTCGGTCTCGTCAATGTAATTCAGGGCGAGATAGGGAAGCCACAGGAGGTCGTCGGTGCAATCTCCGGTCGCCGCAATGGGCGTGCCCGGGTGCCACCAGTGCCGCACCGTGCCGTCGGTGAACTGCTGGGCGGCGTGCAACAGAATCTGCTCACGCGTGCGTTCCGGTTCGAGTGAGAGCCAGATATGGGAATCCTGCAACTGGTCTCTAAAGCCGAAGGCTCCGCTGTTCTGGTAATAGCCGGTGCGTGCCCACAGCCGTCCGGCGATGGCCTGATATTTCAGCCACACGTTGGTCATCAGGTTCAAAGCCGAATCAGGCGTTTCCACGTGGGTCACGTCTACGCGAGCGCGCCAGTACGTGTGAACCTCCTCCAGCGCATCCGCGATTTCTTGCGTCGACGGGAATGAACTTCTGATTCGGAGGGCTGTCTCCAGGCCGCCGGCGCCAAGAACAAAGGCCAACCGCTTTGTTTCGCCCGGTCCCATGGTGACCTGTGTGTGCAGAGACGCGATGGGATCGGTCCAGCGGCCGGCGCTTCCCCGCAGTTGTCCTTCGATAACCGATTGCGGCGCTGAGATGGAGCCGAGAGAGCCCAGAAAAGTGCGTTTGTCGCCGTCGAATCCCAGCGTTGGCGTACCGATCGCGAAGTGGAAACCGGCGAAAGGGGGTTCCTTTGATCCGAGTTCCGGACGTTTCCAAGCCGTCAGAATCCCGTCGTTCTCGGAGTACGCAGTCTCAACGAACGTTTTGTGAAACTCCCGGTGCCAATCATGTACCGCGCCGAGTTGCCACTCCAGGCAGGAGATGAGGTCAACGGTTCGCTGATGGTCGGATAGGTTCGAAAGGTGAATCAACCAGAACTCGCACGGGAATCCGAACGGCACGAACACGGTTTTCTCGCACCTCACACCGTGAAACACCGTTTCGGTAATGGTATACCCCAGCCCGTGTCGCACCTGCCACGCGTCGAACTCCGGGCAAACCGGTTGGCGGTCGGCGGACCAAAGGGCGCCGTCGTCCGCGTTGCGCAGATAGAGGAATCGGCCCATGCGGTCCTGAATCAGATCCTGGTCCCACCTGTTGAGCATGCGCAACTGGGAATTGCCCTGCCAGGAGAACCCACCGCCGTTCTGGGATACGATGCAACCGTAGTTGCCGTTGGTGATCACGTTCACCCACGGACGCGGGGTATCCGGACGGGTGATGATGTACTCGAGACCGTCGTGCGCAAAGTGGCCGTAAGCGGAAGCGAACGGGCGGGACAGAGGTGGTTGGGGTTCGGTAATAGAATCGTTCAACTGAGCGGGAACCTTCCTCATTGTCGGACGTTTATCGAATACGCCAACGCGCCCCGTTCGTGGGGCGCGTTGGCTCAGGCCCAGTGGTTATGGTTTATCGATACTCTTTACACAGTTGCGCGTCCTGCGCGAATGCGGTGTACGTGGCTTGATTGGCGCCGGGCGTCATCTCCCACATATTCTCGGGGGCAAGTGTGGCCTTCAGTTTCATCGCCTTGACGTGCGTGTCTGCGAAGATGAAATTGATCATCCCGCTGTGCGTTTGAAAACCGCCCTGATCCGGGGGCCGTCTGGAAAACAGGTTGGGGTAGAGGATGATCTGCCAGTCTGGATAATGACCGCCGTAGGCTGGAAGGTCCGGGAACGGATAACGGGATTCCACCATCAGAATCGTGCCGGCGGCGGACTTGAACTTGCTGGACTTGACGCCTTGTTTATCCGCTGTGCCCCCGGCATAAAAGATGGTACCGTTGTAAGCGTAGGAGCGCGCAAAGCGTCCCGTTTCATCCCCGGGTTTCGGATAGGCGCTGACCTTTGCCATCGCGTGGTCGTTGGAAGGGCAAATCCATACGTCCTTGCTCTTGATGTAAGGGTCAAGCGCATCCTTCCATATGCGGTTCGTCACGCCACCCATGTCGCCGAAGCGGTTTGCCGGAAAGGTTTCATCGTAATCATTGGAGTACGATGTCAGCGCGATGCCAATCTGCTTCATGTTGCTGATGCACGCGGTGGCCTTTGCCCGGTCTCGCGCCTTGGCGAACACAGGGAATAGAATCGCCGCCAGGATCGCGATGATCGCGATGACTACCAGCAATTCGATGAGTGTGAATGCGCGGTGATCTGCGCGTTCGATATGGTGCCGTTTTTGCATTGTCCTGCTGTTTTCCCGAGGCCGGCCGGCCTCTGTCTTCCCAAGTCTGCTCCTGTGTCGGGCCTGCCGGGCAGGAGATGCCACCCGCCCGGCAGGCCGATTCCTACTGGAGTCCGGCGGCGACCTTGATGATGCGGGCGACATCCAGCGTGTTTGAAACGCTGTCGCCGTTCAGATCAGGTGTCGCTCCGGTGTCCACTCCCGCCAGTCGGCGGTTATAGACCACGGCGTCCTTCAATTCCGTCTTTCCGCTACCGTCGATATCGGTGGACGGAATGTCACCGGTCCGCACGAACGTGAAGTACTGAACATTCGCAGATGCTTCCACGTAGGTGATGCGAATGACATTGGCTCCGGCGTTCAGCGGCAGTGAAGCGATGTTGTCGAAGTACTGGTAATCCGCCCAGTTGGCGGTTTTCGCGAAGTCCACGTTCACGGGCGAACCGTTTACGGTCCACACCGATTTGACCGGTTGGCCGTCCCCACTGTTCCAACCGCTGGAGTAGCCCATGCCGACCTTGTAGATTCCCGTTCGCGGAACCGAGATGATCATCTCAAACCACTTTCCGGGCGATCCGTTCCACACTTCGCCGGGTTCACTGGTGTTTATCCGGATGTCCGGGTGAACCGCTACTGCCGTCTTCGCATTCACCTGCATCACGGCCGGTGTCAGGAGGTTGGGATTGTTGAAGGACAACTCCGCGTTGTAGATGCCGTTCGCAAACACGACCTTTGGCCCCGGACTGGTGTAGCCTTCAGCATCGACGTTCACAATCAGGCCGATCGTGCTGGGTATGGAGATGGTCCAGGCGCCTGACGACGGCGTGCGAGTGTGGTAGAACTCGTACATCTCGTTCGTCGCAATCCACACATCTGCGTTTTGTATGGCGCCAACATAACCGCCATCCTTGCCCTTCACCGAGCCGGAACAGGATTTCAATGTCGGGTAGGCGCTGATGCGCTCGTAGGTCAGAAAATCCATGTTGATGGCGCCGGCTCCGTACGCGCCGAATGTCAAGCGCAGGCGGTTCTCTCCTGCCTTTAGTGGAATGTTGTATGGGTAAGTAAACGTCTGGTAATCATTGCCGTCAGCGGTCAACGGCAAGCCGTCCGGCACTTCCTGCCTGTAGAAGGTGTTCCAGACGTTCAGTGTATGCGCTCCGGGATACTGGACCGAAGCGTAGGTGATCGAAACCTGATACATCCCGTCCTGTGTGGCGTTCAGTATCCACTCGGCCCACTCCGGGCGGTCCTGCCCGGAAAGATTGCTGATGGTTTTTCCGCCGGAAGCCGTCGGATTTTCGACGATGTCTACCGACGGGGTGTTGGGACCGCTGGCGACAAAGTCCTCCGCCTCAACCAGCACAGCCGTGATGGCCAGTTGGATATTGGCTGTTGTTGTCGATCCGGCGGTGACATTGGCTGTCGTCGAGGCGGAAGCTCCGCTCCGACTGGCCTGAATATCATACGAACCGGCCGCGACCGGAATTGACAACGAACCGTCGGCGCCGGTGATGCCTATGTCCTGGGAGTTGGTGCCGGTTATCTTCACGCTTGCGCCGATGACCGGCAAACTGGTGGTACTGCTGGTGACAACGACCCTCAGCGTTCCCGGATTGCGCGTGGTGGGCACCAGAGTGAAGTAGTCCACATTCGCCCAGGAGGTTGTGTCAGGTTGTTGAACCTTGATCGTATTCGCGCCCTGGTTCAGTGTCACGAAAATAGGGTCGCAATCCTGGTAGGTCAGGTTGTCACCGGTCAGACCCCAGCGAAGTTCCGAAGATGAACCGCCGTTGACAGTGACGTTGTAGCGTCCGTAGCCCAGCGAATCATTGATAACTCCGCTGGCGTAGTTCATGCTCAGGTCGTAAACACCCGCCGCAGGTACGACTACGTGTTTGTACGTTGCGAACTTGCCCTGGCCGACTTCCACCAGTTGGCCGAAGTTGGAGCGAGGCTGGTTGTCAATCTTGGTTTCGGTTGTGTATTCAGCCTGAAAGCCCTCACTCCGGTCGAAGCCGTTGTTGGTTCCGTCCAGCAGTTCCGCTTCGAAACGACCGTTGAAGGCCAACGTGAAGTTCTGCGTTCCCGGCGCCGTCACCGTGACGGTGCTTTTCGCAAATCCATTGGCGAAGGCAGTGATGCTTTGCGATCCCGCAGGAACATAGAGGGTATAGGCTCCCGCCGAGTTCGTGCGGGCTACGTAAGAAGCCGAATTACAGTCCGCTCCCACACTGACCAGCGCGCCTACCAGCGGCGCGGGTGAACCGCCTACAGTTGTCGTCACGGTTCCCGATACGGCCGACAGAGCGGGGTAGGGGCCGGTTTTGGAGAACTCGATGTAGTCGGTGTTCATTCCGCCGCCGATGGTTACGGCCTGGGTAATGGCATCCATTGCATCGGGGCGCATCGCGACTCGCATGCGGTTGGATCCGGCCTTCAGCGCAACCGTTTGGGGAAGCGTAAAGGTTTGCCAGTCGCCCCAGTTGGCGGTCTTGGGAATGTCCGCCTTGGAAATGACCTGCTGGCCGGACGTGTAGAACGAGATCACAGTCGGGATGAAGCCGTTGAGCGCCCAGTCCGACGTGTAACTGAAGGTGATACTGTAGGTTCCATCTTCCGGAACGGTGAAGTCATATTCCAGCCAGTCCCAGTAGACGAAGTATCCTATGTACTTGCCGCCGGAACGCGCGCCGCTGGAATCCACCG
>JAKQQT010000202.1 GCA_029564025.1 Armatimonadota bacterium | reverse complement strand
TGAAACTCGCGGGTGCGCGTCGGCGGGCGCGTCCCGGAATTCGGTGCGATTCAGTTTGGTTGAAACCGAATCGCACCAAAGGAAGAGTTAGGAGTTAGGATGTAGGAGTTGGATGCGCGGAAACAGCGCCTCCGCTTGGTTTTCGCCTCTTCTCGGGCTATCGCTTGGCGCGGGAAAAGGTGTGTCCTCCTCGTGAAGACACGACAACGGAAGCTTGTCGGATCGTTCAAGTTCTTCGTCTTCAAGGTGTTGAAACTCCTAACTCCTCCTTCCTAACTCCTCCTTCGGGCGTGGATTCAACGAAGTTGAATCACACCCCCCGGAATTAGTTTGTTTTAATTTCTCTAAAAGGAAGGAGTATTGTATGGAAGGAAGGTGTATTTTGAATCAAGAGTTAGGCGTTTGGTTCTTTAACCGAAAGGCTGTCGCGATGATGGCGGCAGTGTCCGCGGCATTTCTCGCGACCGTGCCCATTGCGTCATCAGGCGAGGTGCTGGATCCGTGGACGCCGGTAAGCGTCGATAAGAAGGGGACGGAAACGGAGGTCGGCGTGTGGGGGCGTACCTACACGTTCGGCGCGACTGCACTGCCCGTCAGCATCAAGTCGCAGGGCGTCGAACTGCTGGCAGGCCCCGTCCGCGCAGTCTGCGAAGTCGCAGGCGAGAAGGTGAAATGGGAGCAGGGCGGGAGCTGGGTGCACCAGGCGATGCCGGAGGCGGTTACAATGGCCAGCTGGATGGAGGCGCAGAACCTGACCATCAACGTCTCCACGCGGATTGAGTACGACGGCATGATGAAGCTCGGTTTCTCCCTGATTCCGTTCATGCCGGACCGTCACACGAGCAATGCAAAGGTTCAAAGGAATGTCGACAGGGCTTTTATCGAGATTCCCCTGAAGCCGGAGGCCGCAAGGCTCTTCACTTTCTTTCCCGCTTCGTGGGGCGGCGTCAATAATTCAGGAGCGGTTTCCGCAACGCCTGTCGCGTATCCATTCAAGGCATACTTCTGGTTGGGCAACGAAGACCGCGGATTGGGATGGTTCTGCGAGTCGGAAGAGAAATTCAGCACGGCCTCGCCGACGAACGTCATAGAGATCATACCGGGGCTGACGGAAACCGTTCTGCGCATCCGGCTCGTCGACACCAAGACGCGTCTGCCGACCGCTGTCGTCTTTGGTTTGGAGGCGACGCCCGTCAAGCCCTATCCGCGTTCGGACATGGCCGACCACAAGTGGCATACCCCGGAGATGGGTGTAGGATCTCGCGTAGCACGTCCACGTGAATGGTGGACATGCCAGCGAGCCTTTCCCGACAAACAGGTGGAGAAGCGGCTTGACCGTGCCGCTGAACTCGGCGTCAGGACCATCTTCTTTCATGAGGACTGGGTGCCGATCCAGAACTACCCCTTTCCGCAGCCGGAGGAGGGCTTCCGCGCCATTGTCGACGGCTGTCACCGTCGCGGCATGAAGGTGATCGCCTATCAAGGGCACGAACTTTCACCGCTTGCGCCCGAGTTCGCCGAGCACTATGAGGAATACCTGCGCTTCAGTAACGAGAACGGCATCGACGGGTTCTGGTACCGCGCACCCGCCCAAGCGGATTTCGGCGTGTGCTACAAGAGCGCATACGGCAAGATCTGGCTCGCCAACCTCACCAATGCCGTGGGACGCCTGAATCTCGACGGCATCTACCTTGACGGCTCGGTCAAGCCCTTTGGGTGCTTCAACGAGCGCCACGGCTGCGGATGGCGCGATGCCAAAGGGGAGCTTCATCCCACATATCCGATCTTCGCGGTGCGCGAGATCATACGCGGGATGTACGCGGCGTTGCACCCGAAAGGCAAGATCATAAACGCCCACCAGAGCCTCTATTGCGGCGTGCCGACGTCGGCTTTTGTGGACAGCTACTTGGACGGGGAGCAGTTGGCCACGGAGAAGGATGGTTCAAAGATCAAGTCGATGTTCTCGTTGGAGGCTTTCCGCGCCGAGTTCATGGGACGCAACCACGGCATCCCGTGCGACTTTCTCTGTTACGAGCAGCCGCCGCACTTCCAGATAGAGGACGCATTGGCCATTGTCCTGCCGCACGACATCAACGTCCGTCCGAGCGGACCCGTCGCCTTGGAGAAGGTCGCCCCTGTCTGGGCGGTCCAGAACCGATTTGGAATTACGAAAGCCAAGTGGCATCCGTACTGGGAGAAGCCGTCATTCGCCTCTGCCGAGCAGGAGAAGGTGATTGTCAGCGGCTACGAGCGCGACGATGGCGCAATCCTGCTGGTCGCATCCAACCTTTCGCCCGGCGGTGCGGTCGACGCGCGGATCACCCTGCCGCGAAACACCGCTTCCGTGAAGGACGAGATAACCGGCGAGACGTTCGCCGCCAAGGACAACAGGGTGACCGTGCCGATTGGATCGTTTCGTGTGCGCCTGCTGTCGGTGGCAAATCATTGAGGCATGATAATGCGAAATCAGAGATATGGACTCCTGATGTTTGTGGTGCTGGCCGGGGCATATGCACTTGCCGATGCGACGGTGACGGAAACGACCGTCACAATGCCGACCTACCCGTATTCAGATCCTGCGCCGGTGCCGTGCGTCGGAGCGGCGACGTACCCGTACTTCCGGTACGACGGCTCGAGCGCGACGTCGGCGCCGCGGGACTGGAACGCCGTCGTTCTCGAGAACTCGAAGACGCGTATCACCATAATGCCGGAAATCGGCGGAAAGGTCTGGGGGGCGGTAGACAAGAGAAGCGGCCACGAGTACATCTACTTCAACCACGCCGTCAAGTTCCGCGACATCGCCATGCGCGGACCGTGGTGCTCGGGCGGCATCGAGTTCAACTTCGGAATACTCGGCCATGCGCCATGGACGGCGACGCCGGTAGACTGGACGGTCCGGAAGAACGGAGACGGCTCGGCGAGCTGCTTCGTGGGACTTACGGAACTCATAAACCGCACATTCTGGCAGGTGGAGATCCGTCTCGGGTCTGACGACGACTTCTTCGAGACCCGTACGCTGTGGCATAACGGCTCGGGGGCGTTCCGTCCGTATTACAACTGGATGACCGCAGCCTATTCCTCGCGCGGGGATCCATGGCTGTGTTTCCCCGGCACTGCCTATATCGGACATGAAGGCGACGCCCATGCGTTCCCGCGCGACGCAGCCGGGCGTGATCTTTCCGTCTACAAGGGGAATGCCTTCGGCGGACCGAAATCCTATCATGTTCTGAACGGGGCGAACGGAGTGTTCGGCATATGGTGGCCGGAGTGGAACCTCGGATCCATGCATCAGAGCGCTTCGTACGACAAGTACGGACGCAAGATATGGCTGTGGGCGCTGTCGCGCAACGGCGGAATCTGGGAGGATCTCCTGACCGATACCGACGGACAGTACATAGAGCTGCAGGCGGGGCGGGCGTTCAACCAGCCTCGCGGCAACACCTACCGGACGCCGTTCAAGCATCCGCATTTCAAGCCCGGCGGCACCGACATGTTCGTGGAGCGCTGGGCACCGGTGCGGTCGTTGGCCGAGCTCGAGGGCCTCGCGCCGAAGGCCGTTGCAAGGCCGCGTCCCCTGGAGTCGCCGGCCGACTTCGACTGGACGACGCCGTTTGGGCTTACGATGCGGGCGGAGCAGGAGCTTTATTCCACCAAGGACGCCGCCTTCGCCGAGGAGCGCCTGCGCGAGGCGCTCAAGAGGGAGCGGCATTTCATTCCTGCGCTCAACCGCCTTTCGGCCATACTGCTGGACCGCGGACACTACGACGAGGCGATGGAGTTCTCGGAAAAGGCGCTTTCAATAAACACATACGATGCCGAGGCGAACTACAATTCAGGGCTTGCCGCGTTCCGGCAGGGTGACATGGCCACGGCGAGGGAGCGCTTCGGGCTCGCATCATACTCGCCTGATTTCCGTTCCGCGGCATACGTGTGGCTCGCGAAGATTGCATTAAGGCAAGGCAATGCCAAGGAGGCGGCAGATGTCGCCGACCGCGCACTTGCGTCTTCGCCGGAAGATCCCGAGGCAATGTTGTCCGCGATCATCGCCGGACGTCTTTCCGGGGCAAAAAATCAAGCGATATTGGATTCGGCCATGATGAAGTATCCGCTTTATCACGCATTCACCTACGAGGCGGATCGGATCGATAACGGGCACAGGGTTGAGGATGCCGTCCGCAACGAGCTGCCGGCCGAGTCGTTCATGGAGCTTGCTTCATGGTATGAAGAGGCCGGTCTCGTCGATGACGCGGTTCGGATCTACGGCATGGCCAAGGGGTCGCCAATCGCCGTGATTCGTAAGGCATATCTGATTGATTACAAGGAAACGCAGGGGCGTAGGGGTGCAGGGTTTCTTGCATGTGCCGAGAGGATGCCGATTGACCTCACAATGCCGTCAAGGCCTTCCTCGTTGCCGGCTTTGCGCTGGGCAGCGGGGCGGAAAGAAGCTCCTTGGAAGTTCCGGTATTACCTATCGTTGCTTTTGGCGCATCTCGGCGATGGGCAGGAGGCGGAAGCAATTCTTGATGGCATCGCCGAAGCCGACTCTCCGATCTTCTACTTGTACCGCGCGTCCAGGCGAAGCGGAGAATCTGCCAGGCGTGACCTGATGCGGGCAAAGGCGATCGGAGATTCATGGCGTGTCGGCTACGCGCTCTTCAATCTGGCGGCAAGTGAGAACGACTGGAAGTCTGCGCTCGCGGAAACCACTGAGTACATTCCGCGCTATCCGCACGTCACCGCACTTCAGCTCGTACACGCCGAGGCGTTTTGCGGGATGGGGGAATACGATAAGTGCATCGACTGGCTGTCTGGACTCACGGTACTGCCGTCCGAACACGGTCGCGACGGACACGGCATATGGGAGAAGGCGTGGCTATCGAAGGCGCAGTCCGCCTTCCACGCCGGAAAAACCAATGAGACCGCGGCGTGTCTGGCCAAGGCGTTCACCTATCCCGAGAACATCGGCCAGGGCAAGCCCTACGACGACTGCATTGTTACGACCAACGTGCCGGAGTCGATCCGCTTCCTCCTGCCATCGGCATTGCGAAAGTAAATGAAATGAAACCCGCCAGCCAGCGGCCAGTGTTGCACTGGCCGCTGGCTGGCGGGATGTGCATCTTACATAACAGAGATGTGTTATGAAGTGCAAAAGAAAATGGAAAAGACGACGGAAGGAGGACTGCAGCCCCTCTGCTGAGTCTGTGACGCGGTATTTAGCCATATGAAAGCACGATATTTCACGATAGTGTTCAGTTTGCTTCTGCTCGAATCACTTGCTGCTGATACTCCACGGTCTATCCCAGATGATAATCTTGCATATCCGGTTCTGATTATGCTCCGGACCGGGGGGACCGGCTCGGGATTCTTTTTGAACACAACGACCAACGTTTACCTTGTGACGGCGCGGCACGTTCTCATGGACGGGCAAGCGGCATCGCTGCAATGTCCAATTGCGGAACTCGTTTCGTACTCTGGAGATCCTGACGACCGGACCTCGAACCGGATGCTGCTAGACCTCGGATTGCTTTTCAGCAACAAGTGCGTCAATGTTCATAAGTCTTCTGACGTGATGGCGATCAAATTGTTTACGTCAATGACGAACGGTGTGCCTTGTCCGCGCGGACAGATGGCAGCTTTGCCCGGTGTGGCGGTGGTTCAAGCGTCGTCCAACGGCGTTGTCGGGGTAAAGCTAGGCACAGTCAAACGGTATGATGACGTGCTTGTCGCGAACGAGGTCTACCTGTTCGGAAACCCAAGCAGTCTCGGGATCCAGGAGCAGCCGCAACTCGATCCCCTTCGGCCGTTGCTCAGAAAAGGCATTGTGGCCGCGCTCAACGACAAGAGCCATTCGATCGTTCTCGATTGCCCCGCTTATCCGGGGAGCAGTGGGGGGCCGGTCCTTGAGGTGGAAAGTGATCGTGACGGACGGCAGATGAGGGTGATCGGCGTGGTCTGCCAGTTCGTTCCGAGCGCGGAGGTCTGGGTAAACGCCAGTAACGGATTCGCGAACAGGAACCTCTCGAATTCGGGATACTCGATCGCGACGCCGATGGATCCGGTGCTGGAGCTGATACGGCAATGACGGGATTTTGAGGATGGGATTGGAGAGTTGGCAGTAGGGAGAAGTGCATTAGTTCGTTCGGGCGTTAGATGGGGGAGGGGGGCAATGGACAATAGGCAATCAGCAACAGGCAATTGGCAAGGGAGAGGTTTAACGCAGAGACGGTGAGGCGCTGAGTACGCGGTAAGCTGGGAAAGCGCGGTAAGCGATGGTAGGGCAGACACGAAGGGCTGCCACTGCGACGGACGGAGCGAAAATGGATGAAAAGAAAAACGGTTAGGCCGATGGCTGGCGATGGGACGGGGCACCTTGGCGTTTGCAGTCTATCTGTGCACGAATGGCGACGGATCGGCTGAT
>JAKQQT010000356.1 GCA_029564025.1 Armatimonadota bacterium | reverse complement strand
TTCGACCCCCGCCAGGCGCACCATATTTTTGCTACGCAAACCCGCTAAGACCAATGTTTTAGCGGGTTTTTTCTACTCCCTAACTGTTGCCGAAAAGTATATGGACCAAACGGGCGGTCCCACACACAGGGAGGGACGAGCGTCTGCTCGTCCAAGGGCAAGCAGACGCTTGCCCCTCCCGTGTGCCTGATGCCCGTATATAGTCTAAGAACTTTTCGGCAGTGGTATGACTCTCCCCCCGGGAACCACTCGGTGTCCGCTTGGTCCTCCGTCAGACAGAGGCGGAAGCCGTCGTTAAACGTCTCGCCGCCGCTCGCGATCTGCGGTTAACGGCGAGACGTCAGCGAACCAGAATCGCCGTGCCCTTCCGGGGCTCAGGCGGCGTATACGGGATCAGCGTCAGGAACGCGTCGCCGAGATAGCCGTGGTCGCAGATCGTGTCGTTGTTCGCATCCGTGATCGCGATCGTCAGATAACGGCCCTTGTTCACCTGTGTGACCGATACAAAGTCTTCACTGTCGCGGATGGCGTTGCGGTTCGTGACCAGGACGCCATCCACGAAGACGAAGTAGCTGATCGAGCCGTTCACTTTCGGTCGCGAGTCGCCAATGCACGCCGTGAACTTCTCGATGCTGAGGCCGGTCTGTTCCCGCACGCCTTCCAGGTCGAAGGTGATCCCCTTGCTGGCATGCGCGGAAATCAGCGAGTGGTTGGCGGGATCTCCGTTGAAATTCGCGAGGAGGTTGGTGGAAGGGTCAGTATCCATGTTCAGCCCGTTGCACCACGTTTGCGGGTTTCCGGCGTTATTCTGGGCATTGAAGTCATACGTGTGGCCCGCGCCGTCGATGACACACGGGACGTTGTTCGTGTTCGGCGCGAAGACACCGTCAACAAAAGGATTGTTCGGGAAGGTCGTGTAGACACCCGGCACGGTGGTCAGGTTGCCGGGGCCACCCGTTCCTGGCAAGGAGCCGTCGCCGCCGCCCAGCGCATCCGCCAAATCGAAGGTGCCGGCCGGATAGCGCGGCGCGGTCAGCGGCGTGTAGGTCCCGCTGGCCAGCCCCGCGATGGAGTTGGAGGGCAGCGCGTCTGTCCAGATTGCGACGTCGTCCATACGGCCCTGCCACCACTCGGCGTACTTGTCGCCGCCCATGTAAAAAGGACGGCCGGTGATCGCGGTGGTGATGGTGATGTTTGTCGTGAGGACCGCGACCCCGTTACGGTAGTAGGTGAACGACTTGTCGCCCCCTCGCCTCACGACGGCGTGGTGGATCCATTGGTTTTGCGGAATGTCCGCGTAATCCAAAAAGATTTGCGGGGACGTCGTAAATTCAAACTTGGAAGTCGTAAACTTGATCCAGTGTCCGCCCGTCATGGCGTTCGCGTCATAGCGGTTGCCCAAGATGACGTTGTTGTTGACGCCTTGCTGACTGTAGGCCCAGAAGCTCCACGTGAAGTTGGTCCCGTCGCCGATGGTCGGGAGGATTCCCGCGTCGACATAATTCGTGGCGGTGCTGCCGGTTCCGAAATTGAGCACCTGGCCCCGTTGGGCGTCATTCAACCACGTGACGCCGCTGCCGATCAACACGCCGTGGGTCCCGCCGGGGACCCGGTTCGTGGCGATGTTGCCTGAGGTCGCGTCCAGCGGCCAGTAGCCGATCAACGCACCCTCCGCCCGGGGCGAAAAAACCAGAAAAAACCCGGCTAGGCCGAATAAAACGACTCCTGTTCGCTGCATGGCTGGCACTCCTCTCTCGGTCACGACGCCCTTTCCTCTACAGGCTGAACGGTTGTTGGCGCCAGTATCCCGAAACGGCCGCACGCTTGACAAGCATAAATCCGGAACGCCACCGGCGCGGCGGTTCAGTTGCGGCGGGGCAGCGGCTCACGCGCGTCGGCGGGACGCAACGCCCCGGTTAGAATCCCGCCCCCCGGGTTTTTGTTTGGATGCGATAAAGGCAATCTGTGGCCGTAATATATAACATCGAACCATCTCCGCCAAACGCGCAGTTGGCAGCCGTCTTCTCGGTATGAATCCGGCCCAGCAACACACCTTCCGGCGAAATGATGTTGACGCCGCCCGGGCCTGTGGCAAACACGTTACCGTGCCGGTCGACCTTTAATCCGTCCGGGTTTCTTCGGGGCTGCGCGGTCCAATGCGTGCCATCGGCGAGGAGGTGTTTAGGGCCAAGCGTTCCATCGCTCTTGACGGGGAATGCGTACCAAACGGCCTGTTTCGGATCGGACTGCGCCACGTAAAGCGTTTTTTCGTCGGGTGAAAAGGCGATCCCATTCGGCAACGTCAGTTCTTTCGTCAGTAATGTCAGCTTGCCGTCGGCGGCCGAAAGGCGAAAAACGCCGCAATAGTCCATTTCCCGCGCGGGATCGCTAAGGCCCTTGGGAAAACCATAGGTGGGATCGGTGAAATACATGTCCCCGTTTGATTTGAACACCGCATCATTCGGGCTGTTGAGGCGCTTGCCTTCGTAGCGATCGGCCAGCGTCGACCAGCGGCCATCCGGCTCTTGCCGCACGATTCGACGGTCTCCGTGCTGACACAGCACCAGCCGCCCGGCGGCATCGACAGTCAATCCATTTGCGCCCATCAGTCCGCCGCGCGCATCTTTGCCGGTGTACCCGCTGGGTTTGAGATAGAGCTGGACGGCTTCGCCGTCTTTCCACTTAAAGACAGCGTTGTTGGGGATGTCGGTAAACAGCAAATAACCCGCGCCTGAGGATTGCGTGATCCAGACCGGGCCTTCCGCCCAACGATACCCCGTTGCCAGTTTTTCCAAAACGGCATCATGCGACACGATCTCGTCGAGCCGAGCATCGAGGCGCTCGACCACGCCGGTTATCAGAGGGCGGGCATTGTTGCCATTGGACGTCGACACAACAGCCAAGGTTGACGCCAACAGTAAAAAGGCGTCGTGAAAACGGTGTTTTTTTAAGTGCATAAGCATTTACTCCGACCAGTATTTCTGTCGACGGGATTCGGCGACATTCGGGATAAAGCCGGTCAGCGGCACGGGCGGCTGGCGCAGCCCTTTCCGGACCTCATTCAGCTCCAGCCACGCGAACGCGGCGCGCTTGTTGCACGCGTATTCGTAACGTTGCCGATACCAGTCGTTCCAGTCGTGGCGCTCCACGTACGAGCCGCAGAACGGCACGGCAAGGTCGATCCAGCAGGCGAGCGTGCGCAGCTCGGCGTCCGTCAGCCGCACCTCGCCGTGCCCCTTCGCGAGCATCCGCCACACGGAGCTCTTGGCCGCGCCGAAGGAGTAC
>JAKQQT010000197.1 GCA_029564025.1 Armatimonadota bacterium | reverse complement strand
GGGTCAGGGGTACCACCCCCTCTCAGTCCCACCAGGACGCCCCCAGCGTCATCCTCAGTATAGCAACGGCACACGGGGGCATCGCCTCGCTTTTTGGCCGCGATGCCGGCTTCGCCAGGTTCAGTCGTGCGTGACGGGCTTCAGACACGAAGTCCACTCGCGCACTTCCGCGACCCACCGCGGAGAAAGGATACGCTTGTGAGATTCATTACAGCTCTGTGTGTGTTGTTCTCCCTCGCGGCCACCACGACAGCGGCCGGCATCTACCGGAACGAGGCCGAGTTCAAGGCCGCTCTCGAGCCCGGCTGGTTTCAGGACAGCTACGACGAGTTCACCTACGGCAGTTTCGTGGATTACCAGTTGGATCGCGGTCCGGTGAACGGATACTCCTACTTTGTAAATGCGTTTGGTGAGACCGACGACGGATTTGGACCCACATTGCTTTACTCAGGCGACGGCAATATGTCCACCAACTCCGCCTGGGACTGGATGAACGTTACGTTCACGGAGAAGCTTCCGAACGCCGTGGGCGGACGTTTCTTCCCCGGAGACATCAACGGGAATTTTTCCGGCGGCATCATTGAGATGGTGCTGAGCGACCAAACAACCTACACACTTGAATTCCCGTGGGAAAATGGCGGTGGAGGCGGCTATGCGCCAGTAGCCGATTCGTTCGTAGGATTTGTTTCGGATGTGTCGATCTACTCAATGGTTGTCTACATGCGCGAGTCGGAAGCGCCCCTGGCCTGGCCGACCATTGACGACCTGATCATGGGCAAAGCCACCACGGCGATCCCGGAACCGGGCACCCTTGCCCTGCTGGGCATCGGCACAGCGCTGACCTCACTGCGCAAGCGGCGAACACGCTAACAAACAACACGCAGAAACAGAAACGCCACCGCACGGCCTGAAAACCGGCGGTGGCTTTGGTTCGCTTCGGGTGACCTAGACCTGTTGGAAACCGTCGTTCTCGGTTCCTTCCCACGTGATGGGACGTCCCCCTGATCCGGCACAGGTTACACGGATCCGGCCTTCGGTAACAGTCAGGTCTCGCGCCGGACCGTAGGCTCCTTCGCACGCGAGAAGTTCGCGTCCGGAGCGGGGACCCATGCGGCAGACACGAATCTCGCGCGCGGCCGGATTCCACCACGCAATCCAGACGTTGTTGTATTCATCCGGGCGGATCATCGGCGCGGCGTCGTTTCCACCGGTCGAAACCTGCAACTTCGATCCGTCTTCTTTCTG
>JAKQQT010000345.1 GCA_029564025.1 Armatimonadota bacterium | reverse complement strand
GATCGCCGTTTTGAAGACCCTCTCGGATTTGCGAGGATAAATGGTCCATAAAGCGACACCCCGTTACCGCACGTATGCCCGAATTAAAACCAAGTGATATTGTGCCAGTACGGGCTAAAATCTTCAACCTCGAACCTGGCGACGGCGGGGATACGGGCGTATGACCGTTTCACTGACCGTTGAGTTCCAGGTTTCAGGTTTCTGGTTTCGACAATTCCTCCCTCCTCCTCAACGCAGTTCAGTTTTGTCAGTTCTCGGCGCCCCCGCAGACGACGGCCCGTCCCTGCCCCTGCGAGGCCCAAAGCCGCCCGGCATCATGGAGGTCTGTTCAAAGATCGTCTGGATGTGCTCGGTGAATGCCTGGACGTCGTCGCCTGAATACCCGGCCGCTTTTGCGGTCGCTTCCAGCAGATAGCGACGTTCTGACTCGTAGAGTTGGCCCAGACTCATCATGGCCTCGCGCATCTCATGCCGCACGGCTTCGCCCTCTTCGCCGCGCGGGCGCCCGTTTTCCATCATGTCCGCCATCAGCGCGTTCATGCGGGCTACGGTGGCCAACAGTTGCTCATGGTTCTGTCGTTGTTCAGGCGTCATCCCCGCGACATCGATCGCATCCAGAAAATCTTCACGGTCACGCACGCGCTGTTCCATATTCTGGCGGAAATCCTCGCGTCGGCGCTGCATATCGGCATATTGATCGGGATTCTCACGCCGCATCTGATCCATACGTTCTTCCCACGACTGGCGTCGGCCGCGATCCCCGCGTTGCTCTTTGCCCGGCTCGGCCTCTTGCGGCGGTTCGGGCTGTTGCACACGCGCCGTTTCGTACTCGGCCAAAGCCTTCTCCAAATCACTCACGCGTCGGCGCAAGACATCGGCATCACGTTTAGCGCTTTCGTCGCGGACAGCCACACCACGGACCGGCGCTTCCGGTGCGCGGACGGTTTCTGGAACACCGCCACCGCCGGCCTCGGGCACTGCCACAGACAGACTGTACCTGAGGTGCTCCATACCCGCACCTGCCATTGCACAGATTAACGCACCCACCACCCAACTCACTTTGCGTTTGGCCTTCATAAAGCTCCTGTTTGATTTTTGAATGTCAGAAGCCGCCAGAAGATGATGTTCAATCTGTGTAATCTGCGGATAGAGATACGCAAGACTGGAAGAGGGGGCGCCTCGCCCTCAGCCACGTAACAAATCGGTTTTCAATGCGGGCTCGTCACCGCACGATAATTGCCTATCGCTTCAGTGGTTCGCAGGGCGCGGTCGTAAAGCCTGAGGCCCAGCACGGACGGCGCAAGGAACGCCTGGAAGGTTCCGTTCACATCCCCCATCTCCAGCGGCAGACGGCCCCAGCCATACGGGCGCGCCGTTCCTCCATCACAGAAAACGCCATCGGCGATGACGGTAATCACTGCGGCCGAAAAATCACAGACGAAAACAACGTGATGGCGCTTCCCCGCCTGGATCACTCCGGGATCGGTGTGCCAGACCGCAGCCCGCGAGCCATCTCCGAGTTCGATCGCCAGCGTGGGGCGTCCGCCCAACTCCGAAGTCACAACACGCACCCCGCGGCCGTCATCCGCCATGGTCGAGAACAGGGTTTGCCCCGATCCCGCATCAGCCAAGTCCAGCCACAGCTCAATCGTCGCCCCGCCGTTCGCCATGTCGCCGAACCCGCGCGGCACCGTGGGGCGCGATGCGGCATGCCCCTCATCGATTTTTTCCAGGAGCAACCCGTTGGTGCATACACCCTTGACCTGGTGCTGGTTCCACAAACCGTCCAGCAGGGTGCGGTCAAGCGGGTGGACACGCGCCACCGTCTTCTGCGTTTCTGTCAGCCAGAAGCGTCCTTCGTGTTCGATCAAATCGGGATAGCTCATGCGGATCGCCACGTTGGCGTCGAACAGGACCAGTTCTGGTTCCGACCAACGGATAAAGCCGTCGGCGTGTCTCACGCCGCCCGCTAGAAAGGCCGGATTACGCCCCGCCCAGGACTTGCCGCCGTGATGATGGAACCAGAAGAGATGCTTGCCCTCTGACGTCACAAACACTTTGGGACAGGCGCGCGGCGTCTTGAACGCCCGTTGCCCGGGAGCCACCGTCATGGGTTCGGGCAACGTCCAGGTGAGCCCGTTGTCCCGGCTGTAGCTCTGCCCAGGTGCGCCGTTCTCGGTGCGGAAGACACAGAGGAGATCGTTCCCGGCGAGCGGCACCAGATTGTGTTCCTCTTGGACACTGCCCAACGCCGGGTTACGAATACCGTTGTCACCGTCCGGCAACAGACGGAAATCAAGCTTGTCGGGGTCGCGTTCCGTCAGAATGTTCGACGCCTCCACCACCCACCCCTCTCCGTCCCGCATAAAATACTGGCCGAGCTTGGTGAACGCGAAATAGACTTTGCCGTTTTGGGTTTTCGGCTTATCGATGCCCCAGAAGTGACAGACCTCGCCGCGCCACGGATTTTTCCTGTCGACCGCAGTCACGCGAATCGGAATGCGGAAGCGCTGCGCCGACCACGTCGCGCCCTCGTCGTCAGAATATCTGAAGGCGTACCATCCGTGCGTATCGGACCGCACGCGCCGGTCTGATCCGGGGAGTGTCACGATATTGTCGCCGTTGTACGTGTAGAACGCATAGATTCGTCCGTATGGCGTGACCAGCGGCGTGACCCATGAGGCTTCGGGGCCGCTATCGGGTTCGATCGGGACCAGCTCCGACCAGGTCTTGCCTTGATCGCGGCTAACCGTCGCAACGACATGCTGCCCCTGCTGTCCCTCCAGCCCCTTTCCGGTCGTCAGTGTGCAAACCCAGGTCCCGTTCGATGTGACAACGACGTACGGCTGATCCGCATAACCTTCACTCGGTATGCGCAAACCGTTAACGATGTTGCGCGGATCGGCG
>JAKQQT010000336.1 GCA_029564025.1 Armatimonadota bacterium | reverse complement strand
CGTAGGGCGTCGGCGCCGTGGCGTATCCCACACCGTAATCCCTGCTCTTGTAACTGTTGGCGAAGTAGGTGCAGTAGTACAGCCCCTTGTGTTTCGTCACCCAGGGGCCTTCGTTGACGGAGCAGTTGTTGTCGGGGCTGTCTTCCCACTTCTGTTCCTTGCGAAAGCAGAACGTGATGGTGTCTTCCTTCAAGCCCGTCAGGTCGTCGGTCATCTCCGCCGCGTAGATGACGTTGCCGCGGTCGAACTTCACCCAGTACATATACACCTTGCCGTCGTCGTCCACGAACGGGTGGGTGTCGATTTCGCCGACGTCCAGGTGATAGGGATCCATCTTCGGTTGTTTGAACGGGCCGAGCGGGGAATCGGAGGTAGCGACGGCGATGCGCTCCTCCACGCTGTAGTACATATAGAACCGGCCGTTGCGCTGAAGGATTTCGGGCGCCCAGAACCATTTGTTGCCCCACGAGTCGCGGTTGTGCAGGGCGTAGCCTTCGGTGGCGCCGATCGCCTCGCTCCAGTTGGCCAGGTCCTTCGACTTGTACACCTTGATGCCGTTGCCGCCAGTGCCGTAGACGTAGTATTCACCCTTGTGGCGCAGAACGAACGGGTCGGCGATGTCCGGAAGCAGGCCGCCGGCGTTGTTGTACGCGGCGCCCTTGAAGGGTTTTGGCGGCTCTTTCCGTGTGATGTCCGAAAACGCGACCTCGGCTCCTTCGGCAAACAGCCCCAGCGAGCCGGATGCGAAGGCTTCGTCGCTCATATCGATTTTCGGCCACGGCTTGAGATTCGGATTCTTCGCCAGGTAGTCCACGGGATCGGCGAAGACCTGCAAATGGTTCTTGCGTACGGTGACGGTGATGCGGTGCGGGCGGTTGGGCTTCACCGGCACGCTCCGCCGGGCGAGTTGCGCGAAGGATTTGTCGGAGGCTTTGTAACGACCGAAGGTCAGCGTTTTCTGTCCGGCGTCCAGAATCGCGGCGTAACCGGCGGGCGATGCGGAATCGGAAGCGTCGGCGCAGAACAGAATACCGGCGCGTTTCTTGGCGCCGCTTCTGATATTCACATCCACGGTGAACGTGAAGTCCCTGGGCGAGTCGCCTTTGATCAGCGCGACCGATTGGCCGCCGGTCTTGACGGAGGCGGTGTTGCCATCGAAGGTCCAGGACTTGTCGACTGTTGCCCAACCGATTGAGTTACCCGTCTTTTTGGCGTCGTCGCCGGCGTGATTCGCTAGCGCCATAAGCAGTAGACCTCCCAGGGCCCAGGCCAGGATATTGGTCATTGCGCGCGTCCTTTTGTTCGTGTCGGCTCGCGGGCACCGGAGCGAGCGTGAGGCTGTTATGATACGGTAAGCGCGGCGCGGCGATTACGGCAAGCGAAGGGGAGACGAAGAAAGGGGGAGCCCCGAAGGACTCCCCCAATTCTGTATCAACAACCACAATGGTTGCCGGATGTCGTTACTCGGCCTTACCCATCTTCAGGTAGGTGCTGAGGCCGACCATCAGGCGAAGCTCGTCCTTCTCGCCGTCGCGGTAGATCTCTTCGCTGGCCTTGCTCCAAGCCAGCTGACCGTACAGGGCAACGTCTTCCGAGATGAACTGCTTGACGCCGCCGAAGACGGTCCACATGGTTGCGTCGTCGTCCCAGTCACCGGCGTCCGCCTTGACGTAGCCGAGGCCGATTCCGGCGTAAGGAATCATACGGGAAACCGGGCCTTCCGGCGCGACGAAGTTGTAGGTCGCCGTGGCGCCCAAGCCCCACTGGGTGTAGTCGGGGTCACTACCCGAGCCGTCGGCGCGGTAGTACGACAACTGGCCGCCAACCTGGAGGTTGCGGTTCAGGTACGGGGCGTACGACAACTGGAGAGAAATGTCCGACGGGGACATCAACTGAGCGTTGAGACCCAGGCTGACTTCGGCGGTGCCCTTCTCGGGCGGAGTGATTTCGCCGCTTCCGAACTGCGCGAACGAAGCGCCGGAAACGACAACGAGCAGGCTAGCCGCGGACAGAAGCATCAGAAAACGCTTCATTTGTGTATCTCCCTTCGAGATAGCAGGGGATATCGGCCCTTGTGGACCGCCCCATTGGTTACGCGACGGGCAATCGCCTCGCCGCAATTCTTGCGTTCCATCGAACGCCTACTCGCCTCCGCGACTCGCGGCGGCGTTTTCTGTTCGGGAGAAAGAGATTCAGCGTGTTTCGCAAGCCCGCCAGCGACCGCGTTGCGATGTGAAGCGGTTGATGACGCGGTGTCTGCGTTACGCTGAAGCCGTGATGTCCGCCTGACGCTGACATTCCCAACGGAAGGGGAGCCGGTTATGCTGTCGTCCTTTGCGTTACCAGCACGGTGACTCCGGTATCCGGCGGGAAGGACCGCGTTCAACGGTTCTCCCGACTCACGGCAGAAACCTTCTTCAGGCCTCATTCATCTTCTCGGAAGATACTTCCGGAATTTGCAGGCCATCCAAGGAATCCTTCGAGAATTTTGTATCCGAATGTGCCGTGGTTCGACGACACGGTCCGGAAATGCTCTCACCAAAAGGATATAACGAGATATCGCCCAGTTCCAATAACATGAACGTATTGAGCACGGGAAAAGTTGCACTAAACCGTATAAAGTCCGCTATTGCCCGGCTTTTGGCGCTTTGGCCGGGGCTGGAACCGGCTTGGGCGTCGGCGCCTGCCGGACAGCCGGCGGTTTCGCGTTTGGGACGACGGTTGATGGAGCGGGTTCAGAAGTCGCCGGGATGACGGGCGGCGGCGCGGGCTTTGGCGTGACTTTCAGCGCGGGCGGTGTGACGACCACGGAATAGTAATCGCCGCGCGGGGCTGATTTCCAGGCGCCGATTCCGATCAGAACTAGCAGGACAAGCGCCACCAGAGCCCCGAGGGCAAGGCGCTCCCGGGGTTGCTGTTGTTCCGCGTTTCGTTTTCGCCGCATCTCGTTCCCCTTCACGTTTTCATCCCATACGGGCCTTACGGCGCGTCCGATACCGGTCCAGAGGACGCATTAACCGCAGGGCATTGAGCGTCACCAGCAGGGA
>JAKQQT010000316.1 GCA_029564025.1 Armatimonadota bacterium | reverse complement strand
CCGCCGGGCCCGTCGATGGGCCGCTCCGCCTGCTCCATCCCGTTGACGGCGACAAAGTCATTGCCCAGGGCGTGCATCTTCGTGAATTTCAAGGCGTTATCCTCTTGTGCGCCGGACTCCGACGCGGAACCATTTCGGCTGTCCGTCCCGTTCCGTAATAGGTGGCCCTGTGAAGTTGGTGGTCACCTGAACGGGGAATCTTCAAATGCTGACAACAAATCAAATCAGACAGTATCACAATGACGGCTACACGATTCACCGCCGCGCACTGACCGGGACGGACCTGGCGGGCTTGCGGGAGCATGTGGATTATCTTCTGGCCAACCTTCCCGCCGGACAACGCCCGGAGCACCAGGACATGCCGCACCTGAGGGATCCCTATCTCTTCAGGATGTGCTCGCATCCGGCGCTCCTGGACCTGGTTCAGCAGATCATCGGCCCTGATATCGTATTGTTTTCCAGCCACCTCATCGCCAAGGCAAAGGGCGACGGACTGGAAGTGCCGTGGCACCAGGACGCCGAGTACTGGGAACTGGAACCGATGGACGTGGTAACGCTGTGGCTGGCCGTGGACGAATCCGTGGTCGAAAACGGCTGTATGCGCGTCATCCCGGGCACGCAAACCCTCGGCCCGATCACGCACTTCACCGACGAACACAAGGAAGACAAGGTGCTGGACCGAGGCCTGGACATCACCCGGTTCGACCTCAACGCCGCCGTGAACATTGAACTCCAGCCCGGAGACTGCTCGTTCCACACGCCCTACATCGTGCACGGCTCAACGCCCAACCGGTCGCAGAAGCGCCGTTGCGGCTACACATTGCGGTTCATGCCGGCAAGCACGAAACTGGTTCGCGACGGCGCGATGAGCCGGTTCTGGAAGGATCACCCGGTATTCCTCGTTCGCGGCGAGGACACGGCCGGGGTCAACCGGTACGAGGTCGAAGCGCCGTCCGCGTAAACCCGTCCGTCGGACGCCTGTTTGCTATACTAAGCACGGCATTTGCCGTTCGGAGGAATCATATTTGGCTACCGGAAAAGTGCTTCAAATTATCGGCCCCGTGGTGGACATCGAGTTCCCCGGCGACGGCCTGCCCGAGATGCTCAACGCGGTGCACATCCAATCGAAGGACAGCGGGAAGGTCCTGGTTGTCGAGGTGGCCCAGATGCTCGGCAACAATGTCGTGCGCTGTGTGTCCATGGGCAGTACGGACGGCCTCGTGCGCGGCACCCCGGCCGAGGACACCGGAAGGCCCATCAGCGTGCCGGTCGGCCAGAAGACGCTTGGGCGCGTGTTCAACCTCCTCGGCGAACCGATCGACGAACGCGGCCCGGTGGACATTGAACGACGTGACCCGATCCACCGCTCCGCCCCCGCATTTGAAGACCAGACCGCCGCGAACGAGCAATTTGAAACGGGCATCAAGGTCATCGACCTGCTGTGTCCTTACGCTCGAGGCGGCAAGATCGGCCTGTTCGGCGGCGCGGGCGTCGGCAAAACAGTTCTCATCACGGAGTTGATCCGCAACATCGCCCAGGAACACGGCGGTTTTTCCGTGTTCGCCGGCGTTGGCGAGCGAACCCGCGAGGGTAACGACCTGTGGCTGGAGATGCAGGAATCGGGCGTCATCGACAAGACCACGATGGTCTTCGGCCAGATGAACGAACCGCCCGGCGCGCGCCAGAGGGTGGCGCTTTCCGCGCTGACGATGGCGGAGTATTTCCGGGACGATGAAGGACGGGATGTCCTGCTGTTCATCGACAATATTTTTAGGTTTACGCAGGCCGGGTCCGAGGTATCCGCGTTGCTGGGCCGCATGCCGAGCGCCGTGGGATACCAGCCGACGCTGGCCTCCGAAAT
>JAKQQT010000311.1 GCA_029564025.1 Armatimonadota bacterium | reverse complement strand
GACCATCGATGAGGCGGAGGAACTGCTGGAGACCGTGCAGAAGACAGGCCTGACCTACATGATGGCGGAAACCAGCTATTACCGGCAGGGCGGAATATCAGCCAGGCAGTTCCATCAGCAGGGCAAATTCGGCGAAATATTCTATGCGGAGGCCGAATACCACCACGCCGGCCTCGAGGAACTATTCTTTGAGAACGGAAAGCCAACGTGGCGCCACGGGCTTCCGCCAATGCTGTACCCCACCCATTGCACCTCTTTCCTTGTTGGGACCACCGGCGAGCGGCTCACAGAAGTCAGTTGCCTGGGTTGGGGGGATGATTCGGACCTGTTGAAAGGCAATCCCTACAGGAATCCTTTCTGGAACGAGACGGCGATGTTCCAAACCAACCAGAGCCACCCTTTCCGCGTTTCGGTGTTCTGGAAGGGCGCGCATCGCGGGTGCGAGCGGGCTCAGTGGTACGGAGACCGGATGAGCTTTTTCCTGGAGCACCCCAACGGTTTGGGGCCGGTGATTGTTCGGTCGGCGAACCGGATCGAGATAGACGACGGCGGTTTCGAGCGCCAGGCGTCGGCCTTCGAGCAGTACAAGCAACCGAACTGGTGGCAGACCTCGATGTTGCCGGAACCGATGCGGCACGACAGCGGACACGGCGGCTCGCACACGTTCATCGCGCACGAGTTCATCGACGCCCTGGTCAACGAGCGCAAGCCGGCGGTGGACATCTATGAAGCGCTTGCATACACCGTTCCGGGCATCGTGGGCCACAAGTCCGCGTTGAGAGACGGTGAACGCATGAAGATTCCCGTGTACTCACCGAAAGGATAAACGCCACCAACGGGCGCCTTGATCGCAAGGGTGAACAGGGCCAGCATGATCAAATTTGATATTGTTACATTTCTCCATGCATAGAATGCTCTGCCTTCACCGGTTCCGCCGTCTCGCGGCGCCGGACGGCGCCGATGCGTATCCTTTGCCCTGAACGGGCACTTCCAGTGGAGTTATCATTTATGAAACGTCTGTCTCTGTTTGTTCTTCCGGTCGTTACGGCGGCCGCCATCTTGTTGATTTCCGGCTCGGCATCTGCCACCAACGGCTATTTCTCGCACGGATTCGGCGCCAAGTCGAAAGGTATGGCCGGAGCGGGAGTGGCGATACCTCAGGACGCCATGATCGCCGCCACCAATCCGGCCGGCATCGCGTTTGTGGAAAAGCGTGTGGACTTCGGCCTCGAAGTGTTCAATCCGGTGCGCCAGTACACGGTTGACGGCGCTCCGTCGGGCTACGAGGGCACGTTCGGTCTCGCACCGGGAACCGTCAAGAGTGACAAGAACTGGTTCTTCGCGCCCCACGTGTCGTACAATCACCCCATCGACACCGAAAGCAGTGCCGCCATCTGCGTGTACGGTAACGGCGGCATGAACACAACCTATCCGGACTCGGCAAGCGGCGGTATGGGCACTTTCTACGGCGGCGAAACCGGGGTGAATCTGGAACAGCTGTTCATCGCCCCCACTTATGCACGCAAGTTCGGCAAGAACGCCGCGTGGGGAATCGCTCCGGTGTTCGCGTACCAGCGGTTCGAGGCAAAGGGATTGAGGAACTTTGGCGGTATGGTCGCCGACGGAACTCCGGACAACCTGACCAACAACGGCATCGACACGTCTACAGGATACGGCCTCAAATTGGGCGTGCAGGGAGAAGTGAAACAGAATCTAACGCTGGCCGCCGCCTACGAGACGAAGATCAAGATGAGCCGGTTCAAGGACTACGAAGACCTCTTCGCCGAACGCGGCCGCTTCAACATTCCGCCGTCCGCAACCATCGGACTGGCATACAAGGTCG
>JAKQQT010000310.1 GCA_029564025.1 Armatimonadota bacterium | reverse complement strand
GACCCAGAAGGCACGATGGAGGTACGCGGCTCGGTGGGTGTGCGCGGATACGTGGCGGACCGCTACAAGCTGGACGCGTGGGACGGGACGTTGCGCGTCGTGACAGGCGCCTGGGAAGACCAGCGGCGCGTCTTTCTCACGACCATCAATCTCGCGGACCCCGACAATCTCACGGTGCTTGCGGAACTTGAGCTGGAACGCGCGTCAGGCGAATCGGTGTTTGCTACCCGGTTTGACGGGCCCAAAGCCTATATCGTGACTTTTCTGGTCAAGGATCCGCTGTTCGTGGTTGATCTGTCGGATCCCGCCGCGCCCACTCTCGTGGGTGAATTGGAGGTGCCGGGCTGGTCCACGCATATTGAACCGCGCGGCGACCGGCTCATCGCGCTGGGCGTGGACGATACCGACGGCCAGCGCGTGTGCGTAAGTCTGTTTGACGTGGCGGACCCCGGCGGCCCGGCGCTCATTGACCGCGTTTCGTTCGGAGAGGCGTGGAGTTGGTCCAGCGCTTACAGCGATGTCAAGGCTTTCTCGGTGTTTGATGACCTTCTGGTAGTCCCCTTCAGCGGCTGGAACGATTCAAGCGGGTATGAACGGCTTCAGTTCGTGTCGTGGTCGCCCGAAGACTTGCACGTGCGCGGCTACGTCGACCTCACGGGCGCCGCGGTTCGTTCCTTTGACTACGAAGACAACTATTACGGCATTACGATGGAACAGCTGGTGACGATTGACGGGGGCAACCTGGACGCGCCGTCCGTCACAAAACGGCTCGTGCTTGCCGAATATGTCGCCGATTTTCTTGAGGTAACGCCGGAAGTGGGCGCCGAAGTGATCGCGCACTACGACACGGGGAAGACAGTCGTTCGACCCACCGAACTGACGAAAGCATCCGGCGCTGAAGTCGAAGTCGAGATTGGCGAACTGGTGGATACGGTGGTCTATGGGAACTCGGTTGTTCTCGTGGGGGCCAGCTGGGTCGAGTCGCCCCACTACACGGTGGCCATCGTCGACTGCTCGAACCCGGCGCAGCCTCTGGTACTTGACACCCTTCAGGTACCGGTCCAGCCGCTTTACTGGTGGTATTGGCCGGTGTATCCCTATGGCCCGGTCCCGGAAGTCGACCGCGACGTCTCGACGGCCGATGCCATTATTGGACGGCCGTTCTACCCCTCATATCACTCGGATGCGGTCTTCCTTCTGGGAGACAGGCTGGTATTGCGCTGCCGTGCCGAAAGTTACGATACGGTGTTGGGCCCGGACACAGCGGATCAAGGGCTCGCCATGGTTGACCTTGCTGACCGGGTGTTCGCGGGCACGGCGGGCCTCGCATTTGACAACATCGTCTCGCTCGACGCGGCGGGCGCCAAAATGTATCTGACCACCTGCGAACCGGTCGAGGTCGAGCCAGTGAAAGAGCCGGACAACCCGCAATGCGCCTATTTCGTTACGTCTATTGACTTGGCCGGGACCCCATCGGCGGGTCCGAGCGCGAACGTGCCGGGCATCTTCGTCCAGTACGAGCCCGGAAACGGCGTGCTGGCGTTGAGCGACGACCAGTGGCTCGAAGGCGGAGAGTTTCAATCCTACTTGCGGACCGTGCACTGGGA
>JAKQQT010000302.1 GCA_029564025.1 Armatimonadota bacterium | reverse complement strand
CACCCAGATCGTGATCTCGTCGCCGGTGCTCCACTTTTTGTCGGGACCCGGGGTTTCCACATACCAGCCCTGGCGGTAAGTCTCCCCGTTGGCGCGCACGCGGTACGGCGTCTTCCACGGGTCGCGGCTGTTCGCGTAAGTGAGGAAGCCCTGGGTGACGAGGCGGGTGGCCAGGTCCTCTCCCACGGCCGGCATCTCTCCGCGCCGTTCGAGGTACTTATTGACGGCCAGGCGGATGTCCTCGGCGTCCTTCGCCACGGCCACCCACGCGCGGTTCTGCAACGCCACCGATTTTTCCTGCCACGTGTTCGCCAGTTGTGTCACGTTCTGGTCTCGGCGCGGAAGGGCGGCGAACAGCGCTCCGGCGGCCCTCTGGCGCGGAGCATCGCGCGTGAGCGGTATCGGCCTCACAATGTCCTGCGGGCTGAAACCGTGGATTTCGTAGCGCGGCTCCAGAATCTCCTTCTCCAGCAGGAAGTACACCTTCTCCATGCCGGGTTGCATTTCCTGCAGGGCGAACACGCTCTCGTCCACGATGGAAACACCCAGCGCCGAGGGGCGCGGACGCCCGTCCGGACCCGTCACCGTGAACCGCACCTTGGCCGGCGAACCCGGGAGGTAGGTATCCTTGTCCGGGGCGACGGCGACCTTCAGGTCGTTGGCCGGGTCCACATAGATAACGCGGGTATCGCGCCGGATTTCGCCGTCTCTGCCGATGCGGTAAGCGTGGATTTCCAGCGTACCGCTCAGATCCGGCGTCAGCGCCAGGTTCACGTCCGCCCGGCCGTCCTTGAGGTCGACCGACTTGGTGAGTACCGTCTGGCGGTCGCGCAGGACGTCGAAGTACATCGTCGCCCTGCCCTGCGGGCTGTAGGCAACAAGGTAAGCCGATTCGCCGACCTTGTACAGCGACTTGTCCGTCCGCAACAGCACGCCCGTCGCGTCGGTCTTCTCCAGGTTCAGGCTGGATGTGCCGATTCTCCCCCGGTCATCCCTGGCCGATACATCGACCGAGGTGGACGTATCCGCGACCTTGAACGCCACGGTGGTGAGTCCGCCGGCATCGGTGCGTACCGGTTCGCGAACGGTGGACCGGCCGCCGGTTCCGCTCAGCGTCACGCGGCAGGTAGCCTGCGCGGGCGTTCCGTCCGGATACGCCGTCAGGATGTAGAACCGGTTGTCGGCTCCCGGCACGGCGGTCGGCGACTCGGGAATCACGGTGACCTTCATGCCGGATTTGGCCACCGGCACGCTCTTCGTGGCGTTCTCCTCGTGGTCCGCCGTGTCGGTGACGGTGATTTCGCACTTCACGAACGCGGCGCCCTGCTCCAGCGGAAGGCCGGCAAAGAACGTTGGCAGTTTCTGGTTGAACTTGAAGTGGCCCGTGTCATCGAGCCTTCCGGTGACCTCGGCGAACTGGTTGAACCCGGCGTCGAACGTCGAGAAGGCGATGCGGACCTGGCCGGCGACCGGCTTGCCGAAGAAGTACTGCGCGTTCACCGTGCCGGACATCGATTCGCCGGGCAGGTACCAACTGCGCTCCGGCTGGAACTCCACCTTGAACTTGGGGAGCACGTAGCGGTCGACGGTAACGGTCTTCTCCTGTTGCGCGCCGGCCACCGAGGCGTTGATCTTGTAGGAACCCATATTGAGTTCGGTCGCCAGCACGAAGTCCGCGCTCACGATGCCGTACTCCGAGGTCGGCTGGACGCTCTTGAAGACCTTGTTGCCCTTGCTGTCGAACACCTGAAGGGTTGCCTCGGCCTTGCTGACGGCGGTGTTGTTCGGCCGGGCCAGCGCCAATGCGCGGATATGAATCGTCTGGCCGGGCTGATACACGGGCTTGTCCGTGGTCAGCAGGATTTGGGCGGCCGGTTCCACGCTGAAGTTGCGCACCACGCGGTCCCGTTCGCCGAGTCCGAAGGAAGCAACGGTCATCGTGTAGGAACCCTTGTCCAGTGCGGGCATTTTAAAGGAGGCGTTCAGCGAGCCGGTTTCGTTCGTGCGTCCCCGGTAAACCGCCTGTGCGAATCCGGCTGTTCCGGTTTTGGCGGGCTTCGAAAGGACAATCACGACGTCCGCGTTCGCAACGGGCGCGCCGGTCTCATGGTTCAGCGTCACGATGCGCAGGGCCGCGTCGGAGTCAGGCAGGAACTTCGTCTGTCCGAAAACGCGCGTTTCGAGGCGCGGGGCGGACAGGTCGAGTTCGTCCTCTTCCGGTCCGACCTTCAGGGCGGCGCCTTCAATGACGACTTCGGCTCCGGCGGCCTTCGCCACGGCGCGCACGGCTTCCTCGGGCGAGGCGTTCTTCAGGTTCAGGCGCACCGGGCGGGCGTTCATCGCCGTGGTGGGATTCACGGTAATTTCGCGCGATTCGCCGGTCCAGATGACGTCGAGGGCGTCCTCCAACGGGGCATCGCGCAGGACGGCGTTCACGCGGTCCTTCGCCTGTGCGACGATGGTTCTGTTTGACAGGACCAGCACCGCCGTTGCGGTGACGATGACCGGCAGTGCCAGCCAGCAGGCGATTCTCTGTATCCTCATCGGTATTCCTCCCGGTCAATGCGGGGCGCACGTTGCGGCCTCCGCGAAAAAACGTGTCAACACTCTCTTTGAGACATGGTGGGGGGAAAAACTTCAAAATCAGGATTCAGGATTCAGGATTCAGGGAGGTGCACGTACGGGCTCCATCTGTACCAACTAAATCGACTAACTGAGCGTAAATCGTGTCATTTTGAGCGTAGCGAGAAATCATCTGTGCCAACCATTTCTTGTAGATGAGCGTGGAAAGTGGCGTATATAGCCTAACCCCCGCCCTTTGGGCACCCCCTTCCCACGGGTGGGAAGGGGGCCGGGGGGTTAGGGTTTGCTGACACCCGACACCCGGCACCTGAACCCGCGTTGCGCCGCTATGCGTTGACCTGTTCGGCTTCGGTCGGACACAATAATGCGAACGGCGTCCGCTTTGGCGCGCCTTTCCGTTCGCTTGCCTGCCTTCGGGACAACGATGTCCCCTTTTTCGCCGGAATAACGAAACGCCCATGGGAACAGCATACACGCCTGGTCTGAAAGTCAGCCCGTACACAATCGTTCGGAAGACGCGGCGGTTGCCGCGCAAGGGAACCGTTCTGGTGGAGGTCGGCCAGTCCGTACTCCCGGATTCGGTGGTGGCCCGCGCGGAACTGCCCGGCAACATGACGCTCGTGAAGGTGGCGGGCGTGCTGGGTTTGGAACCGCAGGAAGTTGAGTCTGTTCTGCGGGTACAGGTGGGCGATTCCATCGAGAAAGGCCAGTTGCTGGGATCCACCAAATCCTTCTTCGGCCTGTTCAAGTCGGAATGCCGATCGCCGGTCACGGGCGTCGCCGAGACGTTTTCTCGCGTCACCGGCAACCTCGGCGTTCGCGAACCGGCGATTCCCATCGAAGTAACGGCTTACGTTCACGGCAAGGTTGTGGAAGTGACGCCCGAGGACGGATGCGTTGTGGAAGCCCGCGGCGCATTCGTGCAGGGCATTTTCGGCGTCGGCGGAGAGCGCCTGGGCGTGATCCGGGTGGCGGTGAACTCGCCGTCCGACCAACTGACTCCGGATCGCATATCCGAGGATATGAAAGGCCAGATTATCGTCGGAGGCTCGCTGGTGACGCTGACCGCGCTGACCAAAGCCGCCGAACTTGGAGTGGCGGGCGTCGTGGTGGGCGGTATCGTGGACACGGATGTTGAGCAGTATGTGGGACACAGTATCGGCGTGGCCATCACCGGACAGGAAGAGGTCGGCTCCACGCTGATTATCACCGAAGGTTTCGGCCCGATCCAGATGGCGCAGAGGACGTTTGAACTGCTGAAGGCGAACGAAGGCAGGCAGGCATCGGTGAACGGGGCGACGCAGATCCGCGCGGGCGTGATCCGGCCGGAGTTGATTATCCCGCTGGCGGAACACGAAGGCATCGATGCCGTTGAGGTTCTGGCCGGCCACACACTGGAAATCGGAACGCCGATACGCATCATCCGCGAGCCGTATTTCGGTCAGCTGGCCTCGGTGTCGGGCCTGCCGAGCGAACTGACGAAAATCGGTTCGGGCGCGATGGTCCGCGTGCTGGAAGCGGAACTGCGCGACGGCCGGCGCGTGATTGTGCCGCGGGCCAACGTGGAGATTATAGAAACATAAGGTCTGGGCGCGTTCGTTCGAGCGCGCGGGGAAACGTTCATGAGAAAGAACCGAGCTTGGTCCGTCGTTCTGGTTGCCGCCGCTGTTGTGACTGTTTCCGGTTGCAACATCTTCGGCGGCTCGAAGGACACGAGTTACCGCAATCCGCTGGACAAGGATCTGCCCGCGGCGCGCGTGGTCGCCAGCGTGACCTCGCAGACGCATTTCCAGGACCCGGACCAGGGCGCCCTCGCCACGTTCCGCGCAACGCTATTTGACGCTTCCGGACGGCAGTATTACGGCCCCACGGTTCAACTGGACGGCGCCGATGTGACCTATACCGAACGGGGCTCCAGCACAATCTACACGAAAGAGAACCTTCCCTACGCCGCCGGAACCACGTGGACGGTTGCCATCCAGAGCCATACCGCCACGTCGCCCGCCGCTCTGCCGCCGCTGGTGCTGACCTCGCCGACCTCCACGAAGGGCACGAACAACGTGTACGCGCCCGTGTCGCAGACGGCCGGCCAGCCCTTCACGATTTCGTGGGCAGGCGGCGATCCGTCGTTACCGGTGTACGTGGTGGTGCACGGCAACCCGGACGGGAAAGGCGAACGGCGCTTCTTTGTGAGCGACAATCCGGCGCAACGCCCGGACGACCCAGAGAACTTCGGCCTTCCGATTGACAACACCGGAACGTGCGTGGTGCCGGCGACCGTTGTCGAGCGGGTGGTGGACGCCAACGGCAACACAACCACGCGCCAGACGACGGTGTTCGACAATCCTAACAAAACCGGCGGCGCGGCCCGCACCTTCTATGTGTATGTGGTACAGCGCAACGCCACCTCCGCGGCGCCCATCGAGTTCGCCGTGAACAGCACCGCCACGGCGACGCTTACCGTTGCCCCGCGCGGCTGAAGGATACTGCCACACGTGGAAGAACCGCTTTCTGAACAACCCGCATTTGACGACCTCCAGATTCTGGAGGACGTGTCGGACTTGCGCGTGGAGGAAGGTCCCGCCAACAGCATCATCGTTCACCTGAAAGGCGCGGTCTACGAAAACGCCTCCGCCGTGTGGGCCTTCCCGTTCACGGACCGCCGGCACTGGATTCAAGTGCGGGACTCCGAAGAGAAACCGATAGGACTGATTTCGGACATCCACGACGTGGAACGGGCGTCGCGCGATGTCCTTCAACGCTCACTGGAGCGCCGCTACTTCCTCCCTAAAATCCAGCGCGTACACTCCACCCGCGAGGAGTTCGGCCTGCTGACGGTTGACGCCGACACCGACCGCGGCCGCATTTCGTTCACCATCAACAACCCCCGCGAGAACATCCACTGGGTGGGCCAGACCCGCATTTTGTTCGTGGACCCGGAAGAGAACCGCTACGAGATACCGGACGTGGAAGCGCTGGACGCGAAGAGCCGGGCGCTGATCGCGAACGTGGTGTGATGGCCGGAAGTAGCACGTTGCACGTGCCTCTGCCAACCAAACCGGTCAAACAAGCGTGAGGCATCCTGAGCGGAGCGAAGAACGAGCGCAGTCGAAGGACGCCTCACGCTGGAGTCGGGGCGATTAGCGAATCGCCCTCATCACCGTCATCCCGAGTGAATGCGAGGGATCCGCGGTTGCATGGCTCCCCGCCAGCGGGGAGCATGGATTACCCGCAGATTCCTCACGTTCGTTCGGAATGACGTTGTTTGATGCTTAGTTCACAAAAAAGCAGGCACAGTCAACATGAAAGACCCGCCCATGCTTGCACTGGTCGCCGCGCCGTCGCATATACTCCGGTAATACACCTCTCGGAGGTCGGGTATGCGCAGACGCTTGTTCCTGGTGGGAGTTCTGGGCTTCGCGGTTATATCCCCTTTGTATGCCCGCTGGGACCGCGTCGGTCCGGAGGGCGGCCGCGTGCGGGATATCGCGATCGAAAAAGGCATCCTCTACGCGGCCGGAACCGGCCTTTTCCGCTCGGCGGACAACGGCGCAAACTGGCAGAGAACAGCGTATCCATTTTCCTCGTTCGGAACCGATTCCGCCGATCCTTTTATAGCCTGTATCGCGGTCAAACCCGGCGATCCGAGGGTTGTTTTCGCCGGCGGTCCCCAGGGCCTGTTCAAAACAACCAATTCGGGAGGGACGTGGCAGAAGTTTTCGAGCCTGCCGGTTCGGGCGCTGACTTTCAACGCGGATGGATCGCATCTCTGCGCGGCGTGCCCCGGAGCCGTGATCAACAGCCTTAGTCCGTTTACCTCCTTCCCAACGTCAACT
>JAKQQT010000295.1 GCA_029564025.1 Armatimonadota bacterium | reverse complement strand
CCGCCGGGTTCCGCCGACGGTGGTAAAGCGATTTCGATCCCTCGATGCGTCCACTGGTGTTCCCCGCCCATATCCGCCGGATGGTCATCTTCCGGCGCCTTCCGTAAAACTCCGCACGGCGGTCTTGAACCGGTCGCCGCGTTCCATAAAGTCCTTGAACTGGTCCATGCTCGCGCACCCCGGCGCGAGGAGCAGGACATCGCCGGTTCTCGCCGCGCCCACGGCGATTTCCACGGCCGGTTCCAGTTCTCCCGCCTCCACCACGACCGGCACCTCGGCCCGCCGCGCGAGTTCCGCCAGGGCAGGCCCGTGTTCACCGATGGTTACCACCGCGCGGCACCACCGCGCCATCACATCGACGGAGCCTTCGAAGGACAGTCCCTTGTTTCGCCCTCCGGCAATGAGTACAACCGGACGCTCGCACGCTTCGATGGACCGCGCGAAGGCCTCCGGGTTGGTGCACATGGAGTTGTTGATGAAGTCCACTCCGTTCGCGGACGCCACCCATTCCATTCTATGCGGAACTCCGGGGAACCGTGTTAATGTGTGAACAAAATTATCGGGATTTCCTCCCATGATTTTCGCGGCCAGGACAGCCGCCAGCGCGTTCTCCCGGTTGTGGCTTCCGACCATGCGGATTTTTCGCGCGTCCATAACCGGGTGGTCGCCGTCCCGGTCGCGCAGTACCATCTCGTCACCGGACAGGTGCGCGCCGAGGGGTGTCTGCACGAGAGTGGAGAAACGCCACAGTGTCCCCCGGCTTGTTTGACCCGCTTTCAGGGAGAGATCGTTGTCGGCGTTCACGACGGCGTGATCGGCGGAAGTTTGATTGCGGAATATCGCGGTCTTGGCGAGGGCGTACCCGGCGAGGGTGCCGTGGCGGTCCAGGTGATCCGGCGTGATGTTCGTCAGGACGCCCACCTTCGGGCAAAAAGTGTCGATCCATTCCAATTGAAACGAGGATACCTCGGCAACGAGGACCGCGTTTTCCGGGGCTTCGACAGCGATGTCGATCAGGGGGCGGCCCGGCGCGATGTTTCCTCCGACGCGCGCGTCGATGCCGCTGTCCTCCAGCAAGGCTCCGATCAGTGCCGTTGTGGTCGTTTTGCCGTTTGTTCCGGTGACGGCGATGATTGGCGCGCGCGACAACCTGAACGCAACCTCGATTTCACTCCACACGGGGACGCCGGCATCGGAAGCGGCGATCAGTGCGGGGTGTGTCTTCCAGACTCCGGGACTCGGAATCAGGATGTCGGCCTTTCCAATATCGGGGTGCGTGTCATTGCCGGAAACGACCCTGGCTCCGGCGCCGGTGATCTTCGCCTCTATCGACTCGGAGATCGGCTTGCCGTCGTACACAACAACCTTCGCCCCCAGCGGTACGAGGGCCCGTGCGACGGCTGTGCCCGTCCGCGCCGCGCCGATGACCGCGACCCGCTTGCCCCCAAACAATTCCTCGCGCGACAGCATTATACGGAAAGTCCTTCCACCACGCGTTCCAGGTAAAGGGCGCGCGAACCTTTGACAAGTACGACATCGCCTTCGCTCAAACGCGGAAGCAACGCGTCCACCGCTTCTTCGGTTGAATCGAAGTGCGCGGAAGGCGTTCCCGACGAAGCGGAGTCACTGATGGAACGGCTGGAATCGCCGACTGTGACCAGGGCGTCGACCTTCCCGGCGGCATACTCACCCACAGCCCGGTGTTCCTCCTCCGTGTAGGCGCCCAGTTCGCGCATATCGCCGAGTACGGCGTAGCGGTGGACAGCGGGCCAGTCCGCCAGGATGTCCAGCGCCGCCCGCATCGAATCGGGTCCGGCGTTGTATGTGTCGTCAATCACCGTCCAGCCGCCTGGCGCTTTCAGTGTGCGCAGGCGGTGCTCGCCAAGCGAAACATCGGCCAGCCTTGAAGCGGCTGACTCCGGAGCGATGCCCAGCGACAAGGCGACGCACAAGACGGCGGCGGCGTTGGTTGCCAGATGCCGTCCGGGGGCGTTCAAATGAACCTCGACGAGCCCGCCCGGGTTGTTCAGCGCAAAGCGGGCGCACCCGTCGACAAGCGTGTAGTTTTCAGGACGAACATCGGCATTTTCGGTCCAGCCAAAGGTCATCACAGGTCCGCGCGCGCGGGCCCTCAAGCGGTCCAGCCAAGGCGAATCGCCCGGAAGAACCGCGGTTCCGCCCGGAACGGTGTGGTCCAGCAGTTCGGCCTTCGCGTCGGCAATGCCTTCCTCACCGTTCGGGAAGAATTCTGCGTGGGTGCGTCCGATGCCGGTGATGACGGCGACCGTCGGTTGGGCGGCGCGGGCCAGAACTTCGATCTGTCCGGGACCGCGCATGCCCATCTCTACAACGGCGCACCGGGTAGATTCGTCGATGCGAAACAGGGTTTGAGGCACGCCGACATCGTTGTTGTAGTTCGCTTCGGTGGCGACCACCGGGCCGAGTTCGGCCATCACCGTGCCCAGCATGTCTTTGGTGGTCGTTTTGCCGACGGTGCCGGTGATACCAACAACGGGGATATCGAACTGGCGGCGGTAGGCCAGCGCCAGGTCGCCGTAAGCGGAAAGTGTGTCCTTGACGACATAACAGGGCAGAGAAGGCGGCGCGCAGATGACGCCTTCCTCGTCCACGACGGCCGCCATGGCTCCCCGTTCGAGAGCCTGTGGCAGGAATGTGTGGCCGTCGAACCGCTCGCCGCGCAGGGCGATGTACAAAGCGCCGGGCTCGAGTTTTCGCGTATCCGTGCACACACTGGTAAAGGAACCGAACGGCGTCTGCCCTTGCACGCGGGCGTTGACGGCGGTGACGATGCGCATGGCGGGAATCGGTTTCATCGAGTGTACCCACGGTCTTTCAAAGCCTGCCGGGCGACTTCCCGGTCGTCGAAATGGATCTTTCCCGTTGCCAGTATCTGGTAATCTTCGTGCCCCTTGCCGGCCAGCACCAGGGTGTCGCCGGGCCGGGCGGCGTTCACGGCTTCGATGATTGCGCTTTGGCGATTGGGAATGCAGGTGTAATTGGACGCGCCGTTCATGCCTGTCAGAATCTGGGCGATGATGGCGTCCGGATCCTCGGAACGGGGATTGTCGGAAGTCACGAATGCCAGATCCGCGCCGTTCACGGCCGCCGAGCC
>JAKQQT010000286.1 GCA_029564025.1 Armatimonadota bacterium | reverse complement strand
TGTTTCTGGACCCGTGGGGCAACCCATACCGCCTGCGGCTGCTGTTTTTTTCGCGGCAAAATCCGAGAACCGACGAATTTCCCGCATCGGTGACCTTCCCCAACCGGCACAGGCAGTGAGGGGGAGGAGCGAGAGGGAACGTTCAACGCTCAACTTTCAACGCTCAACGTTCAAGGCGGAAGACACGGAAACGAGTGTAAACGGCAGGGCGGTTTCTCCGAGGCCGCTCACGAGGGGTGAAGATGAAAAATCAAAACAACGCGTGTCCGACATCTCCGGGCGTTTTCCCGCAAAGGCCCGAGCGCGGTTCCGCGCTGCTGATCGTGCTCGGTTTCCTGAGCTTCATGATGATCAGCGCGGTCTCGTTCGCCATCTTCATGCGGATCGAGCGTCAGGCCTCCTCCAACTACCGTCACGCGGTCACCGCGCGCCACATGCTCAATGCGGGGCTCGCCCGCGCGATCGATGAAGTCGACCGCCACCTGGGGAACACGAAATTCCCGTCCTGGCCGGGCCGCGTCTATCCGGGCGGGACCAATACCACCTCCGGCACGGTGCAGGACACCCGCGTGCTCTCCCTGGAGTCCCTCAGTTTCCTTCCCGGCATCTTCGTGAATGACGTGCGGTATCACGCGCTGACCGGGGACACGCGCCCGGTCTGGCGCCAGCTCAGCATGCCCATCAACTTCAACAGCGGCGAGAACGCCTTCGGCGGCGCGGAAGTCGGCCGCTACGCCTTCGTGTGCGTCAACCTCTCCGACATGCTGAACGTCAACGCGGTCAGCGCGGCGCAGTCCGGAACCAACCGCATCAGCATCGGCCACCTGTTCCGGAACGCCGCCGCGGCCGAAACGTTCGACGACAACAAACAGGATCGTGACAAGCGTTACGAGACCCTGCAGGATTTCTACGCCTGCATGTTCGAGAACAACGATCCGACCTTCACCAGTCCCTTTCACCGGTTGCTGGACACCGGTGACGTTGACTCCGCGGGTCACCACGTGCTGGTCACCGACGGGATCGTCAAACCCGAACCCGGCAACGCGAACGCGTTTGCCATCACGGAAGACAAGCAGCCGGTCACTTCCGGTCTGCTCGGCCAGACGCGCGCGCAGACGGCAGGGCTGAACGGCGATTTCAAGACCGCGCTGACGGCTGCGGTTGGCGGACTCAACGGGCATGAGGATCTGATGGCGCTGA
>JAKQQT010000257.1 GCA_029564025.1 Armatimonadota bacterium | reverse complement strand
CGACATTCAACGGCGAAGTCCGCGCCGTGTCGGTCTCGCAGGATGCAGGAACCGGGACAACCTCGTTCCTGCAGGCGCTAAACGCCTCGGGCTCCGCAGGAATAGATCTTGACGGCACCAATGTCTCGTTCGCACTGCCGGTTTCGACTACAGGGACCGGCGGCATGGCGATAACAAACTCGGGAACGCTTGTGCTTCCCGACAGCGCAGACTTGACTCTCGACGGAGACTTTATACAGGACGGAGCAGGAGCGGTACAGCTCGGCGCGGAGATTTCGACAACCGGAGACCCGATCTCCTTCGCAGGACCCATAACCCTTACCGATTCCGTCGGCATCGCATCGACGGCAGGAGGAAATACGGCAGGAGCCGACGTTTCGTTTGCAAACTCGGCAACGATATCCGACGACGCCGCAGCTGCTCGCCGGAACCTCTCGATCGATTCGGGCACCGCGGGGAACGTATCCTTCGGAACGGCGAACGGAAGCGCGAACGCCCGTATAGGCGGAACCGCCGGGGCGTCCGCAATCGGCAATATTTCGATAACGCGGGGAAACGACGTCTCATTCAGGGGAGAAGTTTTCGCATCTTCCCTTTCGGTTGCGAACCAGGGAACTCTCTCGATGCCGGACACGGCTGATGCAGTCCTAGACGGAAGCTTCGCGCAGACTACAGCACAGCCGGTTCTTCTTGGTGCGGAAATTACGACAAGCGGAGGTGCAGTAAATTTCTCCGGACCTGTCACCTTGACTGACGGCGCAGCCATCGATACTACGAGCGGCGGAAGCGCTCCTGCAGGCGCAAGCATAGGCTTTGCAGCTGCGGCAACGATCGACGGCCCCTACGATCTCGGTTTGGATGCGGGAAGCGCTAAAATCAGCTTCCTTGCGAATATAGGAACGACCGAGCCGATCGGCGACGGGACAGGCTATGCACTTTCAGTTTCGTCCGGCTCCGCGGATCCTGACGCGATACTGTTCGACGGAGCTATCGAAACGGCGAGCGGCATTGCCCTCATCGGAAACTCGACCCTCAACGGAAACGCCGCTATCGGTGCAGGAAACACCGAAAGCAGCCTGGCCGGAAACACCGCATTCAACGCGGCGTCCTTCTCGGCAGAGAGATCGGTCGTCTTCGGAAACGGAACTGAAACGGTTACATTCGGATATGCCGGAACCACAGTTATCGAAACGACAGCGAACAACGGCAGCCTCGACTTCAATGCGTTTGTTTCAACATCTGCCAACGGCCGCCTCCTCGACATTGAAACGCAGGGAAGCGGCTCGGTGTATTTCAGGAAGAACATTCTTTCCTCGGCTACAGGTACGGCGCCAGCGGAAATCCTCGTCGAAACAGCGAACCTCGAGCTGACTCAGGGCATAACGGTGCAAACAGGCGGAGACGGATCGAGCTGGAGCGGAAACATCGCTTTCGTCGTCGACAGACTCGACCAGGGAACAGGAACCTCGATCGCAGCACAGGGCGGATCTTCGAACGCATTCAGCATCGAGCCCAGAACGGCCGCCAAGGATATCGAATTCGCACGCAGCCACAGCCCTTCTGCCGACTATGCAAGCGCCGTATTCATCGATTCCGACTTTACAGGCATTACGGCAGATCTATTCACCCTCGGCGGCGCGTCTCATTCAGGAATCGTCTTCGTAGGAAACGACCTGCCGACGGCAACCGGAGGAGCACTCGACCTCCCGCAGAATCTTTCGATAGTCCAGGGAGCCTCCGGATCCGGCATTGAATTCCGAAACGTATACTCCTCCGCATCCAGGAACCTCGTGCTCGAAAGCGCAGGCGGAGTCAGATTCGCACCTATCAATGCAGGAGCACAGGCAGACACTATAAACCTTGCTACGGGCGAATTTACAGCCGCAGCTGCAAGCACAGTTACAATAGAAGAAAACTCGAAAATCACTGCCGCGAGCGCGCTGTTCACCGGAACCGTCAACGGACCGAAAGGCCTCGATCTTGCAATAGCGAATGCTACAATATTCGAAGGAGCCGTCGGAGCGGACACCGAGCTTTCCTACATCTCAACCGACGCATCCGGAACTTCCCGAATCAGGGGAAGCACGGTCGCAACCACGGGAGACCAGACATGGAACGACAATGTCATCGCAGATAACGATGCTGTTTTTGCGTCTTCGGCCTCGGGATCAATCGATTTCAATCTGAAGCTCGACGGGGCATCCGACGTCGAAATACGCACGTCGGGAATATCGTCCTTCTTCGGCGATATCGGATCTGCAACACCGCTCGCTTCGCTCGCGACCGACGCAGGCACCGGAGGAAGCACAGCCGTCCACTCTTCCAGCATAAAGACGGCCGGAACGCAGACCTTCGGAGATGACGTAGTGATTCATTCAGATGCCGTATTCGAATCCTCGGGAACCGGCGCGGCAGGAAACATAACGTTCGCCAAGACGGTAAACGACAGCTCGGCCGGAACGCACGACATTACCGTCAATACTTCGGGCACGTCGATGTTCTCAGGAGCCGTCGGAAGCACAACCGCATTCGCAAGCATTGCGACGGACGCTGGAAGCGCCGGCAGCACCGCCGTCAACGGCGGCGCAATCGCGACAACAGGAATGCAAACCTTCAACGATCCTGTATCGTTCGGCTCCGACGCCTCGCTTACCGCTTCCGTCGTGATCTTCAACGCCTCGGCCGAAGGAAACGGCAATTCGCTCGATATCTTCGGAAATGCACAGATGGGAAATTCCGCATCGGATACGGCTTCTGGATTCTCTGCCCTTTCGATCTCGGGAACCACCGGAATGTACATGAGCGCGGTCTCTTCTGCCGGAACGCAGATCTACGGCGACGCAGCCGGAACCGACACAATAACGCTCCATTCGAATGCGGAGCTTACCGCGTCGACCGTAACCTTCAACGCGCCGATCGCCGCTGCAGCGCATACGCTCGAAATAAGCGGGAATGCTGTATTCGGAAACGAAGGCAGCGACACGGCGACAGGACTGTGGAGCCTGAGCGTTTCCGGAACGACAAGCATCAACACGACTGCAATAACGTCCACCGGAACGCAATCGTACGGCGACGCGGCAGGAACAGACACGATCACGCTCGGCGCCGACACGACGCTGACCGGCTCGACCATAACCTTCAATGCGCCCCTCGCCGGAGCCGCGCACACGCTCGCCATAACCGGCAACGCCGTATTCGGCGACTCTACCGGAGACGACACCGCAGCCGGCCTTGCAACTCTTGCGGTATCCGGCACCGCGAACATCAACACGAGCGCGGTCTCTTCCACGGGAACACAGACGTACGGAGACACAACGGGATCGGACACGATCACGCTCGGCGCAAATACGACGCTCACAGGATCGACCGTAACCTTCAACGCGCCTGTCGCTGCCGCAGCGCACAGCCTCGCCATTGCCGGCAACGCCGTATTCGGAGACTCGAACGGCGATGACACCGCAACTGGGCTTGCAACCCTTTGGGTATCCGGCACGACGAACATCAACACGACTGCCATCTCAGCAACAGGAGCGCACACGTACGGCGACACAACCGGAACCGACACGATTACCCTCGGCGCAAATACGACGCTCACAGGATCGACCGTAACCTTCAACGCGCCTCTCGCCGGCGCCGCGCATACGCTTGCCATAACCGGAAACGCCGTCTTCGGAAACGAAGACAGCGACACGGCGACAGATCTTGCATCTCTTGCGGTATCCGGAACGACGGGCATCAACACAACTGCCGTCTCCGCAACAGGTACGCAAGCGTACGGAGACGCGACAGGAACCGACACAATAACGCTCGGCGCGAACACGACGCTGACCGGCTCGACCATAACCTTCAATGCGCCGGTCGCTGCCGCTGCGCACAGCCTCGCCGTGAACGGAAACGCCGTCTTCGGAGACTCGACCGGCGACGACACCGCGACCGGCCTTGCAACACTTGCGGTGTCCGGTACGACGAACATCAACACGACTGCCGTCTCCGCAACAGGAACGCAGACGTACGGCGACGCAACAGGGACCGACACGATTACACTCGGCGTGAACACCACGCTGACCGGCTCGACTGTAACCTTCAACGCGCCGATAGCCGCCGCCGCGCACGCGCTCGGCATAACCGGCAACGCAGTCTTCGGAAACGAGGAAAGCGACACCGCGACAGGATTTTCGACTCTTGCCGTTTCGGGTACGACGAACATCAACACGACAGCCATCTCCGCAACAGGAACGCACGCGTACGGCGACACCGCAGGAACCGACACGATAACACTCGGCGCGAACACGACGCTGACAGGATCGACCGTAACCTTCAATGCGCCCCTCATTGCGGCCGCTCACACGCTCGACATTGCAGGTAACGCAGTGTTCGGCGACTCGACCGGCGACGACACGGCGACAGGACTTGCAACGCTTGCGGTATCCGGCACGGCGAACATCAACACGACCGCGGTAACTTCCACCGGAACGCAGGTCTACGGCGACACCGCAGGAACCGACACGATAACGCTCGGCGCGAATACAACCCTGACCGGCTCGACCGTAACCTTCAACGCGCCGATCGTTGCGGCCGCTCACACGCTAGCAGTCGACGGCAACGCCGTATTCGGCGACTCGACCGGCGACGACACGGCGACAGGCCTTGCAACCCTTGCAGTATCCGGCTCGGCGAAAATCAACACGACTGCAGTAACCTCCACCGGAACGCAAACCTTCGGCGACGCAGCAGGAACCGACACGATCACGCTCGGCGCAAACACGACGCTGACAGGATCAACCGTTACCTTCAATGCGCCCATAGCCGCAGCCGCACACTCGCTCGCCGTTACCGGCAATGCAGTCTTCGGCGACTCCACCGGCGACGACACAGCAACAGGACTTGCAACGCTTGCAGTATCCGGCACAACGAACATCAACACGACTGCAGTTATGTCCACCGGAACGCAATCGTACGGCGACGCGGCAGGAATAGACACCATCACGCTCGGCGCGAACACCACGCTGACCGGCTCGACCGTGACCTTCAACGCGCCGATCGCAGCCGCCGCGCACACGCTCGCCATAACCGGCAACGCAGTATTCGGAGACTCGACCGGCGACGACACCGCAACGGGTCTTGCAAGCCTTTCGGTATCCGGCTCGGCGAGCATCAACACCACTGCAATTACATCAACTGGAACGCAGCTCTGGTCCGGACCGCTTTCGATAGAGCGAAGCACGACGCTTACGGCGGGCGGAATAACGGCTGAATCGACGGTGAACGGACAGAACAACCTGACGCTCAACGCCTCGGGCCCTGCGGCATTTGAAGGAGAAATCGGCTTGATAGCTGCCGAATCCCCGAATGGTCTTGGGTCCGGCACCGGAGCGTCCATCGTGATACTCTCCACTGGAACGACCGTATTCGAAAAAGAGATGCGCACAGCCTCCGGAATCGCACAGGCGGACGCAACAGGCCTTGTCACCTTCAACGGCTCGGTCTCGGTTTCCTCAGCCTCGGCACCGACGGAATTCCTTTCCGACGCAGCCTTCGACTTCTCCGCGCAGGAAGCCTTCTCGAGCGCAGGAGCGATCGTTTTCGGTACAGCAACCGCCGTCGATGCCGACCGCGACACCGTTACGATAAGCGGCAATGCAGCTTCCGGTATTACAATCAGAACACTCGATCCCGCGAACGGAACAATTACGATCAACTCGACGATTGCATCGTCAATACCGGTCGCAGTCGAGAATTCGGGCATCCTCAAGACGAACGAAAACGCGGACATCTCGATAAGCGTCCCGACGGCAGGAACTGCAGGCTTCGTCCAGCGATCCCCGTCAGCTCCCCTTTCGCCGATAACGGACAACCGCGTCCAGCTCGCAGGCGGCATCGAAACCTCGGGCAGCCGCATCGAGTTCGAGTCCGACGTGTTCCTTTTCGGAACCGCAGGATCCATGAACCTCGGCGCTTCGCTCAACTCGGGATCGGCCGACCAGCAGTCCGTCCTCTTCGCGGGAAGCGCGCATATCGCCGCTCCCGGAAAAACCGTACGACCGCTTTCGCCCTGGAGGGCCGAAGGAAGCATCGTGCTCTACGGAGGAACTCTTGACTTCTACGACGGCACCATCAGGCAGGGCTTGACCGCAAAGCAGGACATCGTGCTCCTGAACGGCAACCCGGCCGGTTCGCCTTCCATGTACGACGACGGAACTCCGGGAACTGCAGCGGACGGAAACTCGGGCGTCGCGGGCCTCTTCGCCTACCACCACGCAGGCCGAACCGCAGAGCCCAACGCCGCATTCGAAACCGCATACCCCGACGGAACCGCGATGGCGGCTTCCTACTCTGGCGCTATCACCGAGGAAACGCTCGCGGGAAAGACAATAACCGTCCATGGGAACTTCTACGCAAACGGTGTGGACCTCCTTGCCAGTTCTGCCTGGACGCTTTCCATTCCGGACAACGATCTTGCGATCAATAGCTTCGCCGAAGCGTACCGGCTGAATGTGTCGAACTGCACCGTCGCAGTCTCCGGCGCCGGCGCAACGGGAACCTACCACGCATGGATCGCAGCTGGCGCGGAAGGGACGGGCGCCGCAAACGATGCCGGAGGAAACGTGCCAGTCTCTACGTCTGCCGACGGAAAAACGGTCTCTACCGGATGGTCGTTCAGGCGCCCCCGCCTTCTTGCCGAGAACGCAAGTCTTGCAACCGGTGCCCAATTGAGCGGCACCTATACCGTATTCGACGACGTCATCCGCGTCGAGTTCTACGACGGTGCAGTTTCGCCGGCCGATGCGACAGCGGTGAACACAAAGAGAATTGAAAACTCGAACAATGAAATCGAAAAAGCGGTCGAAGCGGGCGCGCTGACGTTCAATCACAACGGCACTGCCCGCACTGCCTTTACCGGCGTCTTTAAGGACGCGGCATGCACGGTTCCGACGAGAGACACAACTACGCCGAACGAGCGCGGAGAAACGGTCGACCTTTCCGTGTTCTATCTGCGGACAAATCCTGCGGACGCAACGCAGCGGTGGAACACCGACGCGACCGGCACAAGCGCCGGGGACCGGGACGCTTCCGACGGTACAACAAGTACGGACCGCGGACGGGAAGCGGATAGTCTGGCCGGATACCTGGCAGCCGCTCCGGAAACCCGCTCTTCGATTCCGGACATAGAAATCGCCCGGGCGCTCGAAAGCCTCTACGAATCGCTCCGCGACGAGTTCAAGAACCGCGTCGCCCACTATGAAGGCGCCACCGCTACGCCGGGAACACCGAATACAGCAGAAGGAAAACGCTTCACTGCGACGGGCGACCGCGCGCGGCCGGCCTTAGTCGAAGTCAAGGCGGCGCAGGATCTCCATGTTGCCGATCCGAAGAACAACGCGTCGAACTATCTGCCTTGGGATGCGCACAACTACTTCGAGCTTCGCTGGTCCGAAGCGGTCGATATCGGATCTCTGGCCGACGACGCCTGGAACGTACGCAGTACGTACGACTTTGACAGCACAACGCCAGTCGGCGGCGACACCAGAATGGTCGGCGAAGAACTTCTGGCATCGGGATTCTTCCGGGCAACACGGACAGACACGCCAAACCTCGCGCTTACAATGGGCGTGCGGAACGATATCGTCGGCACAACGCCGGACGATGCGAACGATCAAAAGAGCGCAAACGGCCTGTACCGGAAATTCGATCTTGAACCGACACAGAGCGAACTTGAAAACGGACAGCTTGTTCAGGCAAACGTTCCTGCGCAGAGCCACCGTCTGCGCGTCTATGTCGCAGGCTACGCGGAAGGACCTCTTGCGGCGAATGCCTCGTCCTGGAAATGGTTCTGGCCTGGCTACATCGAC
>JAKQQT010000255.1 GCA_029564025.1 Armatimonadota bacterium | reverse complement strand
ATCCTCACCGGGGTTTTCCTGTTCATTGGCTCGCTGTTGAGCGCGGCGGTGGCCCTGGGCGTGGTGTTCGCGTGGCGAAGACTCGGACTTGCGGGTATCATACCCGCTCCGTGGATCATCACCCCGGCGTTTCTGCTGGCGTTTGCCGCGTGGTTCCGTCTGTCGCGGGTGGCGGGATACCACGCCGCCGAGCACCAGACGGTTCACGCCATCGAGCGGAATGAACCGCTGGAGCCGGACCGCGTGGCGATGATGCCGCGCCCGCACCCCCGGTGCGGCACAAACCTGATGGTCTTGTTCAGTGTGTTCATCACCATGACGGCTTGGATGAGAATCGATCCGTTCGTGGCGGGTGTTTTCAGCTTCGCCGCCTACCGGTTCCTCGGGCCGTGGGTTCAGCAGAACATCACCACCCGCCCCGCTTCACGACAGCAGATTGAGAACGGCATTTCCGCCGGCAGGCAGTTACTCGACCGCTATCAGCGGGGGACGTCCTGGTCCTCCCGGTCCGGCTGGAAACGCGTCTGGAATATGGGCCTGGTGCAGGTTTCCATCGGCTACATGGCGCCGGCTTACGCGTTGCCATTGCTCGCCGAAAGCGTTCCCTTTGTCCAATCATTGGCACGCTTCCTACAATAAGATGCGCCGCCTTGTCGGCTGCAGGTTCCGGCCGCAACCGATCGGGCTCATTTCCCACCGACTGCCGCGCCGGCGCAATACCACAACGCGGATAGGAGAAAACGTCTCATGAAGTGGATACGTATCGCGACGCTTGCGCTGTTCGTCGCGGCGGTTCCCTCGTACGCCCAGACTTCATTCCTGCGCATCCTGAAACCGGCGCCGGACCAGGTGGTGCGCGAAGCGATACCCGTTCAGATCGAAGCCAGCGCCGTTCCCGTCGGAGGCTACCTGGTCATCGAAATCAACGACGAGTTCATGGCCGCCGTGGTACCCGACGGCAAGAGCGACAAGTTGACGTACTGGTGGGATTCCCGCGCGGAATTCCCGGGCATCGACGCGCCGCCCGAAGACGGCCAGTACACCATACGCGTCAAGACGTACAACGCGGCCTTCAAGTTTCAGCGTTCCAACGAACTGAACGTCAATCTGCGCAACAAAATTACCCTGAAACCGGGAGAAACCGTCACCCTCGCCTACCGCATGGGCGCCGACACCGTGTGGGAGTACGACTACAAAGTCAAAACCACCATCCAGGGCATCGAAACCTACTCCGCCGACATCCCGTTCAGCGTTACGATTGCGGACTTCTACGGCGGCTCCGCCCTGGCCAGCGAGCGCTTCGACAAAACCGCCACCGAAACTTATTCCGGCGCTACCCAGCCCTTCCAGCGTCCGGTGCGGTCCCTCGCTTTTACCCTGCGAGACAACGGACAACTGAGCCGCGGCGTGAAAATGCAGAGGAACAACCTGAACTGCCTGTTCAGCCCCACGACGTTGCCCGCGACTGCCCGACCGACCGGAAGCACCTGGACCGGCCAATTCTCGGTACCGGGCCTGTTCCAGCGCACTCCCGTGATTGTGCAGGCGAAACACACACTGCTCGGGCTTGAGTACTTCAGGGGATTCCCGTCCGCCAAGATCAAGTCGGAATATGAAGGAAGCGGCACCATCGCTTCGCCGGATCCCAACCAGCCGACGGAACCGGTGCGCATCAACGGAAGCCGGGTGTCGTACTTTGACTACATCCGTGGACGCCTGATTCGGGCCGAAGACACCTTCACGGCCGATTCAACCGCGCCTTCCGCGGACGGAATGTCCGGTCAGACCACCACCCGCAAGGTGACCGTCATCACAACACTGCGCTGATCCGAAGCACAGACCGCTTAAGGAAAGGGCAACCATGCGGTTGCCCTTCTTCTTCCCTATGCGACGCAAAACCGTAAAAGCGAAGAAACAGGAGAGAGACCCGGAGATTCCGCTGGTTGAGCACCTCGCGGAATTGCGGACGCGCCTGGTCCGCTCGGTGATCATGATCGTCCTGGCCTCCACGGCCATCTGGTTCTTCTACGATCCGCTTTACACTTTCTTCACCGCGCCCATCCGCCCGTACCTTCCGAAAGAGGGCGGCCTGATTGTGACGAACTGGCTGGAGCCGTTTTTCATCCAGTTGAAACTGTCACTGTACTGCGGCCTGGTGGCCTCGGCGCCATTTTGGATACTGGAAATGTGGGCGTTCATCGCGCCGGGGCTGACGCCCCAGGAACGCAAGCCGATCCGCCTGCTGGCCCCGCTGACCATCCTGCTGTTCCTGATGGGCGTGGCGCTGGCCCACTTGGTTCTGCCGATGACGTTCGGCTGGGCGCTGGGGTA
>JAKQQT010000188.1 GCA_029564025.1 Armatimonadota bacterium | reverse complement strand
CCCGGCGTCACCGGGTTGACATCCACGGACAGGCTGTACGCCAGTTCGCAGTCTTCGGGTTTCACCACGACCGTACGGGTGGTTCCGGTGGTATTCGCCAAACTGTCGCTGACGGTGTAGGTAAGCACATAGGTGGCGACTTCGTTCGTATTGGCCACATCACCGTCAATGACCACGGCAGCGGACAGGTCGCCTTCGCATTCGTCAAAGGCCTCGGCACCCGCCTCGACATAATCACTGCCGTCGGTGAGGACCGTCGGATTAGCGCCCAGCAATGCGATGGACGGCGCGGTGGTATCCACCACGGTCACTTCGCGATTGACGGAGGCACTGTTACCTTCCACGTCGGTCACGCTGTAGGTAACAATTTGCAGGCCGAGCACGGCGGTATTGGCCGGGTTGCTGATGGCAATGTCGCCGGACAGGTCGCCCGCGCAGGCATCCCATGCGGACGCGCCATATTCTTCGTAATTTTCAAGGTTGCACTCGAGTTGCAACGCAGACGCGCCGACGAGTTCAATCTCCGGCACCGCGTTGTCCTCGACTGTAATGGTGCGCGACGCATAGGCGGGGTTGCCCGCGGCGTCCACAGCGTCATATTCGACAACGTACACGCCCGGCAGCGCATCATTCACCAGGTCATCTCCGGTAATGGCGACGGTTACCGCACCATCCACATTATCTTCGGCCGTGGCGCCGGCTTCAACGAAGGTATCCACACCGCATTCGAGCAGTTCATCACTGCCGTTCAGCGTAAGGACCGGCGCTTCGCCGATGGCGCCGCCGAAATCGGTGCCGAAATTCGGCATGCCCATGAAATTACCGGCGGAATCTTCAATGTTGGGATCCACGGTAATCGTGATATCACCGCCGTTGAACATCTCATCGGGTCGCTCCCACGTCAGGCGGTACACCGTCCCCGACACCATTTCCACGGATACCGGGTTGGGACCGAAGGTGCCGATGCCGGAACCCGACACGGCGTAGTTGTTCACGTCGTCCGTGCCATAGCCGCCAGTCATGTCCTTGCTGTACTGGACCAGCACGGTCAGTTCGGACTCCACGGTCACCGACGCGATGGTCGGCTGCTGCGTGTCGGATACGATAACCGTGCGCGTCACTTGCGTCGCGGCGTTGCCTTCGGCATCCGTCACGTTATAGGTGACCAGGTAAGATCCCGGCGTGTTGGTATCCACCGGGTTGACGACAATGATGCTCGTGGTGAGGTTGCCGTCGCACTGGTCCGCTGCCGTCGCACCGGAATCCGTGTACGACTCGTACAGGGGTACATAGACGAACTCCTGGCCGAGGCGGGTGATTACCGGCTTCAAGGTATCTTGTACTGTCACGGTGCGCGTCATCTGCGTCGCGGCATTGCCTTCGCCGTCGGTGACGTTGTAGGTGATGGTGTAGACGCCGACCACGTTGTCATTGACCGGGTTGTTGACCACGACCGTCAGGGCGCCGTCGCAGTCGTCATCGGCCGAAGCGCCCGCGTCGGTATAGGTATCGCCGCATTCAACGGTCTCATCGGTGCCGTTCATGGTAATGACGGGCGCGGTGGTGTCTTCCACGGTCACCGTGCGCGATTCGACGGATTCATTGCCCGCCGCATCCACTGCGGTGTACGTGATGGTATAGACGGCGACGATGCCGTCATCCACCGTGTCTCCACCGACGGCCACGGTCACCGTGCCGTCCACGTTATCCGTGGCGGAGGCGCCTGCTTCGGAGAAGGTGTCCACGCCGCATTCCAGGGTTTCATCGCTCCCGTTCATGGTGATGACCGGGGCCACGCCGATGGCGCCGCCGTCGTCGGTCTGCGCCTTGGGTGTATCAAGCAGGTTGCCGTAAATGTCCTGCACCGCGTCATTCACCGTGATGGTGATATCGCCGCCGTTGAACATTTCCTGGGTACCCGGCCAGGTCAGACGGTAGGTGCCGCCGGAGACCAGGGCCACGCTCTGCGGGCTCGGGGCCAGGGTGCCCTTTCCGGAGCCGGACACGACATAGTTCGAGGCGGTCAGCGCGCTGGAACTCATATTATCCTTGCTGAAGGTGACATTCACGGTCCAGCCCGTCTGCACGGCTACGCCGACCACATACGGCCGTGCCGTATCTACCACGTAGACGGTACGCGTCACCTGCGTCGCCGCGTTGCCCTGCGCGTCGGTGACATCATAGGTCACCGTATAGGTGCCGACGACGGACGTGTTCACGGGATTGTTGGTCACAATGCTGGTCGTCAGGTCGCCGTCGCACTGGTCCGCCGCGGTAGCGCCGGCGTCCGTGTAGCTGCCGCCGAGTTCCACCGTGACGATGGAATCGCCCAGGCGCGTAATCACCGGCACCAGGCTGTCCACCACATTCACCGTGCGCGTCACCTGCGTGGCCGCGTTGCCCTGCGCGTCGGTAACATTATAGGTCACCGTATACGTGCCCACCGCACCGGCATTCACCGGGTTGTTGGTCACAATGCTGGTGGTCAGGGTACCGTCGCACACATCGCTGGCGGTCGCGCCCGCATCCGTATAGGTACTGCCGCATTCAACCGTCACCGGGGTCGTGCCGTTCAGGGTAATCACGGGCTTCGTCGTGTCGGTCACGTTGACCGTGCGCGTCACCTGGACCGCGCTGTTGCCCGCGCCGTCGGTTACATCATAGGTAATGGAGTAGACACCGACCAACGCTGTGTTTACGGTGCCGTTGATGCTGATGGAAGCGGTCAGATCGCCGTAGCATACGTCGGACGCGGTAGCGCCCAGCTCGGTATAGGTACCGCCGCATTCCACCGTCATCGGGTTGGCGCCGTTCAATGTAATAATCGGCTTGGTGGTATCCACCACGTTCACCTGGCGCGTCACCTGCGTGGCGGCGTTGCCGGCCGCGTCATTCACATTGTAGGTAACCGTATAGTTGCCCACCAGGTTCACGTTCACCGGATTGTTGGTCACGATAGTGGCGGTAATATCGCCGTCGCAGTTGTCACTGGCCGTGGCGCCCGCATCGGTATAACTGCCGCCGCACTCCACCGTTATCGGGCCCGTGCCCAGCCGCGTAATGACCGGCTTCACATCATCCACCACATTCACCGTCGCATTGCACGTGGCGGTATTACCCGTCGGATCGGATACCGTCAGGACAGCCGTAGTGGACGGCCTATCGGCACAGGTGAAGGTATGCGTCGCCGCACCGTTGATCAACAGGCCCGCGATCGTACCGCAGTTATCCGTGCTGCCGCCGTCAATGGCCGCCGCGGCGACCGTCGGCGCGCTCAGCTGCACCGTGATGTCCTGGCACACCGCCGTCGGGTTGATGTCGTCCACCACCGTCACGGTCGCATTACAGGTGGCCGTATTGCCCGCGGCATCCCCGACGAGCAGGGTCACCGTATTGGGTCCGAGGTCGGCACAGGTAAAGGTCTTGTTCGGCGCGCCGTCAATCAGCCTGTTGGTAATGGCACAGTTGTCCGAACTGCCGCCGTCAATAGCCGCCGCACCAATGGTCGGCGCGCTCAGGTTCACAGTGATGTTTTGGCATACCGCAACCGGGTCGACATCGTCCACCACCGTCACGGTGGCATTGCAGGACGCGGCATTGCCGTTCCCGTCCCGAACGGTCAAGACCGCAGACGCCGAAGGTATATCTGCGCAGAGGAAGGTCCGGGTTGCCGCACCGTCAATCAGGCGCTGGGTAATACCGCAGTTATCCGTACTGCCGCCGTCAATAGCGGTGGCAGGAACGGTAGGCGCACTCAGGTTCACCGAAATATTCAGGCATACTGCCGTTGGGTTCGTTGTATCATTCGCAATGGCCTGGGTAGTACAGGTGGCAAGATTACCCGAGGTATCCTGCACCGTAATGGTTACGGTCTGCGTACCGGTCAAAACGGTACCCGCAGTAGGCGCCTGCACAACGCTGGCAATGCCGCAGTTATCGGACCAGGCGCCAGTCGACAGGAAGTCCGGAATGGTAATATTACAGCTGGGATCTGTCGGCACGGTCTGCGACGGCGGACACGTGGTAATAACCGGATTCGTATCGTCGTTCACCTGTAATGTAGCATTGCAGGTGGCGGTAAGCCCCGCAGTATCGGTTACGGTAATAACGATGGTATGGGTACCCGTGGTGACCGTAGTCCCAGCCGTCGGATTCTGGGTCACACTTGCGATACCGCAGTTATCCGCATACGACCCGGTCGACGTGAAGTCAGGCACTGTCGCCTGGCAGGAGCTGTCAGCGGAAAGTGTCTGGGTCGGCGGACACGTATTAATCACCGGCGGGGTATTATCCACCACCGTCACAACCGGGGCACACGAGGTTACCGCGTTGCCGCCCACGTCCGTTACAGTAATTTGAATGGTATTCGGACCCAGCGGCAGGTTGGTCCCTGCAGCCGGGGCCTGGGTAATGCTCGCAATGCCGCAGTTATCCGTTGCAGTAACCAATGCTGCGAGATTTGGCGCCGGCACTACACAGGACGCATTCGCGTTTACCGTCCCACTCGACGGACAATTGGTAATAACCGGCAGAATCGGGTCGTTTACGGTCACCGTCGCATTACAGGTTGCCGTGCGGCCAATTCGGTCCGTTATGGTCAGGGTTGACGAGGTACTCGGAATATCCGCACTCCCAAACGTGGTTTTAGAGGCGGCACGCTTATAAATGCCCGCCTGGGCACTGCTGCCGCCGTCAATGTCGGCGGCCGTCATGGTGGCCGCGCAACTGGCGTTCAGGTTCACGGTATGCCCCGTGCAAACGGCGGAAGGACCGTTGGGCGAATATTCGTACGCGCCCATATCGCGTCCGCTACCAAGGGGTCTTGGTACCGTGCGCAGGTCGTTACCGACGGAAGAACTGGCGGCATCCAGACACGGTGTGCCTGTGATTTGATAGGCATAGGGGAAGGACCCGGAGAAGTTCGGATTCGCATTGATGTTGCCCGTACCGGGATACGTACCTGAAGACAATTGGATATCGCTGTAAGTACAGGTCAGATTCTTTGCGGCCGTCCCCCCGGGACCATTTACCGCCGCATTAATAAGCCCAATACTACCTGTATTCCCATAGGAGATACTGGAATTAACCGAGCCTGCGGTTGCCGGTAAATTCGTCCATGCAACATTGAAAATACCACCACTGTTAACGCCATGGTTCGGATTTCCCGGGACAGCACTTCCCGCTGCCCCCACAACGTTGGCCGTAATGGTGCAATGGGTAATGGTCGGCGTTGAAAGATTGATGAACATACCGCCGCCGCCGCGGGCCGGATTGTTTTGCCAGTCCAGGTTACGCGTGGCCGTATTGCCGGCGATAACGCAGTTGACATACTCGGCCGTTGCCGCAGCGCCCGAAATACCTTCGTTAGCCACACCGCCGCCGCTTACACTGGCGGTATTACCGTAAATATAGCAGTTGGCGATTACAGGATTAGAACGCCAGTTATAGATACCAGCGCCGCGATAGGTATGATAGACGCCCGAAACGCCCGCGGCATTACCACCCGTAATCCAGAAGCCGTCGAGCCTTGCATTCACCGTAGCCGCGGACCCGCGACCGAAAACCACTACGTGAAAAGCAGCACTCCCGCCCCGGGAAATGGACCCATCAATCACGGCGACATTTACACCGGTAGACCGCTGGCTCAGAGCGGTTTCCTGCTGACCGGCACCGCCGCGCCAGCCTTCGAAACCACCATACACTGCCACGTTGTCCTTCATGACCAGCGAGCCGGCATAGGCCGTCGGAGCGCCCCACGTTTCCGTGCGGTTTTCGTTATACACCACAGGGGACCCGGCAGGCCCGCCCGCGACCCACACCTCGCCGCCGCCCGCGGCACGCGCCGCGTCAATGGCGGGCTGGATGGTCGTATAGGCGTTGGCCCACGACGAGCCGTTGTTCGCGCCTGTGGCGGATTTGTCCACGTACCTGATCTGCGCCTCTGCGGTGGCCGTGATAAACATCGCCGCCGCAATAACGCACAGAAAGACCGATAAAGACGTTACAGAGGGTTTCATTTAAAGACTCCTTGCGTTGTTGTTCTACCGGAGTATTCGTTTAGGAGAACAAACACACCACGGGCGGCGACCACACCTTCCTCCCGCTTTTTGATTCCTTCACTGCCATTACTCCGATGCCTCACATTCCGACTTCCTTTATGAATACCACACATTCGTGACATGGCCCAAGCATGCCTGACAATCAGACACACCAAGAGTAGATTATGCACGTCATTAAAAGGATAAAGCAAAACGCCGTAAAAGTCAAGTTTTTTTATCGGATGCGCTTTTATTTGGTCCAAGATATATGCGAATACTAAAAACTTGACGATTCTTTTCTTTGCTTCTTTCTAAGAATAATGATAGCCAAGTGGGTTGGGTGCTATTAGGAGAAAAAAAACTATTAAGCGCCTACGCTTCGTCCGGGAGTTCTCCCGGAAGAAGAGGCGCCTGCGGCGCAACAAAAATGTACCATCGTCTTTCATTACAAATAACGCTAACCACTGTCATTCCGGTTTTTTCGCGAAGGTCGACTCGGGTCGAAGCACGGTACTGGACAACGCGAAAAAGACCGGAATGACGCGTTGTTTGTGGATTCTTGAACTCAACCAGGACATAACGATCCTCGTGGCAAGAAACTGAACTCATAATTATTTTTCAGCGGAATCGGCTCAAGCGCATAAAAGACCTAACACGGGCCTTGTCCGCAACCCAGAAAGAAAACAGGCAGAGTACATGGTTCACGCTTTTGCGTGTTTGCTAAAACCACCCAAGAGCCATGGGTAATGTGCCCCGGCCCGTGTTACGCGGTCCACGGGTGTCCAGGTAATGGCAGAACAGGGCGCAGCGGTCCGCGTCAATGATGTGGTCGTTGCCTTTATCGTAGAGGATACGGCCCTGGGCGTTGACGGTGTAGGTGTGGCCCGCGTATTGGGCCTCACGGTCCGGGTCGGGCGGCAACACGAGGGTATGCTCCGAGAGGCGTTGCTGGAGCAGGTGCGTCATGAACTCTTTGGCATGCCTGCGCGCGGGCTGCCCGTCGGGCATCTGTTCCACTTCAAGGACGCTGCCGAATTCAATGGCATGTACGCGCGCGCACCAGTCACGCCCCGCGGCCATCAATTCATGGGCAACGGCGCGGCCGTTGTTGCCGGCATCGATGCCGATGGCACGGAAGTGATAGGCCCGGTCCAAAGTGCGGATGGTATCCGTCTGCCGTGCATAGTTCACCCCTTCCAGGCGGACGCGCAGCACGTTGACTAAATGGGGTGTGGCGTCCTGGTAGACCATGAATTCCGACGGGTCCCGGGCATAGCCCAGATCGCAGCCGAGGTAATACCGTCCCGGCACGACGCCCGCGGGGGCGTCAAAAGGGTCCTCTTCTTTCAACACGCGGCAGATCGTGGACAGGCTTGGGTCCACGCAGGCCAGGTAGTCATCCAGAGAGAAAACCGCATGGCAGGGTTCCCCGTGCTGCCCCAGCACGCGGTGCACATAGCCAGGCGCGGCGCGTCCTCCGTAGAGCCGCGCCAGTTCGGCATCCTTTTCCGGCGTGAACTCCGGGTTCAGGCTGCTGGGCCAGTTGTATTGCTCCGCGTCGGCCATCTGCGTCATACGGTGGAAGGTGTTGCGCAGGCCGTTGGGCACGCCGTAGACCCAGCGCCGCCCGCCGCCGTTGAGGGCCTGATACAGCTCGCTCCATCCGGTCTCGGTCATTTCCTGGGCTTCGTCCACCACCTGCCAGTCCACATGCATCCCCTGGAAATTGACGCCCCGGGGCCCGGCGATACGCCCCCACAGCACGAAGTTGTTGGAGAAGCGGAAATGCCAGGAGGGGGAGCGGCGCAGTTCCACCAGGGAAGGCGCGAAATCCGGGGTCATCTGGAACCGGCGGGCCAGCCGGTTCATCAGGGGAAACAGGTGGTTCTCGCACTGGGTGGCAATCAGCATTTCCGAATCGGGGCATGTCACCAGCGCCCAGCAGGCGATGATTTCGATTTCGGCCGTCTTGCCCACGTCGCGCCCGTCACAGTGCACCTTGCGCAAGGCCCGTGATTCCAGGGAAGTGCGCTGGTAGGGCCGGGTCTGCCAGGGCCGCCCGTTCCGGTCGGTGATATGTTTTCGCGCAAAGGCGGTGCGCCGCGCCAGTTGCCACCAGCGATATTGCGCCTCCGCATTGAGACCGCGCTTTTCAAGAAGCGCCTCCATCGTGTTGTCCAAAGAGAGTGTTGTCATGACACAATTCCTTTCCGTGGATGCGGCCCTTGTGCTTTTGTCCCCGCCCTTCGGGTACTATGATTTCAGGTACCATGCAGGATGGTGCCGGTGTACTTACGGACCAGGACTATACGAATGAACACGTGCATTCCACTATCAGGGGCGGGAACTTCTCGAAGGGCCGTCTTGACCTTTCTGTTCCTGATACTGGCCGGGTGTTCCTGCAAACCCTGCACGGACGATCTGTATTGTTACCCGGACCTGGTTTATGGAAGCGGCTACGTGGCGGTTGAAGCGGGGGCTGCCCCGGAGCCGGCGCCGCTGCGGATGGACGGTATCCGGCCTGCCGGTGCGGGCGCGGAACGGCGGCCCGCCGTTCTCCTGTTTCACGGCGGCGGTTTTGAGTACGGTTCGAGAAAAGATGAAAACCATGTTGCCATGGCCCAGTTCCTGGCCCGCCGCGGTTATGTCTGCTTCCTGGTAGAATACCGGCTCGCGGGCGAGTCCCCGCCGGCGCCCGAATCCTATGCGGACCCGGTGCGCCGCGCCTTCCATGCCGCCGTGGTCGATGCGAAAACGGCGCTGCGCCATGTGACGGCCAATGCCGCCGCCTACGGGGTTGATCCTCTGAAGACGGCGTTTCTTGGCGACAGCGCGGGGGCGATCGCCGCGCTTGCTGCGGGTTTGTCGTCCCCGGACCTGTTCGCCTCGGACGGGCCGGAGTATCCCGTGCCCGCCGAAAATTTTCCCGGCGTGGAAACGCATACCCTCGCCATCGTCAACCTCTGGGGCACCGGTGAGTATTTTCCGGAACTGTTTACGCCCCGGGCGCCGCCCATCATGACGGTCCATGGCGCGCTGGATGTTGTGGTGGGCGATGGACTGGCACCCGCGCTCCAAATTGACGCCTGGTGCCGCGAAAATGGAACCCCCCACCGGTTTTACCCGCTGCCGGACGCGGGGCACGGCGCCTGGGATGCCGTGGTGGACGGCAAACCCCTGTCCCTGCTGATTGCGGCATTTCTGGACGAATACCTGGAACCGCCGCCCCTGCCGGACCCCGGGGAAAACGGAACCCTGCGCCTGTTCTGGAAAAGGTTCAGCGCGATGGCCAGATGCGTACCTTCACTGTTTGGCGTCCCCACTGCAGCGCCTTCTTGCGGCTCTTGAAAAAAAGGTCCAGCCGGTCCGGTCCCTTGATGGCGCCGCCCCGGTCCTCCACGCGCCCGTAGCCGTATCCCGGCACATACATGACGGTGCCGAAGGGGTAATACTTCGTGTCCGCGGCAATCGTGCCGGGCCGGGCCCTGGCGCCGCTGGCGGTGATGCCCACCTTTTTGCGCTGTCCCTTGTTCGGCCCGCTCGCCACCACCGGCCGGAAGAGCCAGTCCCGTTTCCAGTTTGTGGATTTCTTGCCGGCGTCATAGGCCGTCACCTCCATGACCCGGTTATAGGCTTTGACGCC
>JAKQQT010000229.1 GCA_029564025.1 Armatimonadota bacterium | reverse complement strand
GTTGTGTCAGATGTGCCGGAGCGCGTCGTTGACAGGCATCGGCGTCCAGTAGAGGTCTAGCCGGGCGTTCCGCGCTCTGATGTCGTTCAGCATGTAGTGCCCATAGGTGACATCTGTGTACTTGTGCCCGTCTGTCTTGGCTGCGTAGAACATCGGCTTGCGCGACACCTTGCCGTCGCGGATGTCGAAGAACCGGCGTGTGACGAGCCAGTCTTCTGTGGGCGTGTAGTAGTGCAGCCAGGCGATGTTGTCCGGCGATGTGGTCTGGCTGTTTTCGTTGGCGTACGGGAGACCTTTCCACGCGGCCACTGTTCGTTTTATGACGTCTTCTACGACGGTCTGTCTGAAGTATGCCCCTGCGGTTTTCAACGTCAGTATGAACTCGCCGGCTTGGGTTTCCGGCATGATGTTTCTCAGGACAAAGATTTCGTCAAGCGGGGTTAGGTCTTTCTCGTTGTTCACGGTGTGTTTCCTTCTATGCGGATCAGGTCGAGGTGTGGCGGCTTCGTGCCGTGCGTATCTAGGCGGTAGTAGGTGCCGTCCTCTCCTTTCCAGAGTCCGGTGTTTGAGTCTTTCCGGTAGGTGCAGGGAATTGTGTGTGGAGAATTGTTGTCGGGCTTGTAGGTTGACGGGAGTTTGAGTTTCATGTGGCGTCCTTTCAGTAGAGCGGCGGCGGGTAGCGCTTGAACGTCCCGACGGCGGTTTTTACGTATGATGCGAACGGCATGCGCCTGTCCCGCGCGATTCGCCGCATGAGCAGCAGCGCTTCGAGCCATGCCGGTTTCTCGTAAATCTTCCCTGTAGGTTTGTTGGTGTGGTCGGCAGGGAAGACTCTCCAGATGGGCGGAAGGCCCGGCGTTGGCTTGTCGGCGAAGCGCGGCATCGGGCCTTCGCAGCGGATGTAGGTTGCCCGTTTCATATTGTGCTGCCTCCTAGCTCCGGGTACGTGCCGAGCTTGTCGAGCAGGTGCTTCGCGATGTTGACGGCTTCCTGGGCTTCCGTTTGTTGGGTGTAGTGGAGGTGGGCGAGGGAGTTGATGCGGTCGAGCTGGCGCATGAGGGCATTCCAGGTTTGGTGGAAGCGTTCGATGCTTTCTCGGTGTTGCTGTTTGTCGGTGTAGCAGCC
>JAKQQT010000226.1 GCA_029564025.1 Armatimonadota bacterium | reverse complement strand
GAGAGAACCACCTTGCCGTCCACGGCCAGGGCCGGCGTGCGCATCACGCGGAACTTCGCGATCTCGCGGACGTCCTCCACCTTCTCGATGGTCACCTCGAGCCCGAGGCTCGCGACCGCGGCCTGCGTGTTCTCGGTCAATTTCTTGCAGTTGGGACACCCCGTCCCGAGCACTTGAATCAGCATTGTATCCCTTTCATCTAGAACAGAACGTTGAACAGATATCCGACGGTGATGATGCCGGTGGCCACCACACCGATGAACACCGCGATCAGCCTCGGACGAAGTACTTTCCGCAGGATGATTGATTCCGGCAGGCTCAGGCCGATGACCGCCATCATGAACGCCAGTGCCGTGCCCAGCGAAGCGCCTTTCTCCAGCAAAGCCTGCACAATTGGCACGATTCCCGCCGCGTTCGAGTACATCGGTACGCCGAGGATAACCGCAACCGGCACCGACCACCACGCCGATTCGCCCATCAGTTTCGCCATCGCGTTGGTCGGCACATAACCATGGATGCCCGCGCCAACCGCAATGCCGATGACCACATACAGCCACACTCTGCCGACAATTTCCCGCACGGCTGTCACACCGCCGCGGATGCGGTCCGGCCAGGTCATATGCTCCGCCTCGAATCCTTCACCCTCGGCTTTCATCTCGTACACCCACGGCTCCACGTGCTTCTCCATGTGCAGGCGCCCGATGATCCAACCGGCCAGTATCGCGATGAACAAGCCCGTCGTTACATATACGGCCGCGACCTTGAACCCGAACAACCCGAACAGCAGAACAACCGCCACCTCGTTGATCATCGGCGCGGCGATGAGGAACGAGAACGTCACGCCCAGCGGTACCCCGCTCTCCACGAATCCCAGGAACAGCGGAACGGCCGAGCACGAGCAGAACGGCGTCACGATGCCCAGCGCGGCGGCCAACACATTGCCGACCGACTCCCGCTTGCCGGCCAGGATCGCCCTGGTCCGTTCCGGCGTGAAGAAGGTTCGGATGATCCCGACGAAGAACACGACAATCACCAACAACATCAGCACCTTGGGCACTTCGAACACGAAGAACTCCACGGCGGAAGCCAGATGCCCGTCGGCCAGGCCCAGCAGGTTGTACGTGAACCACTTTGAAAACGGAACGAGGTTCACATACACCAGGTACCAGACGATACCCATCACCACCGCCAGTCCGGCGCTCCTCAGAAAACCGGCGCGCGGATCGGCCTTCGGCGTCGGGTGTTCGGTTGTCGCGGTCACGTTCTCCATATCGGTTGCTTCCTATTTGGCTGAAAGGCCAAGTGCCCGGTCAAAAAAAAGGGAACGGCGCTACTTTCGGCAACGGGATACGCACTCCCCGGCGTCGAGCACGGCCTGTACGCATCCGAAGAACTGCGTGATGCACGGGACGCGAAGGCTATAGTACACCTGCAGGCCCTGCTTGCGGTCCCGAACGATGCCGGCGCTCTTCAACAGCGACAGATGCTTGGACACGGTGGAAATATCCGAACCGACCAAAGCCTGCAACTCGCACACGCACAACTCGCCCTCAGCCAGCGCGTCGACCATCATCAGGCGGCCGGGATGCCCCAGCACTTTGATAATCCTCGCCCGCTTCACATATTCCTCAGACACCATTCCTGAACCTCCCGAACACTATTTTCGTATTTCGCCAAATAATATGTCAAGAACAAGGGTGAAGCGCCTGCTTCACCCTTGCCGGTGTCTCCGCACGGGGTGTTCAGCGTATTTCGAGGAAGGTCCCGTTCTTCAGTTGGGCATAGGCCTGCTGGAGTTCCTCGCGCGTGTTCATCACGATGGGACCGTACCAGGCCACAGGTTCCCTAAGGGGTTTCCCCGAAACCAGCAGAAAACGAATGCCATCATCGCCTGTCTGAACCCGGACCTCGTCACCGTCATCAAACAGCACGAGCATGCGGTTTTCGGCATTCGTTGGCGGGGTTGTGTCGGCCCACCCCTCGCCTTCCGTCGGCACATCCAGGGGAGCCGACGCGTTGCAGAACCGTCCGGCCCCCTCGAATACATAGGCAAAAGTGTTCCGGTGTGATGCCACGGGCAGAACCTTGCGCGTTCCCGGGGGAACGGTGACATCAAGGTAAACGGGCTCGGCGGCAACCCCTTCCACCGGCCCCGCTGTTCCCGCGTAGTTCCCGCACACGATCCGAACCTTCGTGCCGTCGTCCTCCAAAACTTCGGGGATTTCGGCGGAGGTCACTTCCTGGTACCTCGGAGCAATCATCTTGAGAGCCGCCGGAAGATTCGCCCATAGTTGGAAGCCGTGCATTCGGCCCTGAGCGTCACCGAAAGGCATTTCCTGGTGCATGATTCCCCGGCCCGCCGTCATCCACTGCACGTCGCCCGGGCCGATGACTCCCTTGTTGCCGATGCTGTCCTGATGCTCGACGGTACCGGCCAGCACATAGGTAATCGTCTCAATCCCGCGGTGAGGATGCCAGGGAAAACCCGCCAAGTAATCGTCAGGGGAATCACCCCGGAAATCGTCCATCAGAAGAAACGGATCGGTTTCCGAGGTATCGCCGAAACCGAACGCCCGGCGCAGGCGAACGCCCGCGCCTTCGATGGTTGGTTTGGACTTGGATAAACGTTTTACCGGACGCAAGGGCATCCTGTCCACCCGCTTTCGTGACGACTAAAGCGTATCGAGACCGTTTACGGACCTCAGGATACGGGCGGAGTCTTCCACGGTCAGTCTGCCGTCCGGCGCGCCTTTCGGGTAGACGTCGCCATTCTTAACGCTGATCATCGGATCGGCGCTGGACTGCAGTCCGGCGGCCACTTTCAGAGCGGCCACGGCATCCAAAGCATTGGCCGAACCACTGCGGTCCACATCACCGGCCAGGTAGGTCGGGGCAACCACCTTCAACGTGATCGATCCGTTCGCGGTCTGCCCTGCCTTCGAGACAGCTACCGGAATATCGATGTTTCCGATCGGAGTGCCGACCGGCACCTTCACAACCCTGGCGTAACCGCCGGTTCCGTCATCTGTCAGCGTCACCGTACCCAGACCGAGCGCACTGCAGTTGGCGGTCACCGATGCGGTGCGAACCGGATATCCCACCACACGCAGATTCACGAAAGCTCCCTGCTCCACCTGTGCCGGAGTCGTTTCGCCTCGCATGAACTTGGCGTTGTTGGTGAGAACAAAGTCATCGGCGTCCCGCACCCGAATGACCTTCGAACCCAGGTAAAGACTGATGACAGACACCATCCCGCGCACGTTGAACTCGTCACCGGCCGCCGTCCAGGGGATGTAGTAGCCGGTCCCGTCCATATTGGCGGGAATCGGGTATTGCGGCATGCCGGGATACGGAACCGCAGGCTTGTCCGTGGCGTTGTGTGACACGGCGATGTAAAAGTGACCCGACGGTGACGCCACTTCAACGTTGCACGTTACGTCACCCGTCACGGAGTTGACCTTCGAGGTCGGTCCCAGGGCCGTAACTCCGGTAACCGATACGTACTGCCCCTGTAAAGCCGGATTGTTGACGATGTCTTCCAGCGTGACAACCTTGGGCGCCGGAATTGGATTGCCGGAAGAATGGACCACGATATCGGCCGGTTTGCCCGTCGCCGTGGTCAGCACATATTCGCCGGTGTAGATGACGGCGCCACTGCTGTTCGTCCAGATTTCCTGGGTCAGTTTGCCCGTGATGGTCACGTCCTGGCCGACAAGCAAAGGCTCGACTCCGTAGAACGGAACGCCGGCGGAAACCGCGATTCCGGCGCTCCCGTCCGCATCCATGATATACGCGTAAGCCGTGCGCGTTGAGACCACGACACCTCTCACCCGAAGGAGTTCACCGGTGTTCACCGGTTTCGCCCTTGCCTGGGTAACCGTAATGGCCGGACCCGGGTAAACGAACAAGTCGACCCCGCCCAGGCCGTATTGTCCCGCGCTGTCGTTGGCGCGAATCAAAAGCGCATACGGGCCGGAAGCCTGACCTGTGGGAATCGATACCGTTGTCGTCCAAGTGTCCCCCGATGTGTTCGTCAGGGGAACCTCCGCCCCACCCCCGAACTGAGTCAGATCGATCGTTACCCCGGTGATCGGATTCACGGTTTGAGTTACGGTAGCGGTTATCTGCGTGGATTGGCCCGGTTCCAGGTAAGCCGGATCTGCTTGAACGCTGACAAGCGGCACATTGGGAACGTATGCGGTGCTTGTGGGCGTGGGGGGATTCGTGAGAACGAAGTCGGTTCCGTTGTCATCGTGATCCAGTTTTCCGTCCGTACCGGATTGCCGCTCGATGCTCCAACCGGATGGCGGTTGGGGCGCGGCGGTACCCTCCAGGAACGGGTGGGGCGTGGCGGTGATATTGCCCCACGCAACCGAATCGACGATGTTGCCGGATGCGTCCTTCAGGCCGACACCGCCATTGGTGCTGATGATGCCGCCCAAACCGGGAGCCACATAGTAGCTGTCGTTGTAAACCACATCCGGGTAATAGTCGCGGTAACTACTGCTGACGAGCAGATAGTAGCCGCCCGCCGGTATCACCGCCCCGGCCGGGAACCGGTATATCTGTGTGACGGTTGTGTTGCCCGCGCTTCGCCATTCCAGTGTGTAGAAGCCGACGTGAAGGTCCATCTCGGAGACATTCCGCACCTCGATGAACTCCCGGGTCGTGTTGCCGGCATCGGCCGTCATTACTTCGTGGACCAGCAGTGTCGAGCCGAACGTCGAGGCTGTGCCCGGAAACGACAGCGCCGCCCCCAGAACCAGCGCGGTCAGCCAGCCAGCCCACTTGTATTGCCGCAAGTTATGCTTGTGATTCATATCTGCGCTCCCGGGACCGGTCAAACTGAAATGCCGGTCCGATTCCCGCCCTACTGCGATATCGGTTCGATGTCGGTGTTGTATACGATCACCGGGCCGTGCTTCTTCAACACGGGCTCGATACTTTCGCGCTCGCCAACGGCGATGATCTGTATGCGGCCTTCGCCCAGGTACTTCCTGGCCATCCGCATCACGTCGTCGGCGGTGACGGCGTTGATCTTCTTCGGATACGTCTCCCAGTAATCCAGCGGCAGGTCGTTTCTCAGCAACTCCGTGTACTTGCCGAGGATGTTGTCCGGGCTTTCCAGCGTACGGGCAAAACTGCCCGTCAGTGTTCGCTTCACGCGGTCCAGTTCATCAGGATCGACAGGTTCAGTCTGCAGGCGCTTGAATTCCGCCAGGAAGTCGTCCACGGCCGGCCCCGTCACCTCGGACCGCACGCTGGCATAGGCGCCCCAGGTTCCGGTCCAACGCGGCGCGCTCAATGAGGAGTAAGCACCGTACGTGTAACCCTTCTCCTCGCGAATCTTGCGGAACAGCCGGCTTGTGCTTCCGCCGCCAAGAATCCGGTTGGCCACCAACAGCGGGATGTAATCCGGATGATTGCGCCGCACCGCAATGTTGGTGAACCTCAGCATCGTCTGCTGGGATCCCGGACGGTCAACGATGTGGACGACTGTTTTGTCCTTGGGTTGGAATTCCCTGGACGGTTCCGGCAAGAGACCAGCGGTTGGTTTCCACTCTCCAAACAGAGCCTTGATGCGCTCGACAACGGTTTTGGCGTCCACGTCGCCGACAACAGTGATGGTGGCGCGGTCCGGGCTGAAAGCGGCCTTGTGATACACGAACAACCCTTCGCGTGTCACCGCCTGAATCTCTTCCTCTTTGGGCAACGGACGGGCAAACCGCGAGGTTCCATAGTTCACGCGCGCCGTCAGCATCGAGGACAGGTTGTCGGGATCGACCTTTCGCGCGGGAAGCCCGGCGATCCGCCGGAATTTGTAGTTGTCCAGCCTGTCCTGGGGGTACGAGGGATTCAGCGCGACATCGGCGATGATATCCAGCAGAACCTCCGTGTAGTCGCTGAGCGCGGAAATGCTGAGAGACGAGAAGTCGATTCCCGTGCCGGAGGTCAGTTCCGCGCCCATTCCGTCCACGATCCGGGCGATCTCCTTGCCGGTCTTCGTGGTTGTTCCCTCGGTGAGCAGGGATCCCGCCGCTTCTGCCTCCACCTGGTTCGGCCAGTACAGGGTACCGGCCTGCAACAGCAAACGAACGGTTGTGCCGGGTACCCGGTGGTCCTCCAGAATATGTATCTTCAGGCCGTTCGGAAGAGTGTATTCCTTCGGGCGCTGGAATCGGACTTTCAGCGTCTTCTTGTCCACCGGCGCGAGATTCTTGCGGACGGCCGGTTTGGCCGCTTCATTCTCGTCAACACCAGGAGACTCCTGCGCTTGCGCCGCGTTCAGCGTGAGTATGGATGCCAGGGCAATCCAGAACCAGGTCTTCTTCACTGGGCCTCCTCCGGGCTGTGCCCTGTATTCCCGTTGTTGTTGGCCGGCGCATCGGCAAGGCCGGGATTCACAACGATGGTCACGCTGTTTTCCTTCGCGAGGTACGTATTGGCGACGCGCTTGACATCGTCCAGGGTAACTGCATTCTGGCGGCTGAAAAGCGTGTTGATGCGATCGGGGTCGTTATAGTAGGTTGTGTACGTCGCCAGGTACGAAGCCTTCGCGCCGGTTGTCTGCAGGTGCGCGGCCCATGATGTTCTCAACTGGGTCTTTGCTCTGCTCAGTTCGCTTTCGGTGATGCCGTCGGTTTGAATGCGTGCAATCTCCCGATCCAGCGTTTCCTCAACCTTGGCGGGGTCACCGGTGGCGGGCAATCCCACTTCAATCTGGAACGGGCTGTTTGTCTGCATTTCCAGCGCTACCGCGGAAACGCCCAGGGCGAGCCGGGATTCCACAAGCGGCTCATACAACCGGCCTGTTTTGCCGCGACCGGACAGGGCCGTCGCCAGAACCTGAAGAGCATAGAAATCCGGATGGTCGCCCCGGACGCCACGGTAGTAGCGCCGCACTCGCGGCATTTTTGCCAGCGGATCCGTGTAGACAAACCGCTCCCCGCTTTCCTGCCTGTCCGGTTCAATCCCGTCTATCGGGGGAATCGGCGGACCGCCGGGAATGGGACCAAAGTACTTCCGGATGCTTCTCTTCGCGTCCTCGACCTTGAAATCACCGACAAGCACGAGAACCGCGTTATTGGGCCGGTAATACGTTTTGTAGAAGGACATGGCGTCCTCAAGCTTCGCGTTTCCGATGTCCTCCATGCTTCCGATGGTGCTGTGCTGATAGGCGAAAGTCTTAAAGTACTGCCTCAGCGAATGCTCATAGAGACTGCCGTAGGCTTCGTTGTCCACCCGTTGACGCCGTTCTTCCTTTACGACGGCAATCTCGCGGTCCAGGCTGTCCTGGGTCAGGTCAACGGCGCGCATGCGGTCCGCTTCCAGGAACAGGGCAAGGTTCATCTGGTTGGCTGGAACCGTCTCGTAGTACACCGTTCTTTCCTGGCTGGTGGTGCCGTTGTAGGAGCCACCGTTCTCCGAAAGGAGGGCAAAGTGCTCCCCCTTGCCGACGTTCTCGGAGCCGCCGAACATCAGGTGTTCGAACAGATGGGCAAAACCTGTCTTGCCCGGCTTCTCGTTGCGTGAGCCGACATTGTACATCACCGTCAGGCTCACCACGGGGGCGACCTTGTCCGGAGAGAGAATCACCCTCAAACCGTTTTCGAGTTTGTAGTCGATGATCGGCACCTTGGGCACCGGACGCGTGACCACTCGGGCCGGCGGAACGGCCAGAGACGGAACACACAGCGCAAGCGCGGTCAACAACAGCACAGCAGGCTTGTGGAATCTGTTTGGCATGGAATATCCTGTTCTCGATAGAACCCGGCAACGCCCAGGTCGGGAATCCTCCGGGAATAGGGTTTCATTTACTCAGCAGAAAATAATAGTCGTCTTTCTTTGGGTCGCCGGTCAGTTCACCCGGCGCCAGGTCGCCGACATTGTTTAAGCGCAGATTGGCCTGTGACACCAGTCCGCTCAGATCACTGCGGTAGATGGGCGAAAGGCTCTGCACGTGTCCGTCCATCCAGACAATGTTCGCCTTGCCGTTGTGACGTGCGTGAACATACGGGGTTTTGTTGGAAGGCGGTTCCAGTCCGGCAACCCGTATCAAACCTCCCGTTGACCGGTTGATGGTCCCGCCGTCGCAGAACCACACCGTTTGCGAGGGATTCTTCACCATCGTCATCTTTGCCGATTTCTGATTCCCTGCGCTGTCTGTGACGGTCGGAACATAGACGCCGTATGCCGGCCAGAACTTGATGCTGGGATTGGCGATTTTAACCTTTGATGCCGATCCGCAGTCGTGAATCTGCTTGCCGCCGAGGTACGGATACAACAGGCCGTACTTGTCGTCCCAGACGCCGTTCAACTGACCGCTGTGCCAGTAACTGATCACCCCGGTCGTCAGGTCGGTGGTACCGAGCGGAACGAAGGCGTCTTCGCGGTCCTGTGAGAACAACAGAGCGGCGACGCCGGTCTGTTTCAAATTGGAGAGACAACTGGTCTTCTGCGCGTTCTCACGTGCCTTTGCGAATACCGGGAACAGGATGGCGGCCAGAATGGCGATGATCGCGATGACCACCAGCAATTCGATGAGCGTAAAGGCCGATACGCTCTGTCCGGTATGCTTTTTCATTACGGTATCTCCCACCAGGTCCCAATCCGACCGTTTACGGTAATACCCGCTGTCGGCGGGTGTCGTTCGTTGTCCTGACGCAAAATCGGTTGGGGGCGCCCGAACGGACGCCCCCAAAGGAAACGCCGCGTTGTCGCAGGTTCCTCAGGAACGGCGGCGGCGCCAAGGCAGGGCGGCCAGTCCCAACGCGAGCAAAGACAGCGTGCCGGGTTCCGGAATCGCCGTCAGGTTCACGCGGTGGATCATCTGGAAGTTGCCGGAGGTCAGAAGATCCGTCGCGGCGCCCGTGTTCTTGTCAATCACGGTAACGAAGTTGTTGGCCGTGTAGAACATATTGCCGTTGCCGAGCACAACGCCGCCCCGGAAGAATCGGCCGGTGTCGGCACCCCAAACGGTCACGAGACCGCCGTTCGCATCATATTCATACACGCCCGCCGGTTGCGCGAAGCCTCCGACGAGGATGTGGTCGCCGTTCCCGCCGGTGATTTGATACGGCAGGTCAATCCCGGTTACGCCGTCCGAGGTCACCCAGTCGGCGATCTTGATACCCGTGAGCGACCACTGTGTGATCTTGCTCAGCGACGCCGAGTACCGCTCACCGATCAGGGCATCGCCGCCACGGAAATAGATGTCCGTTGGGCCGGTGAGGCCGGAGATGAACGTTCCGATGCGGGCGCCGGTGTTTAGATCGAACTTCTGAACGGTATTGGCGTAAGTTCCCGACGTAATGACGGCGTACAACTCGTTCTGGAAAATATCCAGACCCTTCACGGCGCCGCCACCCACCATCGTGGTGTCGGAAAGCGTCCGCTTCAGCGTGCCGTCCAAGTTGTACTCGAAGATGCCCTTGGTCAGGTTGTCGCCGATCAGTATCGTCCCGTTACCGCTGGGGATGGCGGCCAGGGGCTGGCTCAGCGTGGGGGCACCGGCGATAAAGTTGGCGTCCAGGAGATGACCGTCGTAGGCATCGAACGACAGCACCTTCTTGTTCGCCCAGTCTGGCACGAGCAGGGCTTCCTGCGCGCGAGCGGTTATCACCGAAACGGCGAGCACGGCCGCGAGGGCCAGCCATCCTCGCCTCGAAAGCAGAAGATGAAACATCGTAATGAGCGCTCCTTTCATTAGGCGCCACAGGCGAAATCAGGGGGACTGGCCGGATGGCTATCCGACCAGTCCATGCATTTTATTCTACACCATCAACGGCGTGCAAGAAACACACCAGACACCAAAAAACGCCGAGCAACCAACGGAGAGACGTTCGCACGTCCCGCCAACTTCCAACAATATCAATCTCACACACTCCAAAACGAGCCCGCGAGGATGAAGGGTGCAACGATGATTGGCCGGTTCCGATTCTCCTCCTCACCAAGGAGGGAAAAGGGTTGGTTGCCCGGTCCTGAATCCCGAATCCTGAATCCTGCCCCCTGGCTACGGATTCGGCTCCAGCCCCGCGGCCTTGCGCGCGATGCGGGCAACGTCGATGATGTCGATGATCCCGGCGGAGGGGCCGGTGAATACCGCGTTCAGCCGATCGAACTGTATCCTGTCCACCGAGCTCAAGCCCCCTGTAATCGACAGCGCATCGCGCGCCTCTTCGACAGCGTACGGGTGAGTCAGTACAGACGACACGACGGCCATCCCGTGGAAATCGCCCGCGCCAATTGCGATGATGCCTGCCGGACAAAGAACCCGTACAGGTGTGTGACGCTCTTCGGTCGTACCGTCTCCCAGTGTACCGGAATAGTTACTGCCCCACGCCCACAGGCTTCGATCGTCGCACATAACGAAACTGGAAGACTCGCCCGCGGTTGCCGAGATGACGCCCGTCAGCCCGGCCACGGCAACCGGCGTGAGGTCTTCCGTTGGCGCCAAACCATCCGAGCCGAAGGCCAGTACCGTTCCGTCCGACTTCACTGCCAGGCTGTGAAAACCGCCCGCCGCAACGGCCGCCACTTCGTTTAAGGCAGTGACCTGGACGGGATCAGGCGAACTTTCCGTGGTATTGATGCCCAGTTGCCCGGAGCTGTTGAGACCCCAGGCCCATACCGAACCGTCCTCCTTCAGCGCCAGGCTGTGGAAACTGCCCGCGCTGACAGCCTTGACGTCGGAAAGGTAGAGGACCCGGACAGGCGACTTCCGCATCGACCACGTGCCGTCACCAAGTTGACCACTCGTGTTGCCTCCCCACGCCCATACGGTTCCGTCATTTTTCAAAGCCAGGCTGTGATAGTAGCCCGCGCTGACAGCCTTGATGTCCGTCAGATCGGGCACCTGAACCGGTGTGGATCGCCAAGTTTGTGTCCCGTCCCCCAACTGCCCGCGCGAGTTCCAGCCCCACGCCCAGACAGTCCCGTTTTCCATCAGGGCAAGACTGTGGCCACGACCGGCGCTGACCTGCCGGACGCCGGCAAGCCCCGAAATCTGAACGGGAATCAGGCTGTCCGTGGTACTCCCGTCACCCAGTTGGCCGTAGTAGTTATTCCCCCACCCCCATACGCTACCGTCTTCGGTTGCCGTTAGGCTGTGCGTCGTGCCGCCGTCAACTGATATTACGTCGTACAGGCCCGCAAGCGCCGTCGGTGTGTGCCGTTCATCAACCGTCCCGTCTCCCAGCTGGCCGTATTCGTTCAGCCCCCAGGCGTACACCGTGTAGCGCGTGACAACGTCAAACGGTTGGCTGTCTCCCGATGCCAAACCGGGGTTTGAGGCTGTGAGCACATACCCGGCTCCCGCCTTGTCGATGGACAGGTCTCTGTACGCCGCCCTGCCGTTGATGCAATTCTTCGTTCGGTTCCCGTTCAGCACAGCGCCGGGCGTTCCCGAACCGGGCTTGATGGATATGGTCACCGGCCCGCTGAAGTAATTCGCCGTCGTGCCGTCGTTGAACTTCGCGGCGACGATTGGCTGGGTTCCGAGTCCCGATTCACACCACCTCCCCGGTTGGACTTCGAAGACAAGAGACGACGCCGCTTCCGCGACGTCGAACGCCTCGCTGTCTCCCGGTATCAAACCGGGGCTTGTTGCCGTTAAGACGTAATTGTGTCCCGCCTTGTCGATCGACAGGTCCGTGAATATTGCGTAATACTCCACGCAATTCACGGTGGTTGTTCCATTCAGGACCGCGCCTTCTGTTCCAGTGCCCGGTTTGATGGATAACGTAATCGGGCCATCGTAGTTGATTGCCCTGTCATCACTTCCCATCACATAAACGGTTGGTACCTCCTGGAATCGTGATCCCGCCATCGGATAAAAAGGTGAAATGGTGAAAACCAGATACTTTGCCACCGGCGCGACATCAAATGCGGCG
>JAKQQT010000225.1 GCA_029564025.1 Armatimonadota bacterium | reverse complement strand
CCTCGACCCGGTCACCCAGCTCGAACTTCGCCAGAAAGGCATCATCAAAGTGTACGGCGGCGCGAACGTGCTGCTTACCTCCGCGGCTGATGTGAACGAAATTCTTCTCATCCCCGACGAGGAAATCGGCAAGATGCCCGTTCGCGAGCCTCTCACGGCGGAAGCAATCGACAAGAAACTGAAATTCAAAACCGGCTGGCTCATCTGGAGCGAACTCGGCATGGGCGTCACGCGCCCGGACATCGTCTCCAAGGTCGTCATTCAGCCGTAAGCGGAGGAGGAACGCATGATCAAGATCAGAAATCTCACACCGGGCATCCTGCACATCCCCGCCGCGAAACTGCGTCTTCAGGGCAACGCGGTCGTGGGTGTGCCGGAGATAACGCCCGAGATCAAGAAGCAGATCGACGCGGGCCGCATTGCGGTCGTCACGGACGAGGAAGCCGCGAAAGCGCCCGCGCCGAAACTGCCCGCGCCGCCCGCGGACTACCAGAAACTGGATGAAGCGGACGCCATCGAGTTTGTCGAAGATGCGACCGACCCGAAAGTCATCCAGACCATTCTCCAGACCGAACAGCGCGGCAGCGTCATCAAAGCACTCAAGGAACGCCTGAAGGAGATCGGGGATGCTCGCAAGTGATCTCGTAACACTTCTGCGGCTCGACATAGGGGACACCGCCGGGGAGATGCTCGGAGACGAGTATCTCACCCGGTGCGTGACCCGTGCCGTGTATGCAGTGAATAAGGATTTCGGCACATCGTTCGCCGTGAACGCCGGTGAAATAACGCCGGACCCGTCCGGCGAGCAGCAGGAATACCTTCTTCTGAAGGCGCATATCAACGTCTGCTCGCTCATGCGCTCGATCACCGCGAACAACTTCTCGTTCCAGAGCGGCGACAAGCAGGTGGACAAGACGAAACAGCCGTCGTTCTGGGCGGACCTTCAGGGCGACCTTGAGGACGATTACAAAGGTCGGGTTAAGGGTGCCGCATCCGATGACGGCGGTGCCGTGGTTGACGACCCGGATAACGGAATCATGGCAGCGCCAGCGATAAGGCCCGCAATCTACGAACACGGGTATGTGGAGGAGCCTGATGTTGCTCTCAAATAAGGACAAGACGTTCATCTCGGAATGCACGGCGGAACTCATCACGAGTTCCGAACGCTCGGGCAAGCGGTACGTGCCCGACGCGGCAGCCGAGAAAATCTACGGCACGGACGACGCGCCGTTTGTCCTGGACTGCGAGTTTCCGTTCGAGTTCGTATCCAC
>JAKQQT010000223.1 GCA_029564025.1 Armatimonadota bacterium | reverse complement strand
CGCTGGAGAAGATGACGTGCGAGTTCCTGACGCGCTTGTTTTCGCGGAGCAACAGCGCCATTTGTACCCGGTCCGGCGAATAGACAAGGCCCGGTTCGCAGAGGTGAACGTCGGAGGATTTGTACAGCATGCGGGGATGTTCCCACGTCAGCCCGCCGTCGCGCGAACGCGTCTGGTACAGGCGGAAGATGCCGTCGCCGCGGTTTCCGGGCCGATGAAGCGCCCGTCGTCGTGGAACCAGGCCAGGCAGTCTCCGTTCGGCAGTTGCGTCAGGCTGGCCATCACCACCACCCCGCCCCACTCGCCCACGGGCTTAAGCGGCGTCCACGTTTTACCAAGGTCCTCCGAGGTCGCCAGTCGCGCGGGATACAGTCCGGAGAACAGCAGGAGGCGGCGTTTTTTGGTCTTCGGGTCGGTGACTTTGTAGATGGTCGGCACCTCGAGGCTGGTCGACCAATTCTCCGGAGTCGGCAGGCGGTCACTCCAGGTCTTGCCGCCGTCCGTGCTCCGTTTCATCACGATGGCGCCCTTGCCGTGGCCTTTCGGGTACACCGCGATGATGGTCTTCCGGTCGTCCAGGAGAACGGTGGTCACGTGGCCGAGGTACTGGCCGGCTTCCCGGTCGATGATGATGCGGGCCTTTTCGTCCTTCGACAAGTCGACGGTCGGAATGATGAAGGCATCCATGGCGTAAGCCCCGGCGGCGGCGGTGAGAGCGACGAAAGCGATAAGTTTCATGATTAAGAATTAAAGATTTAAGATTAAGGATTAAAGATTACCCATAAACCGAAACGTAACTGAGATACCGTGACAGCTAGACACACGGTCTTGTATCGCCATCATTAGTGTATCTATAGACATGCAAACTACCCAACAACCATTCGTAATCTTTAATCTTTAAGTCTTAATCTTTAATCTCTTTTCCGTCTCTGTGCCTCTGCGTCTCTGTGGTTGACCGGTCTAGTCGGTTTTCGGAACGATGAGTTCGCGTTTTACCATTTTCTCGCGGGCGGTTTCGACTTGCTTCAGCAGGTCGGGCGGGATCCGGTCCTTCAACGCCGGATTGATCTGCAGGGTCACATAGCCGTTGGTGATGTCGAGCGCGCGCTTCGTGCCCTGGAAGCGGTTTTCGCGGATCTCGGTGATAACGGTTTCAAACGCCTTGTTGATTTCCAGCACGGCGCTTGCGAGGATCACGTCCGGCGCCAGCGAGGCCTGGTCGGCGTTGCTCCCAAAGGCGTACACCTTCTTGCCCGATTTGGCGGCTTCCTGTACAGCCTGGAACACGCCCAGTCCGGCGGCGTCCGCGTTGTGTAGAATGAAGTCATTGCCCTGATTGATGAGCGTGGCGGTCTGCTGTTTGGCCGAGCCGGTGTCGTCCCAGTTGCCGATGTAGGCCGATGTTACCTTCATATCCGGCCTCCGGGCCTTGGTGCCGAGTTCGAAGCCCTTGAAGGTGCCTACGATGACGGGAATCTCCATACCCCCGACACACGCGGCTTGCCCGGTTGTGCTCATCCCGGCGGCCAGCATGCCGCACAGGTAGGCGGCGTCCTCGATGCCGTACATCAGGGAGGTGACGTTCGGCGCGCTGACGCGGCCGGCGGTGATGACATAGTGCGTCTTCGGGAAGTCCTTCGCCACTTTCAGCGCGGGTTCGCCGTACTCGTTGCCGTGGCAGAAGATGACGTCATAGCCCCGGGCGGAGTAGTCGCGCAAGGCGGCCTCGATTTCGCCCATGCTTTTCGTTTGCAGTTCGGAGACTTCGACGCCCATATCGGCGGACATCTTGACGCCTGCATCGTGCGCCAATCCGTTCCAGCCCTTGTCGCTGACGGGACCGGCGACCAGCAGAGCGGCCTTCATGGCGCCGGGTTTCTTCGCGGATTCAGGCGCGCCGCATCCGGCCAATGCGAGTACGGCGACCAAACAGGCGAGTATTCCGATTCTCATGACATCGTTCCTTCCCATCCGTGCTCGTGCGGATGCGTGTGTATCTCTCCACCGTGATGGTGGCGGTGTATATGCGCCAGGTTGTGCGATTCCAGAAACGGGCGGTCGGCAAGAATATCATCAACGGACGCGTCCCGGGCCACCCTGCCGTCCTCGGAAAGAACAATAGCCCGATTGGCCATTTCCTTCAGCAGGGGCAGGTCATGCGTGGCGACCACGATGGTGCCTCCGCCGCTGGAAAAGTCGTCCAGGGCATCCAGAAGCGCGCCGACACTGCGCGGGTCCAGGCCGGTCATCGGTTCGTCCAGCAAAAGGACCTCCGGGTTCAGCACCAGCACGGCGGCGAAGGCCACCTTGCGCTTCTCGCCGCCGGACAGACGGTACGGCGCGCGTTCGCGAAGGTGCGACACGGACATGCCTTCCAGCGCCTCAGCCACCGCGGAGGCCGCCCGCGACGGATCGCCCAGTTGCAGAGGCCCGAAGGCCACTTCCTCCTCCACCGTGGGCGAGAACAACTGCGTGTCGGCGTCCTGGAACACCGGTTGAACACGCCGCCGGAAGGCCGTTGAGAACGCGTCATCCTCCAGCGATTTCTCGGTCAGCGGTTCACCGAACGCTTCCAGCGTACCCGTTGTTGGAAAGGACAGGCCGCTCAGCAGTCGCAGAAGCGTGCTTTTTCCGGAACCGTTCGCGCCCAGCAGTGCCAATCGATCGCCCTTCGGCACATCAAACGACACGCCGTTCAGGCCGGTCGTTCCGTCCGGATAGACGAAACCGATATCGCGGGCTCGGAAGATCGGGGGATCGTTAGAAGGCATGGCGGTCGATGCTCCAGGCGGCGAACGAAAGGGCCAAGGCGAGCAACACGAGAACAACGTCTCGCCACGTGGCCCGGAAGGGTTCCAGCGAACGGAAACGCCCGGTGAATCCCCGGGCGATCATCGCGCCGTGAACGGCGGAGGCGGAATGGTGCGAATGGAGCAGAAGGGTTCCGGCGGCATTGGTGATCTGGGCCCGGTTCCGCGCTCCGTCGATATGCCCGACCGTCCGCGCTGATCGGCTTGCCATCATTTCACCCGCCATCCGGGTTAACAGAAAGGCGTACCGGTGCGTGATGCCGAGTGTAACAACGGCCGGCGCGGGCGCACCGAGTGAACCAAGCGCGGCCAGGACCCGGTTCCACGGCGTGGTGTACACGACAAGCCACAGCACGTGCAGAGACGTGAGGGCGCGGAGCAACAACCGCGCGGCCGTGGTGAGGCCGGTGGTTGTGACGGCCCAGCCGAACGGCAGTTGCACGGCCGTTGGCCCGGGAGTAAAAACATTCAGTACCGCGGGCAGGGCGATGAGCCCGGTGAACACGGCGGCGGCGATCCAGGCGCGGCGCATCAACCGGGTGACGGACAGCCGCGAGGTCGCCGTGACGAAGAGGCAAAAAGCATACAAGACGGCTAAAGTGGCCGGTGACCGCACGAGAGCCACGGTGATGAGAAGCGCCAGTGCGGCGACGGCCTTACAGCGCGGATCGCGGTTCTGCAACCAGCCCGCCAGGCGCGCCGAGCGTTCGGTGTCCCAGCCGACGCCCAGCATCGCCCCGAATTCATCCAGCGCTTTCCGGTACCGGGAGGCCATAAAATCAGGAATCGCCGGGAGCAGGCTTTCGCTCGCGCAACGCAATGCCGAGGACCCACACAAGGGCCAGCACGCAGATAACCCCTACCACGGCGGAGACGACGTAACCGGGCATATCGGGAAGACCCGGAATCACGTAGTCCGGCGCCACGTGGGTCGGTGACTCCAACTGGCCGGCGGCGAAGCCCTTCGGCAGATATCCCGCCAGTTTCTCGAGTTCCTCGGAGCCCCATTCGCCCCAGGCCGTCCCCTGGGCCAGCAGTCCCACCGGCGTCAGGAGAATCATCAGCAACAGACCGATCCAGGCCGGCCAGAGTTTCATGCGTCCTTCCTCGACCGGCCGGTCCTGTACGAGACCGGATTGGGACCGCACAAGGAACCCGTAGACCAGAGCGGAGACAAGACCTTCAATGGGTGCGGCCACCAACGCGTGAGGAATCAGCATCGCCGGCAAGGCCACCGCCAGGCCGAACGGGAAGTACAGGGCGGTGCCGTCCTCGGCGCGGAAAAGGGCGGGCTGAATGCCAAGTGCAATCGCCACCAGCAGGGCGCCAATCATCAGCCCGAACCATCCGGCCACAGCCGCGGCGGGCAGTTCGGGCAGTCTTCCCCTGCGGAGCAGGCGGAAAGCGTACCAGGCGCTGAATGGAAGGGCCACGGCCATGATGAAGCAGTTCAGTCCCAGCGCCAGGATACCGCCGTCCGCGAAAAAGACGGCCTGGATAGCAAGCGCGGCGGATACGGCCAGCACGGCCTGCCACGGGCCCAGTGCGATAGCCGCCAGCGCGCCGCCCACTGCGTGTCCGCTGGTGCCGCCGGGCAACTGAACGTTGAACATCATAAGAACGAAGGAAAATGCCGCGTACAGCCCCAGACGCGGAATGGCGGCAGACTTCAATTCCTTCGAAGCCTTGCGCGAGGCGATGAACCAGAACGGCGCCACGGCCGCGTATCCGACGACCGCCGTTGATGGGCTGATCGTACCATCGGGAATATGCATGTCGTCTCCTTTACCGTTGTGCCGGTTTGCACGAAATCACACACTCAATATAGACCCATGCGCCCGCCTCCGCATTCCGTATTCGTCAGCCGCGGTGTGTCCTCGGGTGCTGATCCCCTTCCAAGCCGGATGAAAGAGCCTGTGTGAAGTCGCAAACCACAATCGAATCGAAACCCAAACCGTGGGCGCCGCTGAGGCACCGGAATTACCGTTTGTACTGGATCGGGCAATTCGTGTCGCTGATAGGCGGTTGGGCCCAGCAACTCGCCGCGGCCTGGGTGACGATGCAATTGGCGCCCACTGCCACCGCGCTGGGTGTGGTGACGTTCGTCGCGTCTATCCCGCCCATCCTGCTGTTGTTGCACGGCGGCGTAGCGGCGGACAAGGGAAACAAGCGGATTATCCTGATCTGGACCCAGGTGCTCTTCGCGAGCCTGGCGTTTGTGATGGCGTATCTTGTTGGAAGCGGAAAGCTGGAGTATTGGCATATCCTGGCCTTCGCGGTGATCAGCGGCATCGGCATGGCGTTTGAGATGCCGGCGAACAACGCGCTGGCGCCGGACCTTGTGGAGCGCGAGGAGATTCCGGCGGCGGTGCAGTTGAACCAGGCGATTTTCCACGGATCGCGCGTCATCGGACCCGGCATCGCAGGTTGGCTGATCGGGCAGTTCGGCGCACAGGCCGCCTACATCGCCAACGGTGTGTCGTTCCTACCGGTGATTCTGACCCTGCTGGTGATTCGCCCGTTACGTGTCAGCACGCCGCAGGCACACGGTTCCATTCTGGCCGCGATGCGCGAGGGGCTGGGCTACATCCGCTCGCAACGACGCGTGATGGCGCTGATCTGGGTGGGGCTTCTGACCACGCTGTTGATCTTTCCGAATTTCGCGGTTCTGATGCCGTATTACGTGAAGAATGTGCTGAAAATGGGCGCCGGGGCCGTGGGAACGACGATGACGGTTGGCGGAAGCGCCGCCCTTCTCGGCGCGATGTCGATTATGATCGTTCCGGAGCGATACCGCGTCCGGCACATGGCCGTTGGCTTCGCCGGAATCGTGACCGGCCTGCTGATTCTGTGGGCCGGCCCCGGCCTGGGGTTGATGCAGGGCCATTCGGCGGGCTTCAACCTGACCGTGGCGTGCGTGGGCGTGGCGTTTCAGTCCTTCTCGGTGTCATCGACGCTGGGGATTGCCGCGACGATTATCCAGCAGACGGTGCCGGACGAACTGCGCGGCCGTGTGATGAGCGTGAACAGCCTGGCGTTTATGGGCGCGATGCCGATCGGGGTAATGGCGCTAAGCGCGCTGGCGGACGCGATCACCATGCCGTGGGAAATGCTGATTTCCAGCCTGTTGTACGGTGTCTTCGCGTTCGTTCTGCTGTTGCCGAAATTGAGGAATTAGGTTCGCCGCCCATCCCCCATATCCGTTACCTGGCCTACCGCCGCGCAAATCCGTACACGTTGCCGTCGTCGTTGCCGATGAGGTCCGTTCCCGTGCCCGCGGCGTCGATGGTCGGGGTGGTGACGTAGGCTTTTCCGGATCCGGGTGTCGCGGTGCATCGGACTGACGCCGGATTGGCGAGGGGCACCTGGTAGAAACATCCGTTGGCCGCGCCGAACAACAGGGTCGGCTGGGCGTTGATTCCCGCCGGATCGGCCGCAATCCCCTGTATGGCATACCCTTTCGCGCCGGAGAAAAACTCATATCCGCCGGAGCCCTCGGGAGGCAGGCCGTTGGCCAGTTGGGCGTGGTAGATGACTCCATCCGCGCCGGCCACGTACACCACGTCGCCGCGTCCCAGGGTCACCGGCGATGTCAGAGCCGTGGACGCCACGGAACGGACAAACATCATGGCGCCGTTGGACGCGTTGTAAGCGCCCAGAGAGCCGTCCGTCATCGTGATGAGCGCAATCGGATTGATGATGCCTTCGTAGTGATAGATATACGGCGGCGTTCCCGAATTCATTCCGGACGCAATGCCCGCCCCGATTTCCAGGTTCTCGGGATTCAGCCGGTAACCGGCAAACAAACCGCCGACCACCGACACATACACGCCTCCACCCCACGCCGCCGGCGACGATAGCCGGTTGTTCGTTCCGCTCGCGCCGAACAGATTGTCCGACTTCGCGAGCGCTGAACCGTCATCGCCCTTCCTCTTGAACACGCGCCCCTCCGACGCCTTGTACACGGAAGCATATACCACCGTATCCGCCAGGGTGGAACCGGTGATGACCGCTGGCGTTGTGTCGACTCCGGTGGCGGCACTGAGCAACGGGTTCCTGGTACTCCACACCTTCTCGCCGGAGGTGGCGTTGACGCAGAAAACGAAGCCGTCGTTGGTGGTGAAGAACAGATACAGCGCGCCGCCGATGGAGTTGATGGACGGGCGGCCCAGCACCAGGCTCGAGATGGAGCCGCCCCTGGTGCGCGTGTTGAAGGTCCATCCGGGCTGGCCCGTGAGCGTGTTGCGGCAACACAACTGTCCCACTCCGTCGCCAAAATACACGTAACCGTTGAGCGAGACGGGAGACGATTTCACGGCGCCTCCTCCGCCCGGAATCGTGATTTTGGACTGCGCGAGCGCCCCGGTGATGCAACACCAGCACAGAATCGCCAGCGCAAGCGGCGCCTTGAGCCGAACAAGACAGGCTGAGTGATCATATCCCATGGCGCACCCCCCGATGCACACGGTAGCGTTAACACAATTATACACATCCAGTCTAGGACAGATGACCGGTGATCTGCATAGGGAGGAGGGGAACGCCGTGTGAGGCGTTTAGGCGGATCGGGGCGCATGAAGAAAGGCCGCCCCGAAGGGCGGCCTCTACCGGCTCCCCTTCCCCGCCAGAATTGGGGGGAAGGGGTTGGCATGGTGCAACAATGTTAATTCCGCATGAAGGAATACACATTGCCGTTATCATTGCCCGCCTGGACCAAAGCATTCGTCGTGTCAATTGACGGGGTTGTTGCATAGGGCGATGAACCGGCCGGTTGCGCGATTACGACAGCGTTGGCCGGATTGGCAATTGGCACCTTATAGAAACTGCCGTTAGCGGCTCCAAACAACAACGTCGGCGCGGAACCGATACCCGACGGATCCAGCGCCATACCCTGTATTGCATTGCCGGAAGCGCCGCTGTACAGAGTGTAGTTGCCGCCGGCCGCCGAACCGTCCGATACGTTCGCACGGTACACAATACCATTCGCTCCCGCCATATACACCACTTCGTCGTAAGCTACCGGAAGGGTCAATGCGGTTGTCGCGCTCGGCGTGACATCGACGTTCTCGTATTGTACGGTACCGTTCGATGCGTTGTAGGCCGTCAGTGTTTCATCTGATGCCGTAACCAATACACGGGGATAAACGACTCCGCTGTATTGATGTATAAACGGCGGGGTTCCGGAATTCTTGCCCGAAGCCAGTCCCACCAGAGTTGAGAGGTCGCTCGGACTCAGTCGGTACCCCGCATAATCTCCGCCTGTCGCCGTCACGTACACTCCGCCGCCGGCCGCCGATGGCGAGGACAGCTTGCCGCCAGAACCTGCCGTGATAAGGTCAGGCGAAGTTTTCAGCGTCGATCCGTCATCTCCCTTCAACTTGAAGACGTATCCATCCGCCCCCGTGTACACGGGCACGTATACCGATGTACCGGCAAGTGTTGATCTCGTCAGTGCCGCCGGGGTAGTATCCAC
>JAKQQT010000215.1 GCA_029564025.1 Armatimonadota bacterium | reverse complement strand
CAAAGCGAACGCGGTTTTCAGGGTGACGGAACCCCGGTAGCGGTAATCGTAATTCTGTGGACTCCATACCTTGCCGCCGGCTGTTTTCCAGGATCGCCGGGCGTCCTGAACCCGGCGGTAAGGCGACCATCCAGATTCCAGCGCGGCGGTGTAAACAAACAACTTGAATGTGGAGCCGGGTTGCCGCTTGTTGTTGATGGCCCGGTTGAATTGCGATTTGCTCCAGTCGCGTCCGCCGACCATCGCCCTGATGTAACCGTTGTGAGGATCGACGCAGGTAAGGGCCACCTGGGTCTGCGGATTGATGCGCCGTGCGCGGATTGATTCCTGGACGCCCTCGGTGACGGCTTTCTCGGCGGCCTGTTGCATGGCGTAGTTCAGGCTGGTGTAGACCTGCAGACCGCCCCGGTATATCATATCCGGGTCGTATCGGTTCTCCAGTTCGCGCATCACGGCATCGACGAAATACGGCGCTTTCCAGTTCTGAACGGTTTGTTTACGAGGTTTGGCAAGGCGAAGTTTTTCGTGGCGTGCCTTTTCCGCCTCCTCCGTGGTGACGAGATTCAGTTCTTCCATCTTCGCAAGCACCACGTTGCGGCGCGCAAGCGCCTGTTCCGGGTTGACGAACGGATTCAGGTAATTCGGTCTCTGGGGAATGCCAGCCAGCAAGGCCGCTTCCGCGAGGGTCAGTTGATTGCACGGCTTCCCGAAGTACGTTTTCGAGGCGGATTGAATGCCGTAACTTCGTGCTCCGTAGAAAACCTCGTTCAGATAGCCTTCCAGAATCTCCGGCTTTGAATAACGCCTTTCCAAACGCAGAGCAATGATGGCTTCCTGCACTTTTCGCCCGAACGTCTTCTTTCTTCCGAGCGCATAAACATTCCTTGCCAACTGCTGGGTGATGGTGGATCCGCCCTGGCTTAACCGTGTACGGGTTAGGTTCTCGTACAGGGCGCGCCCGATGCCCCGGAAGTCGACCCCGGAATGCGTCATGAAGCGCTCGTCCTCGATGGCGATGGTTGCGTTCTGAACGTTCTGGGGAATCTCGCTGATCTTGACGGATTCGCGGTTTTCGCTGTAAATGCGGGCAAGGAGAACATTGTCCGCCGAGTAGATATTGGTGGCGAGACTGCTGACGCCCAGTTCCTCCAGTGCGGGAAGATGCCTG
>JAKQQT010000179.1 GCA_029564025.1 Armatimonadota bacterium | reverse complement strand
CAGCCAGCCCGGAGATCAACTGGGCCTACCGTGATTCCGACGATGGAATTGTCTACATCTACAACGGCTCTGCGTGGGAGCCGATGGTGTATGATGGTTCCGATGGTGCAGCGGGAACGGACGGCGACGATGGCTTGAGCTTATTCATCACGTACCACGATAACGCTTATGACGATCCGCCTTCGACCCCGACAGGCGATGGAACAACGGGCGGCTGGCACACGAACGCCACGACGGCCGTTGTGTGGATTAGCCAGAAGGTTGCCGCGACAGCGACCGAGGGGACGTGGGGCACGCCGTTTCGTATCAAGGGGACGGATGGGCTCGACGGCGCGAATGGAGCGGATGGCGTAGACGGGGCGGATGGCACCGCAATCGTTTGGAAGGGGACATACGCCAGTCACCCGGCAGACCCGGCGGATGGTTGGGCCTACTACAACTCCACCGACAAGAAAAGCTACACATACCAGTCGGGTACGTGGTATCAGATGACGATCGATGGGGCAGACGGAGCGAACGGGGCCGATGGCAAAGATGGTCTGTCCATCGTCTGGCATGGGGATGCCGCCTCTCCCGATCCCGGCTGGGAAGTGGTCAATCACTGCTACCGGGACACCGACAATGGCTACGCCTACATCTACAACGGGTCGGCCTGGGAATTGATGGTCCGTGATGGCTCGGATGGAACCGATGGAGCCGATGGGACTGACGGCCTGAGCCTCTTTGTCACGTACCATGACAATGCCGCCGACACCCCTCCTTCGACGCCTACCGGAGACGGCACGTCCGGGGGGTGGCATACCAATGTCACCTCCAGCGTCGTTTGGATCAGTCAGAAGATCGCTGCGTCGGCAAGTGAGGGGACATGGGGGACGCCGATTCGCATATCCGGTACGGCGATCTGGTCAGAGGTGATAAACGACGGCGGCAAGCCGGCCGATTATGCCGACGTGACGGCGGACAGCCCCATCGACACCTTCCGCGAGACGTTCGAGAATCCGAACAACGATTTCGCCACGCGATGGACGATCACCGGCAACGGGGCCGGCGATTACTCGATCGTGGCGGCGGCCGGTGTTGCCGGTGGCAAGGTGTTCCGCGCCGGCAACAACAGCGGTAACGACCGGACGAACCTACTCTACAACACGAAGATTCCGTACGATCCGAACAAGCTGTATCGGATGCGAGTCCGCATGCGACGAACGGCAGGCACGGGACGAGTCTACGCGGGAGTGTATACGTACGATAACGCAGGAGTGGCTGTAGCGGATCAGCCGAATGGTGGTACGGGCAGTCTCGTGTGTGTCTATTATGAGGAACCCGATTCCGATTGGGAAGTGTTCACAGGGTACTTCAGCGGCCATAGTACGGCTGGATCACCGGGTCCCAATCCAAGCCCCGATTCACCCGGTGCATTGAAGACTGGTTCTGCCTATTTTGTGCCAAAACTTCTATTGAACTATTCGGCGGCTACGGGCATCATGGACGTTGATGAGGTTGTCATCGACATCCTCCCCGAGGACGCCGACCAGATCGCCGAGGGCGCGACGAACAAGTTTGCCGCCGAGACCGGCGCTGACGTCACGGCGGACCATGCGACGTCGATCTTATTCCGCCAGGACACCGAGCCGGCCGATCCACAGGAGGGTTGGACCTGGTGGGACACCTCGGGCGATCCGGTCCTTATCAAGCGGTACGACGGCAGCGAGTGGGTGACGGTCGGCGTGGACATCCAGCACTGGCTGCACGGCGTAGACCCGACCAAGCTGGAC